>NZ_JAGFNY010000012.1 GCF_019448115.1 Succinivibrio faecicola | reverse complement strand
GAGTGATTTGATTGCAAGTATTAAGGCATAAACATAATCAAATTGTGATCTTAGTGTGCTTTAATAATTTCGCCATAGATATTGATAGAAAAGGTGTATGTCTTTAAAAGTCAAATTTTGAATCTTATTTTTTCTTTAAAAAATGAAATACATTGCAATTTGATAATAAAAAAATTTTTGTACGTTCTTATCCATTGCATATTTAAAATTTGAAACTATTCTCAATAATAGATTGGCAAATATACTGATTAGAGATACAAAGATGTTCAAGAATAATGACAAGCTTAATATCAATCCTATAAGGGTCCATCGCAATAAATTCATTGCGCAGATGCCTTTATGGGATCAGCTTTTGCATCAGTTTCATGAACTTCCAAAGGACAGACAAGATGAGATCCTGTATAGGGTATACAGGAAACTGTTTATTGCAAATTCAAAGGAGCTGATAATTCAAGCTAAAGCCTAAATTTCCTTTAGAAGTTCATTGTGTTCTATAAGATGTTCAACAAATGCAGGAACACTCACTGAAGCCTTTTCATACAGACCATAATGAAACTGTGTTGCCACATTGGATTGTTCAAGATTGAACTCTACACATGTAGCTCCACAGCTTTTTGCTACATGACAGAAACCTGCAGCAGGATAGACAACTCCTGATGTTCCTATTGATAAAAACAGATCACACTGACAGAGTAGCTTCTCTATTTTTTCCATCTGATAAGGTATTTCACCAAACCAGACTATATCTGGTCTTAAAGACTTTTTACCACATACAGGACATACTGAATCAACAGATGAATTGTCAAAAAATTCCACTCTGCTCTTGCAGCTTTCACACAAAATTGAATTAAGCTCACCGTGCATATGAATTATGTCTTTAGAGCCGGCCTTTTCATGCAGATCGTCAATATTCTGTGTAACAATACTGACAACACCGCCATATCTTTTTTGAATTTCACTTTGCAGTTTTGTAAGTGCTAGATGAGCCTGATTTGGTGCTTTGCTCTTTATGCTCTGACGCATTTTGTTATAAAAATCGTGTACCTTAGTTTTATTTTTCAAAAAACCATCATAGGTAGCTACGTCTTCAACGCGCTCATGCTCCCATAAGCCTGTATCCGATCTGAACACAGGAATGCCAGATTCTGCTGAAATTCCTGCACCTGTCAGTACAACGATATTTTTATACATAGGCTATGCTCTCAAATAAGCTGCAATTCCTAGAATTGTTGAGCCTGTTGGACCGGCTCCTAAAAATGGACTTTCATCAGGAAGATAAGCTGATGACAGATCAATATGAGTCCATGGAATTGCCTTATCAACAAACTCTCTTAAGAAAGCGGCGGCAGCACTTGCGCCAGGAACACTGTCACCATGACCTGAATTTGTTATATCAGCTCTTCTTGATGATAAAAATCTCTTATGCTCTTTGAGCATTGGCAACTGCCAGTACATTTCCAGAGTTGCATCAAAAGCTTCCTGCATTTTTACATTCATCTTGTTATTAGGAGTCATGACACAGAATAAATCTCGTCCAACAGCTACTTTTGCAGCACCGGTTAATGTTGCCATATCAAGAATTTCTAATGCTCCATCTTTTTGAGCTCTTAATAATCCATCAGCAAGAACCAATCTGCCTTCAGCATCAGTATTGTTTATTTCAACCTTGATACCGTTTGGATATTCAATAATGTCACCAGGAAGCATGCCCTTGCCTGATACCATATTCTCTGAACAGCAAAGATATAATCTTACATGCTTGTTTAAACCTTTACTGATTGCAAGATGAAGAGCACCAGCAAGATATACAGCTGCACTCTTATCTGTTCTCATGGTTTCCATATACTTATCAGGCTTTAGGGAATAACCACCTGTATCAAAGGTAATACCCTTACCAACTAGAGCAATGTCAACCTGAGAATTAGCAGCCTGTTCATTTGGCGCATAATCAATAATACCTAGGCATGGAGATTTATCTGATGCTAAACCTACTGTCTTTAAGCCTACAAGTGAATCAAAATCATCTGAACTATTGTCTATCAGTGTCAGCTTTGTATATGCACTGTTTGATGCAGCAGTCTTTCTGATTAGTTCATATACTGTCTGAACAAGTTTAACAGGAGAGATGTATTTTGAATCCAGATCTGCAATCTCTCTGTAGGAACAAACAAGGTTTACTCTGTTTTCAATTTCCTGTAGATCAAGATTATTCTTTTCAACAGCAACATAATAATCATGCTTTCCATCATGAAGAGCCATCAAGAAATAAAACAGTTCTAATGATTTAAAAGGAGCTACTGAAATTACAGAGAAATTATAGATATTGAGTTTTGCAATTACTCTTGCAGCCTTCTGATACCAGCGAAAATCTTTAGTATCTATATATACAGTATAACCATTCTCATTTGGAGTAAATTTTGCGTTTTCCTCAAATGGAGCCTGAGCTTTACCTTCTTTTAGATTTATAACAACATTAAGAGAAGATAATGAATCTACTGACAGAAGTTTAAACATTTATTTCCTCACATTCCACATTGAACCTGATTCACGAAGCTTTGGTATCTTGTCATTAAGCTCATGTACAACTGTATCTATCTGATCTTTTGTTGTAAATCTACCAAATGAAAGACGGATAGATGCTCTGGCCATTTCATCTGAAAGACCAATAGCCTTTAGAATATATGATGGTTTTAAATTACTTGATGAGCAAGCTGATCCTGTTGATGCTGCAATAGCACTTAATGTAGGAAGCAGCATATGACCATCAATATTTTCAAAACTTATAGAAAGAATATTTGGCAGATTATTCTCTGACTGATTAATCTTTAATCCTTCAAGATCCTTGATGCCGTCAATAAGTCTTGCTCTTAAGAGTTTAAAACGCTCATGATCTTTCTTGCCCTCTTTTTTAAGAATTTCAAAGGCCTGCCCTAATCCTACAACTTCATGTGTAGGAACAGTACCGCCTCTTAATCCCTTTTCCTGACCGCCACCATATATCTGAGCAAATAAAGGTACGTTCGATGAGCGCTTTACATACAGAGCTCCGACTCCTTTCGGACCGCAAACCTTTTCACAGGTTAATGTAACCATGTCAATATCACTATTGTCATAATCCATCTTAAGGTAGCCAATACTCTGAGCAGTATCTGAATGGAAGAACACTCCCTTTTTATGACAGACAGATGCAATTTCATGAATATCACTTATCGCACCTAATACAGAATTTGCCTGAGCAATAGTTACTAAGAAGGTTTCATCTGTAATTGCATCATCAACCATCTGACTTGTAATTACACCATCAGGTCTTGGAGTTAAATATGTAACCTTATAACCTTCTTTTTCCAGGATTTCACAAGCTTCCAAAATAGCTTTATGTTCAATTTTTGATGTAATGATGTGACATCTTTTGTCACCTTTTTCCTTAAGACCTTTTGCAAGACCAAAGATTGCAAGATTGTTACTCTCTGTTGCACCTGAGGTAAAGGTGATTTCGAGGGCAGATGCTCCAATCAGATCTGCAACCTGCTCTCTGGCGTTCTCGACAGCTTCTGCTGCTTCCCATCCGTATACATGATCCTTTGCATGTGGATTTGCAAAGGTTCCATCTATACAAAGACTCTCTACCATTTTTTCAATCACTCTAGGATCGGTAGGTGTTGCTGCAGCATAGTCAAAATATACTGGTTTATTCATTTTTATTCTTTTATATGTGATAGTGCCAAGGCAAATAAAGATTCCACATGAGAATCATCAAGAGCATAAAAGGCTTTTCTACCCTCTCTTTTTACCTTAACCAATTTATTGATTCTCATATAGGCTAACTGATGTGATATAGCTGATTTTGACAATCCTACAATCTTTGCAAGATCACCTACACAAAGCCATTTGTGTATCAGCATAGCATGAACCATATTTATTCTTGTAGGATCGGATAGAGCTTTAAAAAATTCACTCATTACAAGAGCATCATCTGAGGCTAAAATAGCCTGTCTAACATCGTCTAGCTGCTCATCGGACAAATCTATAACGGCATTTGAATTTAAATCACTCATTACAGCTCTCTCTCCTCTGCAGAGTATGGTGCTAAAAGATTATATTTTTTCTCTAAAGAGCGCATCTCCAGATATGAATTTCTGTATTCAAGAAAATTATATTTATCAGTTGATCTTGATAGTTTGAAGTAATCATATGCAAGCTTGTCTTTTCCCATCTTAAGAGCTTGTTTTCCAAGATAGTAATAAGCCTCACAAAGATGTTCTTGCATCAGATCACCCCTATTCTTGTCCTCAAGAATTTTTTCAAACAGTTCATCTGTCGAAATTAGGCCTAGAGTATGATTTATAAGTGCTATGCCAAAAGGAGACTTAACATCAAGATCGTTATTAATATATGCGTTAGACAAGGATTCTATTGCCTCAGATTCACCCTTATAAGCTGATTCAATTATATATTTTGACAGCAGACGGTATGGATCTCTTTTATCTGCATTATAGAACTCACAGATATCTTCATAGGCTTTTTGATATCGCTTTGTATAATACATTGCATAAGCCCTGTTAAGGTATGGGTACATTGACTTACTGTTCTTATCAAGTTCAATAGCAGAATCGAATGCATCGCAGGCATCAGCAATTCTTCCATCCTTTAAATAATAAACTCCGATAAGTTCATATGCAGCGGCATAATCAGGTTTGTTTACAATGGCATTCATCATCATGAATCTTGCCATTGATTCAAGGCCTAAATCATCATATACAAGACCTGCCTCATAAAAAATTGTAGCTTTTTCTACTGAATTTTTCTGCTCAGAATCAAGCATCATCAGAAGTTTTGTAAGAATATTCTGATCTCGATTGAGAGTACTGTAGGATGTTTTCACAAGATAAATATATTTGGCAGGAACTGAAAAATCGCCCTGAAGTTTATTTGAAGAGGAATCAAAGCCCCCACTTTGACAGGATGCAAGAATGAGGGCAAAAAGACCTGCACATAGAAGACTAGTGCATGATCTTATAAAAGTATGCATTGTTTTTAGTCCATGGTTTCATATCCATCTGACTCTTTTTTCTCAATTTTTACAGGAACAAGATTCTCACGCTTGATTCCGAGAATTAATGCCCATGTAGAAGCCACATAGATTGATGAAATAGTACCAAAAACAATACCGACAAACAAGGCAAGAGCGAAACCATAAATCATCTCACCACCAAAAATCATGAGGCTGACAACAGTAATCAGTGTTGTACCTGAGGTGATAATGGTTCTAGATAAAGTCTGAGTTAAAGAAACGTCAAACAGTCTGCTCATTACTGTATTTCTTGGAAGAGATGATGCATTTTCTCTGATTCTGTCAAATACAACAATCTTATCGTTCAGAGAATAACCAACCACAGTTAAAACAGCTGCTAAAACTGTAAGGTCATATTCAATCTGAAGAACTGAGAAAGTGCCTAATACAACAATAACGTCATAAGCAAGTGAAATGACAGCACCTGTTGCCATACGCCACTCGAATCTGAATGCAATATAGATAAGAATAGCTAATAAAGAAACAACTATTGCAATAAGACCGCTTTCAACAAGCTCCTCACCAACTGCAGGTCCAACATACTCAGTGCGGCTTAAAGTAACTGAAGGATCAAGAGCTTTTGAAGCTGCCATTACCTTGTTAGTTACAATCTGCTGATCAAGACCATCTTTTGGAGCAACTCTAACAAGAACGTCCTGATTAGTACCAAAGTGCTGTGTTGTACCAACAATGCCCTGCTTTGCATATTCTTTCTTTACATCATTGAGGTCTACAGCTTTTGAATAAGAGGTTTCAACAACAATACCACCTGTAAAATCAAGACCCCAGTTAAGCCCCTTAGTACACATAGATACAATTGAGCCTATAACTAATACAAGGCAAAGGACTTCAACAATTCCTTTTATCTTCATAAAAGGAATAACAGTAGATTGCTTAATAAATTGAAGCATCATTTTCTCCTATATGCTCAGCTTCTTGATATTGCGTCCGCCGTATACAATATTTACAACTGCACGACATGCTGTAACAGCAGTAAACATAGAACTTGCAAGACCAATCATAAGTACAAGAGCAAAGCCCTTAACCGCACCAGTTCCGACCATGAACAGAATCAGAGAAGTAATAAATGAGGTGATATTAGAATCAGCAATTGTTACAAACGCACGTGCATAACCTTCATTGATAGCAATCTGAACTGGTCTGTTATTTCTGATCTCTTCACGGATTCTTTCATAAATAAGCACGTTAGCATCAACAGCCATACCAAGTGTGAGCACGATACCTGCAATACCAGGTAGTGTCATGGTTGCACCAGGAATTAATGACATGATTCCAACCAGTAAAACCAGATTGAATACTAAAGCAAGATTTGCAATAAAACCAAATGACTTGTAGTAGATAATCATGAATACAGCAAGGAATACAATACCATATAGCATTGCTTTCATACCGTTATCAATGTTCTGCTGACCAAGTGAAGGACCAATTGTTCTTTCTTCAACAATCTGAATTGGAGCAATAAGAGCACCAGCTCTTAAAAGCAGAGCTAAATTATGAGCTTCCTTAGGAGAATCAAGTCCTGTGATTCTAAATGATGATCCAAGACGAGACTGAATAGTTGCAATATTAATCATTCTCTCTATCTTCTTGAACTTTGGCTTATAGTTCAGATCACCTGGCTTTGGTGCATTTGGATCATTTGATGGAACAACAACATACTCAATGAAGTTTGTTCCCATTGGCTTACCGATATTGTCTTTTGTAAAGGCGGCCATGATAGAACCACCACGTGAATCAAGACTGATATTTACTTGAGGACGACCATTTTCATCTGCTGATGAACTTGCATCTACAATATGATCACCGGTTAAAACAACCTGCTTGTGAACAACTACAGGGTAGCCCTGCTGATCGTTGATAACCTCACAGCCTGCTGGTACATGACCTGCAGCTGCAGCCTGAATATCAGCGTTAGAATCAACAAGACGGAACTCTAATGTTGCTGTAGCACCTAAAATCTCTTTTGCTCTTGCTGTATCCTGAACACCTGGAAGTTCAACAACAAGTCTGTCTGCACCCTGTCTTTGAACTAGAGGTTCTGCAACACCTAATTCATTAACACGGTTTCTGATAATATTTATGTTCTGATCAACAGCATTTGTTCTGATCTCAGAGAGTTTTTGAGGAGTCATTGTTGCTCTTACATAAAATTTATCAGAAATATCCTGAGAAACAACCTTAAAGTCCTTGTGACGAGATGCTAAAAGCTCCTGAGCCTTATCTCTTGTTAAAGCATCTTTGAACTCAACAAGAACATAATCATTTTCAGCTTTTACAGAAGATAAACGAATATCGTGGTTTCTAAGCTCTGTTCTAAAATCATTAGTAAGCTGAGATCTCATCTTCTTCATAGCTTCTTCCATGTCAACTTCCATAAGGAAATGAACACCACCTCGAAGATCAAGACCTAACTTTAATGGATGCATACCGATATTTCTCATCCATTCAGGAGTTGCAGGTGCAAGATTTAAAGCAACAACATAATTTTCAGATAGAGATGAAGATACAATCTGTCTTGCAGATAACTGCTCATCTGTATTTGCAAATCTGATTAAAAGCTGACTATTGGCAAATTCATATTTACCTTCAATATTCTTGCTCTGTAATGTATTTTTGATTGAATCAACTGTCTTCTGATCTAATTCAACCCCATGGGTACCTGAAATCTGAAGAGCCGGATCTTCACCATATAGATTTGGAAGTGCGTAGAAAAATCCCACAGCAATCACAAAGAAAACCATGATGTTTTTCCACAGAGGGAATTTGTTTAACACTTTATGTTACCTATATAAAGATACAAAGCTACCTTGCGGTAGCCTTGATTTCACAAACTGCTATTATTTATTCTTATTTGCTACCTGCTTTTCAACAGAGATAGCTTCTACGGTGCCCTTTGGCAGAACTGCTACAACATAGTTGCGCTTAAACTGCATAACAACACCTGATGATACTGATACTAGAACGTATTCCTTGTTGTCTGGTAACTTAGTGATACGACCAACTATACCACCATTGGTTAAAACCTCATCACCAACAGCCAGATTATCTAATAATTTCTGCATCTCTTTACGCTTTTTGTTATTTGGACGCATAAAGAGGAAATAAACAGCGATCATACAGATAGTAAGGATAATGATCATGCTCATATCGCCACCCTGCTGAGCTGCAGGAGCTGCGGTATCTGCTGCATATGCTGCTGAAATAATACTCATTTTTATTTTCCTTCAAAAAGTTTAAATAGTTTTATTTTAGTATTTAACTCAAAAGAGTATACCACAATTTCTTTTTTAATCAGATCTTAAGACTGATATTGCCAACACTCACCACAAAAGAACAAATATATGAGCTATACCTTCTCTGGATAACCATATACCTTATAGAAGTTTTCTGCAAACTGCTCTAATCTGTCTTCTGCAATGGCATCTCTAATATCCTGCATAAATTTTTCATAAAAATGAAGATTATGAATAGTATTTAGGTGGGCACCTAAAACCTCTTTGCATTTATCTAAATGATGCAGATATGCTTTTGAGTAGTTCTGACAGGTGTAACATGTACAATTCTCATCAAGTGGCGAGGTATCCATAGCATATTTTGCATTACGGATTCTCACAACTCCCTTGGATGTGAATAGATGTGCATTTCTTGCATTTCTTGACGGCATAACACAGTCGAACATATCAACACCATTGAGTACGCCCTGAAGAATATCCATAGGAGTACCAACACCCATAAGATATCTTGGTCTGTCCTCTGGCATTTTTGGAGCAATATGCTGCAGGGCTTTGTACATTACAGGTTTAGGCTCACCTACAGCCAAACCACCAATAGCATATCCATCAAAACCGATATCAGTAAGACCTTTTAATGACTCTTCTCTTAAAGCCTCATCAGAACCGCCCTGAATTATTCCAAACAGTGCGTTCTTGTTACCAAGTCTTGTAAATTCATCTTTAGATCTTTTTGCCCATCTTAATGACAGTCTCATTGCTCTGCCCATTTCTTCTCTTGTGGCAGGAAGACCTATGCATTCATCAAACTGCATTACGATGTCTGAACCGAGATCATACTGAATCTGCATTGACACTTCAGGCGATAAGAACAGCTTTGAACCGTTTATAGGATGTCTGAAATATACACCATCCTCAGTTACCTTTCTTATTTCAGATAAAGAGAATACCTGAAAGCCTCCAGAGTCAGTAAGAATAGGCTTATGCCAGTTCATAAAATCATGAAGGTCACCATGAGCTTTGATAACCTCTGTACCTGGTCTTAGCCACAAATGAAAAGTATTTCCAAGAAGAATATCTGCACCTATTTGCTCAACATTCTCAGGGCGCAATGCCTTTACAGTACCTAGTGTACCTACAGGCATAAAGGCAGGGGTTCTGACAACACCTCTGTCAAAAACCATCTGACCTAATCGTGCTTTACCACAACGTGACTTGATCTCAAATTTCATAAACAGATCCTATTTAGCAGATGGAGGCAAATCTTCTTTTGCCATTGGATTCTTTGTAATAAACATGCAATCGCCATAACTGAAAAAGTGGTACTTCTCGTTTACAGCATGTAAGTAGGCATTCATTGTATGTGAATAACCTGCAAATGCGCTTACAAGCATGATTAGAGTTGATTCCGGAAGATGAAAATTTGTAATCAGACAATCAACTACATGGTAATCATATCCTGGATAAATAAAGATGGATGTATCATTTGAAAAAGGAACAATCTCATCTGATGAGCCACTCTTTTTAGCAAAACAAGCTGCACTTTCTAAAGAGCGGACTGCTGTTGTACCAACTGCAATAACTCTGTTTCCATTTTTGTGAGTCTGTATTACAGCATCAGCAACTTCCTTTGAAAGATGAACAAATTCTGAATGCATATGATGATTTAAAATATCATCTTCTCTTACAGGCTGAAAAGTACCGGCACCGACATGCAAAGTTACAAAAGCCAGGTTTACCCCCATCTTTTTTAGCTCTTCTAGCTGATTATCATCAAAATGAAGACCAGCTGTTGGAGCTGCAACAGCGCCAGGAATCTTTGAATAAACAGTCTGATATCTTTCTCTATCAAGCTCTTCATCTGGTCTGTCTATATATGGAGGAAGAGGAATATGTCCGACCTTATTAAGAATATCCAGTAATGATTCGCCATTTTTTGTGGAGATCTTGAAGAGTTCTCCTTCACGACCATCAACCATGAATTCATAACCGCCATCGATAATCAGTGTTGCACCAGCCTTTGGTGAACGACTTGATTTGATGTGAGTCAGAGCAGAAGTTTCACTTACTAGTCTTTCAATAAGGAACTCTAAAGCACCACCAGATTCTTTTTTACCATATAATCTTGCAGGGATAACCTTTGTGTCATTGAATACAAGCAGATCACCTGGCTTTAAGAATTCTTTCAAATCATAAAAGTGCTTATCAGAATATGTGCCGTCAAGACCGTTCAGACAAAGCATTCTGCAACCAGTACGCTGTTCACTTGGATATGTTGCAATCAGCTCTTCTGGCAAATCAAAATTAAAATCGCTTCTTAACAATTTGTGTACCTCTTTAAACTGCGCATATTCTACCATTTTTCAGATAATATACATACAGCAAAGAAAATGGTGACATATAACCACTGCAGATCCTTTTTGCACTAGTCTTCAATTAAATCAAGATAACTGCATTTTTGAACGTCAAACAGTTTAGAGAATAGTTCATATGATTTTTCTTCAAGCTTTGAAGCACTTTCAAGAATAATTGCATTATCAAAAAACTGCTTAATCATTTCTGAGCGGATTGAAATTCCATAAACCTCAACTCCATGCTTTTTTGCATACTCTATACACTGCATGGTATTACTTATAGAATCAGGCATTCCATCTGTAATCACAATGACAATATTTCTCTGACACTCAAGAGAGTTTACTTTTCCAAGTGCATACCAAAAGGCCTGTGCAAGTGGCGTTGAGCCTCTTGGTGTCTGATCGAATCTTGGTGCAACTTTTGATACCTTTTCATTATCTCTTAGTGCAATTTCAAATTCATTTCTGACACCTGGAAAATATGTAACTAGAGTTTTTATTCCATCAATATTTTCAAGTGCCAAAGAAAGCATAAGTGCTGTTTTGCATGCTTCAAAAGCCCTTGAGTTATTCTCACCATCTGTTGTTATCATTGAACTTGATACATCAACAAGAATATGAACTGAAGTTGAAAAATCTCTTGCTACTATTCTGTCCTTAAAAATATTTACCTCACCTAAGCAGACCTTCTGAGCTTTAATAGGATCGATTCTATTTGATGAATATGTATGCTTTCCATAATGACGAACATAACCTAAAACCTTATGTCTTAACCCCATTCTAATGCCATATGATGGCTCTGCACATTTGATAAAATCTGGATCACCTAAAGGACAGTCCTGATCACTGAACAGGCCAAAATCCTCTCTTGAAGATGAGTGAGTTCCTAAACTGTTCTCCTCAATAATATGTGCTCCCCCCTTATTAGGTGTGGCATTATTAAAATCTCCTTGGCACAGATTTCTAAACTTTGCGTATTCCTTCATTAAAGAAAGATTTCTCTTAGCAACTTTAGACTTTATCATCTTGTCAACGGACTGAAGTGACATATTCAGATCACCTAAATTTTTAATGAATTCAGGATCTGAGTGATATTCTTTGAACTTGAAATTCAAAGAAACTACAAGAGAATAGATTTCTTTGCATATATCAAGGACCTGTTGAGTGCTATTTGCACAAAAAGACTTTTTAATAATTCTTATGATCTTTTTTAAATCTTCATATTGAACTCTTGTTTTAAGCACATAAAAAAGAAAAGATGCCTTTGGTCTTGAACTGACAAAATGCTGAATATTACTCTGAGCATAGCATTGAATAAAACTTAGGAGTATAGAAATAGAATCATAGTTATGAATATTTCTGCAGTAGTTTTTCCATTCAGATTCATAGTAGTCATTGAGCAAAAGCAGGTTTTCATAAACACCAATAAATTCTTTTGCAATTAGCTTTTCTATTCTGCAGTCCTCAAGAATATTGAGTAAAGACATTAAAAGAAGATTCTCGCCAATTTTTTCAGTCTTGATTAGTGAAAAATCAGTATATCTGACATGCGAAGCTTCATGAGCTAAATATCCATAGGCAAGTCTTGCCTTGGTAGGATCACTCATATCAAGTCTTGGAATTGTGATAACCTGTCCGTTTGTATAGGCGCTAGTTCCCTGTATTCTTACAGTAATACCAAAAAGTTTTGAATAATTGCTAACCATAATAGGCAAAGCATTTGATAGTGAATTCATATAATTCTCCTCTTTTTGCTATATTTTCACCATCAAAAATTTTTTTGAGCCTTTCAAATGGCGTTTTGCGCGACTTTACTCAAACTTTTTCTTATAATTCATATAGATATATTTTTACTTTTTTTTCTTTTGCAAAAGAAAAGCTAATTATAACTATTGACTGTTCAAAATAAATTTGTGACTTAAGGAACACATTTCTATAAAAGAATTGATAAAAAAAACGTAAAAATTTTACAAAGCTCACCTCTTAAGTTAAATCTAATATTTGAACATGCTCACCATTTGAATATAAATCGGGTCTAAATCGTTCAGAATTCTTAGCCATTTCCGATATTTATAGGCATAATAACAATATAACTACTATTATCATAAAAATTTTTAAGGGATGTAACGGTACAATCATGAGAAACAATCTTCCAGTAATAGACAGAGAAGTTCCTTTTCCAAATGTTCCGAATACACGAATTATCTCTGTAACTGATGCAAAAGGCATTATCACTGATGTCAATCAGACCTTTGTGGATATGTGTGGATTTTCAAGGGAAGAGCTCATAGGACAGCCTCACAATATTATTAGACATCCAGATATGCCAACTCAGGTATTCAAACTCATGTGGGATAACCTAAAGGAAGGCAAACCTTTCATGGGTATTATAAAAAACCGTTGCAAAGATGGCTCTTACTATTGGGTAAATGCATTTATTCTTCCTATTTTCCAGGATGGAAAAATAATCGGGTATGAATCTGTCAGAACAAAAGCTACAAAATATGAGATAGAAAACGCTAAAGAAGCATATGCAAAGCTAAATCGCAGAGAAAAAGTAAGTGTATCTGTTTTAAATAATTTCAACATCTACTTTTACGCAATTGCTTTCTTTCTGTTTTTGTTTGCTCTGTACTCTCCAAGTTTCCTATCTGTGCTTGCAGCTGGAGTCTTTTCCTTATTCGTATTCACAAGAGAGCTTAATGAAAAGAACAAATTTATATACAGAGTAATTGATAAGAATGAGCTACAAGTCGATCCATTAACTCTTGGAATCTATACCAACGAAAAAAAGAATATCGATATTGAAAAGGCAAAATTCGCTCTTAAATGCCAGGAAAAGTATATCGATGCGATTCTTACCAGAGTAAATGAAGCATCAATAAGACTGTGCAACCTTGCAGATGATAATTTAAATCGCGCTCAGGATGTTGCAAAGGATATGGAGCAAAGAACCAGAAAAGCAAGACGAGTTGCCCGCTCAATGCAGAATATCTCTAATGATATGCTCCTGATGATGAACGATCTATCAGAATCTGTAACCCAGACAACTCAAAGCTCAGATATTACCTATGAGCTTTTACAGGAAGGAAAAACAATTTCTCAAAGAACTCATGAAGCAATCTCCACTCTTGATGATCAGGTAAAGAATATAGCATCATCAATTAAGAACCTGTCATCAAAGGTTGAAGAGATTTCACAGGCTTCAGAGCTTATTGATCAGATTTCAGATCAGACAAACCTTCTTGCTTTGAATGCTTCAATTGAAGCTGCCAGAGCCGGTGAAGCAGGTAAGGGATTTGCTGTAGTAGCCGATGAGGTAAGATCACTTTCACTGTCTACTCATAAGTCAACACAGAGTATTCATGATCTGATTTCACAGTTTAAGGTTAACGCTACTGATGCTGATGAAATGGCTGAACAGGGTCTTGTTGCAGCTGAGGATGGTGTTAACGAAGTTGGAAGAAACAACGAAAATGTGGATAAGGTCGTAGAAGCAATTTCATCAATTAAATACAATGCTGACAAGATGATGCAGTCAATTACTCAGCAGACTGAAACAGCCAAAAGTATTGTAGATCAGGTAAACAGCATCTTTAACTTCCAGGAAGATTCAACGTCCATTTCAAGCAGACATGAGCAGGATATGAAAAAACTTAAAGTGGAAGCTGATGACGTAGCTGAAATGATCTCAAGATTCTATAAGACAAAATAAGTTTAAAGGCATCAGAAATGATGCCTTTTTCATATTCATCCATTCACCTTTTGTACAAGCAATATTGCAATAATTCGTGATAGAATTGATCTAAGATTCATTTTAAAGACAAGAGAATTATGTTTAAGAAATTCAATCCGCTACTAAAAGAACAAGTTTTAAGATCAAGCACCTGGGGACACCATTTCATATTTTTAAATGGTCTTTTAGCTATTTTTATAGGCCTTGTTTATCTATATGCTGCTCCTAAAACGGATGGTTTCATTCCCTTTATTTACCTTGTCGTAACATGGTTAGGTCAGCTAAGTTTCTTAGCTTTTCTATTATTCTTAATCATTTTCTTCCCACTTACCTTTATCGGATCGTTTAGGTGGTACAGAATTATAAGTACTGTCCTTGCAATAATAATGCATGTGCTTTTACTTGTTGATGCAAAACTCTTCTTAACAATAAAGGCTCATCTGTCATGGACAGTATGCTCACTGATGCTTAGAGATTTAGACTTCAATACTGGTCTTAATTTCAATTTCATGTATATCGCTATTTTTATTCTTATAGGACTTGAATATCTGTTTGTAAAACTTTCTAATAGGGAGCTTTACAAATCAGAGGACAGAAACAACCACTTCCCTACCGTTGTAATGATAATCGTAAGTGCCTGTTTTATAGCATCTCACGGTATATTCATCTGGGCTGATGCAAATAATTATGAGAAAGTGACCAACATGCGTTCACTGTTCCCTGCTCATTATCCAATGACAGCAAAATCATTTCTGTCAAATCACGGCTGGATTGATGAAAACGATAGAAAGATTGTTCTTTCAAATTCATCTTTCAAGTATCCATTAGATACAATCGCGCAGGCAGATCCTGTCAAGAAGAACAACACCATTATGATTTTCATCAATGGTATGTCATATTCAGATTTAAGCCAGGACGTTACCCCAAATCTGATGGAAAGCAAAAGACAGTACACAAGCTTTGAAAATCATTTTTTGCCTTATGAAAGTCTTGAAGATAATATTTTTGCAGCTTCATTCGGCCTGCCAATACAGTATAAAACCAGATTCACATCTCATGATGTTGAACCAGTTACTGTAGATTATATGCAGAAGCTTGAGTATATAATCAGAATATTCTCAACAAAACCATCTAGCAATACTCAAAATAATATCGCTAAAACTTTAGGCATTAATGAAAATCGTTTCTCATTTAAAAACTCAGATGCAGAAATTTTTGAAAATGCACTTAGCTTTATTGAAAATTTAAAACCTGAACAAAGTTATGTTGTAAACATCAATTCTGATACGCTTACATCAACTGAGTTAAATTCAAAACAAAGACAAGAAAAATTAAGTGCCATTGATAAAGCATTCGGTGATTTCATTCATACTCTAAATGAAAAGAATTTATTAAATGATGCAATGGTAATAATTACATCATCAAAAGCAAATCCATCTGCAGTAAATCCTCATGCCACATATTCAATGTCAGCACAGCATGTTCCAATGATTCTTATGCTTCCTGACAATGGGTTAAGAGGTGTTTCATTCTTTAATATTTCATCTCATTTCGATCTTGTTCCTACATTTGCTATTGAAATTTTAGGTATACAGACCCCATGTTCAAATTATGCAATAGGAAACAGTCTGCTTAAGTTGCCTCAGCGTGACTTTATCATTTCAAGCAAAGGTGCATCATTACTTATGATCTTAAAGAACAAAGTGGTGGTATACAGAAAGAATGGTAAAGCCTATATTGACAACAACGGACAAAAACAGGATACAAAACCAAATCTTGAAACTCTCATCAGAGCTATGAGAGAAATTAACAGATTTAATGGCTAAGGAAAGAAAATGAGATTAACTGAACAGAATGTAAAAGAGCTTATCATAGAAACTTCTATGAAAAAGGCTGTATTCGTGTATTTCTACATGGATGCTCCTGAGTGTGAAGCTACAACAGTAGCATTAAAGAAAGCAATCAGTGATGACAATGAATTTATTGCTCTAGCTGAGGCAAATGTACAGGATAAAGTATCTCAGGCTATTGCAATGCAGCTTGGACTTCAGAGCGTTCCTGCTCTGATTGTTATGCAGCAGGGAAGACCTGCTGCTGCTCTTCAGGGTGATGAGATCGTATCTAAACTTGATGAAACAATTAAAGAATATATGCCTTCTTTGGCAGAACTTCTGTTAAAAGAAGCTCTTGAACTTGAAGAAAAAGGCGAAATTGCGCAGGCTAAAGCAAAGGCAAAAGCAGCATTTGCAGAAGATGAGAAAAACAATGCAGCAAAACTTATTCTTGCAAGATTATGCATAAAGGATAAGGCTTTAGATGAGGCGCATACTCTTTTAGATAATCCAGGCAGAGAGCTTAGTGAAGATCAGGACTACAAGGATCTTATATCAGCACTTACCTTAGCTGAACAGGCTGCAGAAAGCCCTGAAATTAAAGAGCTTGAAAGAAAGTTTAAAGAGGATGAGAATAACGCTCAGATTGCTGTTGAATATGCTGTTGCACTTAGTGATGCTGGCAAAAAAGCTCAAGCTCTTGAAATTCTTTTTAATATTCTTAAGAAGGATTTATCTGAAGAAAAGATAAAGAAAACATTCCTTGATATGCTAAATACCATGTCAGGTGATCCTCTGCAAAAAGAGTACAGAAGAAAACTTTATACCATCATGTACTAATCTGATTGTTTAAATAAAAAAAGGTCCATACAATGATTATGTCAGTATGGACCTTTTCTTATTCTATCTTTGTGCTTTTACTTTTTCTCTTCTTGAACCAATGGCACAGGACTTGAGCTTGGCCAGTTAACAATGATTGTTCTTATGAATGTTGCTAAAGGAATTGAGAAGAAAACGCCCCAGAATCCCCACAAACCACCAAAAATTAGAATTGATGCAAGAATAGAGAAAGCATCAAGATTCATAGCTTTTGAAAACAGCATTGGTGTAAGCACGTTACTGTCGAGAAGCTGGATAATGATATAAACTGCAAGCAACCAGACAAGAGTATAGCCAAAGCCGAACTGAAAAACAGAAACTAACAGAATTGGTATAGTGATGATAACTGCACCAACATATGGAATAACAACACTCAGACCGACACCGATACCTAATAGAATCGCATAATGCAGACCAAATAACATAAAAGCTACAGTATTTACAATTGAAACAATTGTGATATGTATAAGCTTTCCTCTCATATAACCCTCAATCTGCTTTGTAAGCTGAGGCCAGAATTCATGAATGATTCTCTGGTTTGAAGGTAGAATATAAGTAACAAATCTGCTTTGCAGCTGGCTTTTGTTAGACAGCATCAGGAAAGTAAAAATAGGTACGATTACAAGATAAACAAGAAATGACATCACATTAACAACTGATGGCATTATCTGGTTATTGAATATATTTGACACATTTGAAATAAGCGCTAGTCTTGCCTTATTTACAAGCTCTTTGATTTCTCCTTCTGTCATCATTGATGGCAGTGGATCTGGCAGATTCTCAACAAAAGGAAGAATATTTGAAGTTACAATAGAATCAAAATCCTCCCCCTTTTCAGTTGATATATTCTGAGCAGAAATACTCTGCAGAGTCTGATAAAACTGGCTTCCCTGCTGTAATAATTTTGGTACAACAAAGACAAGAATACTTACAGAAAGGCCTATAAAAAACAGCATTGTAACCGATGAGGCAACTGTTCTTGACATATAACATTTTCTAGTAAGAAATCGTACTACTCCATCAAGGCAGTATGCTATACACAAAGCCACAACTAAAGGCCCCACTAGCCACATAAAGTAGTAAACTATCAAAAAGATGCATAACAGAACAAGAGCAAATTCTATTGTTCCCGGAGTTGAAAAATGTCTTAAATACCAGTTTTTAAATAAAGAAATCATCTAATTTATACCTATTTGATAACTTTTAAAATTATAAAACAGTTCAAACTATCTTGTATAAGAAAAATAAGACATTTCAAGCAAAAATAACACAAATGCGTTAAACTAGAAAAAAAAACACATAAGGATGGTTATGAAAAAGAAGCTCTTAGTTTTTTTGATGATGCTTTTTCTGTGTCCTATATCATTTAGTTCACAGAATATCGTTATTCCTGATTTAGGTCCTGCAGGTGTCAGAGGACTTTCAATTGCTGCAGAGAAAAACTTTGGTGAATACTTTTTCAGAAAGGCAAACGGTGCAGGTCTTGTCAGCTATGATCCTGTCCTTAATGAATATATAAATTCAGTCGGCAACCGACTGATTTTGCATGCTAACAACGTATATTTCCCATTTCACTTTTATCTGTCAGAAGATCCAAGCCTTAATGCATCTGCTTTTTTAGGTGGTGTCGTACAGGTTAACGCAGGATTATTCCATTACACATCAACAGAAGACGAATTTGCATCTGTAATAGCACACGAAATATGTCATGTTACACAAAGACATATTGCAAGAATGATTGAAGATCAGGCTGAAAAAAGTTCTTTGTCTGTAGCATCCATCATAGGTTCGATTGTTCTTGGAATAATTAACCCAAATGTTGGTATGGCTGCACTATCATCAACTACTGGTCTTATGCAGCAGTCTAATATCAATTTTACAAGAGACAATGAATATGAAGCTGACAGACTAGGAATTGATCTTCTGTATAACTCAGGTTTCAACCCTATGGGAATGGCAGATCTGTTCAGAGTACTTTTATCTAAACAGGGAAATGTATCATCTGTTTATGCAATGCTTATTGATCATCCTCTATCAGATATCCGTGTTGCTGAAGCTTATAACAGAGCAAAACAGCTTCCAAAAAGAGAAAACAGCAAAAATCCAAACTATATGTTTGCAAAGGCAAGAGTTGATGTCCGATACATGAATCTGAATCTTGAAACATTAAAAAACAAACTAATGCATACACAGAAGGTTAACCACTACTACAAATACTATGCATTAGCCCTTATTGCTTATGAAAACAAGGACAATGCTAGTGCATTAAAATATTTATCAATGCTTGATTCAATAAAGGACAATGACTTTATTCTTGATTTGAAAACTGACATTGAGATTAGTCAGAAAAACTATAAAGCTGCAATTGAACCTCTTGAAAGAATGTATAAGATTAAACCAAATGACAGTTCAATTACTTTGAATCTTGCCAATGCACTTATTGAGAGTAAGGATTATAAAAAAGCCATTAAGATACTTAAAAATTTCCAGAATACATATCCTAAAAATCTGTTAGCAAGTGAGCTTATTGCAAAATCATATTATCTTTCAAAGGATAAGTGCAATGCACATCAGAGTCAGGCATATTCATATCTTTTAAGAGGTGATTTCAATAAGGCAAACCGTTTTTTAAATAATGCTTTACATGTATGCAATGGAACTAGCAGAGAGATTGTAAGAGCTAAACTTAAAAAGTACAACGACATAAAACTGTTTGACAGGATGTTTGAACAAAATATCTAGACAAAATTTGAGATATCTGTCACTTTTGCAGTCAAATGTAGTAAAATTACGCAATTAATATCTCATTTTAAAAGTCAGGAAGACAAAGAAAATGGTTCAGTGTGTACATACAGTAAAGGAATTAAGAAATATATTAAAACCTTTAAAGGCTCAGGGAAAAACCGTTGGCCTAGTTCCTACCATGGGTGCTTTACATCCAGGACACGCAACATTGATTTCACAGAGTTCAAAGCAGAATGATATTACTGTAGTCAGCGTGTTCGTTAATCCTACACAGTTTGGACCAAATGAAGATTTCGATGCCTATCCAAGAACTTTAGACAACGATCTGAAAGTCGTTGAAGGTGCAGGTGGAGATATCGTTTTTGCTCCATCACCAAAAGAGATGTACCCAAGTGAGGATATGACCTGGGTTGAAGTTACAGGTAATATCACTAAAGTACTTTGCGGTAAAACAAGACCTATTCATTTTAGGGGCGTTGCAACTGTTGTATCAAAACTGTTCAACATTGTTGCTCCTACAAAAGCATATTTTGGACAGAAAGATGCTCAGCAGGTTGAAGTATTAAAGCGCATGGTTAAAGATATGTTCTTTGATCTTGAGCTTGTCGTTGTACCTATTGCAAGAGAACAAAGCGGTCTTGCAAGAAGTTCAAGAAATACCTATCTGTCTGATGAGGAGAAATCTCAGGCAACTGTTCTATGTGCAGCACTTAATCTTGCTCTTGAGTCATTCAAGTCAGGAAACAATGATCTTGAATCAATCATTAACATTACCAAGCAGAAGATTTCAAGCAGCGAAATTGCCGATATTGAATATGTAGAATGCTATGGTTTACCAGGTCTTTATGAGCTTAAAGACAAAATTCAGGCTCCATCTTTATTAGCTGTTGCTGTTCGTTTTGGTAACACAAGACTTATTGATAACATTATTCTGGAGTAATTTCACCTTATGTTATTGACAATGATGCATGGAAAAATCCATAGAGCAACCGTAACACAAGCTAACTTAAATTACGTTGGCTCTATTACCATTGATGAAGATCTGCTTGATGCTGCAGGAATTTTACCTGGAGAGAAAGTTCAGATCGTTAATAATAACAATGGTGCAAGATTAGAAACATACACCATTGCAGGTGAAAGAAAATCTGGTGTTATCTGCCTAAATGGCGCAGCTGCACGCCTTGCAGTAGAAGGTGATATTGTAATTATTATTGCTTATGCACTCATGGATGATAAGGAAGCAAGAGAGTTACAGCCAAAAGTTGTTCTTGTTGATGAGAGTAACCATATCATCAAGCACTTTGTTGAAAAGCCTAATTCTACAATCTGATAAGATTTCTGTCTTAAAAATGCCAACATATTGTTGGCATTTTTATTACTGGATGGATAAAACCTTTTTTACAAATGGAATTGTAAGCTTGTGATAATGTTCTATCTGAAGCTTATCAAGTTCATCAAGGATCTTCACAAGCGATCTGATATCTCTGTTGCAGTGGCGAACAAGAAAGGCTGCAGTTGCAGGAGGAAGATTAAAAGCCTTTTCAACTGTTCTTTTCTGTAGAGCTTCTACACAGCTTTCCTCATCAAGAAAATCTAATGAGCAGATTACTCCACTTGAAAGTCTGGTTGTTAAATCCTTCTTTAAAAAAGGAATATAGTCAAAAGAGCTACTTCCTGACATTATCAGGACACCCTTTCTTGAGTCGTACCATCTGTTGAACAGACCAAATAGGGCAAGCTCGAAATTCTCATCTCCTGCTATAACATCAACATTATCAATAATGGTGATTTCAGGCAGATTCACGTCAAGAACAAATGATCCTATTGTCTTGACTAGATTCATATCCACAAAAAAGCACTTAGAATTTGCTTCTGGTAGCTGAAACAGTGCATTTAAAAGATGGCTTTTACCAGAACCATGTGGTCCAAAAAGGTAGTAAAACTCATGCTCCTTTTTGATAATAGCGCTCTTGAGTAACTGCACTGTTCCTGCATTATTGCCAGGAACAAAAGAATTAAAATCTGATTTTTCAGATATTTTTAAATCTAGCGCAACCTGATACGGTTCTGAATTTTGTTTTTCCATTATTTGTTTAGTTGCCTAATGAACCTTTACGATTGTCTGAGTATTCAAGATCATCTGTCAAAGTTACATTTGACTTTGCAGCAGGAACAACCTCTTCTTGAGTAATCTCTGTTGTTCTTTCAACTGTTGATGTTGTATAAGCCTGTCCATTGTATTTATCAATATCAGTGGTGATGATCTGCTCTGTAGTCTTTGTTACTGTACCTGTCTTGCCATCGGCACTTACTGAGCCATGACTCTTATTGTACTTGTATGTCCAAGGAGCAATCTTAGTGAACTCACCTGCATGAGATAAGGTACCGTCAAGAATCAAAGGAGATGAACCTGTTGGGATCATGAATACCACACCAGAATCCTGATATGCCAGCACGTTGACATCAGATTCATAACCGTACATTACGAGTGTTTTTGAAATTGCAGGATAATCTGCAACATTATCGATTCCTGTAAACAGAACTCTTACACCACCTTTAACAGGACCTAAAGAAAGGTCCTCCTCTTGAGCTACTGCAGATGCATTCTGCTGTTCATCAGCTGATGTTAAAGGAATAATATTTGAACCTTGCTGTGCCTGACTATCAATGGTGTTGTTCATAAGGATCTTTGCAATATCCTTTGTAGCTGATTTTGAAATTTCCTCAACAGAACCTGTGTTCTCACCATTACCTAGGATCTTGCCCTGATCGTCAAATACATTCCACTTGAATGTAACCTGATCTTCAACCTCACTGTTTTTCTCTAATGCAGCTGAAATAAAGAATTTCACGCCATAGCGAGCAGATGCCTTTGCAAGAAGCTTGTCTGAATGAGATAAAACAGTCTGATCGTTTACATTCTGTAAATCATCAAGATCCATTAATGGGAACAGAAGATTGTACTGACATGACTTTGCATCATCTATCAGACTTTTCATGATAAAAGATGAACTGTCAGCAGAAATAATTGATGAATCCTGAGATGAAACATCTGTCATCCAAACAAGAACTGGTTCACTAAGACCTGACCAGCAGGCAATACCTGAATCTCTTAGAACAGAGCTGATTTTAGTCTCATCAAAAGTAATCTCAAAATTCTCGCCATTTAATTTAACTGAAGAAACAGCATCCTTTACTCTATCTAACTGAAGTACACCGGTATCATCAATTGCCTGTTTTGAAGCAATCTCATTGAATGCCTCCACAATGGCAGCATCCATACCAATTGATACGTCCTTGTGAACAGTTACGGCCGCATTTGCGCTTGATACTACAGCAAGGGCAGCTAATAAATAAGGAAATTTCATTATTTCTCCAAACAAAAATACCTCATGTCTTCTCTGACATGGAGTCTAAACTCTTCAATTTCAACAGATAAATTGCATATTATTTTTTCTGACTACAGCTGTATATTCTATCACAGCTGGCATGAGTGAATTTTGAATATTTTAAGTGCATTTAAAGAGCATTTCTTGTAAAATACCGCTACAGTTGTTCATTTGTCCTGGAGAAAATCATGGCAGCAAATTTAACTTATAAGGAAGCTGGTGTTGATATCAATGCTGGTGATGAGTTAGTACAGAGAATCAAAGCCCCTGTTAAGAAGACAACCCGCCCAGAGGTAATCGGTGGTTTAGGTGGTTTTGGAGCACTTACAAGAATTCCTAAAGGTTATACAAATCCTGTTCTTGTAACTGGTACTGACGGTGTTGGTACCAAGCTACGTCTTGCAATCGATTTACAGAAACACTCAACTGTAGGCCAGGACCTAGTTGCAATGAGCGTAAATGATATTGTTGTTCAGGGTGCAGAGCCATTCTTATTTCTTGACTACTATGGCACTGGTAAGCTAGATGTTGATACAGCAACAACTGTTGTAACAGGTATTGCATACGGCTGTGAATTATCAGGCTGTGCTCTTGTTGGTGGTGAAACAGCAGAAATGCCAGGCATGTATGAGGTTGGTGATTACGACTTAGCTGGTTTTGCTGTCGGTGTTGTTGATGAAGACAAGATCATCGATGGTTCAAAGGTTAAAGTTGGTGATGCTCTTATCGGTATTGCTTCATCAGGCCCTCACTCAAACGGTTACTCTTTAATCCGTAGAATTCTAAAGAACGTAAATGCTGATCCTCTAAACGATAAGTTATCAGATGGCACCGTTCTTGCTGATGCACTGTTAGCTCCAACAAGAATCTACGTAAAGCAGATCTTAAAGTTAATCAAGGAAGTTGATGTTCACGCATTAGCTCACATCACTGGTGGCGGATTCTGGGAGAATATTCCTCGTGTTCTTCCTGAAGGTACATGTGCAGCTTGTGATGGCGATTCATGGACTCGTCCTGAAGTATTCAAGTACTTACAGAAGAATGGCAACGTAGATCCATACGAGATGTTCCGTACCTTCAACTGTGGTGTTGGTATGATTGCTGTTGTATCAAAGGAAGAAGCTCAGAAAGCTGTTGATACCTTAAATGCTTTAGGTGAAAAGGCATGGGTATTAGGTGAAATTGCTCCTGTTGGTGCTGACGGCAAGCAGGTAACCATCAAGAATTACGAAAACTTCTAATATTCAAATAGAAGCAAAATTCTAGAAATTCAAAAGGCCTAGTCACTTGATTAGGCCTTTGTTTTTTTATTGCTATCTGTTGATATCAAACGGCATAAATAAAAAACTAATATAACTTTTCGATTACTTCTTCATCAATCTTGAATGTATGCTCTAAAGCTGGGAAGATCCCCTGTTTAACCTCTGCATCATATTGATTGAAAGCATCGGTCATTTCTGTTGCAAAATTAGCATAATGCTTTACAAATTTTGGAGAGAAGTCCTGATACATTCCAAGCATATCTTTATAAACTAATACCTGGCCATCGCACTGAGCACCAGCACCGATACCAATAGTAGGAACGGACAGTTTCTGTGAAAGCACAGCAGCAAGTTTTGCAGGAACACACTCAAGAACAATAGAGAATACTCCAGCCTCCTGAAGAGCAAGTGCATCATCAATGAGTTTTTGGGCGGCTTCTAGAGTTTTGCCCTGAACTTTATGACCACCAAAAGCATTTACAGACTGAGGAGTCATACCAAGGTGTCCCATTACAGGAATACCTGCATCAACGATAGCCTTTACCTGTGCAAGAACTGATCTGCCACCTTCAAGCTTAACAGCATTTGCTCTACCCTCTTTCATCAGTCTTCCGGCATTTTCAAGAGCTTTCTCTACGCTTACCTGATAAGACATAAAAGGCATATCAACAACCACCAGCTTCTGTTTGCAGCCTCTTGCTACAGCGGCACTGAAGGTTATCATGTCATTCATTGTTACTGAAAGAGTATCTTCATAACCTAATACAACATTTCCAAGAGAATCACCTACTAAAACAGCATCCACATTGCTTGAATCAATAATTTTTGCTGTTGTATAGTCATAACAGGTAAGCATTGAAATCTTCTGATTTTCCTGCTTCATCTTCAAAAAAGTTGCAACTGTTGTCTTCATATGACGTCCTAATTTTTTACCTATTAGCTTTTATCTTTGAATATATAGAACATGCTATATATATCATTCAAAATTGTTGTTGATTATTTTTTCTATCTTAGTGTAGTCAAAATCTTTGTTTTTTGCTTTTGCCACTTTTAATATTTTTCGGCTCAAAAGCATATATAGAAGTTTATCTTCATCTGACAGTACATTCAGGTGCTTTAAGACAGTATTATCATCACCTCTTAAAACAGGACCAGTCAGTGCTTCTATTGTACCTTTTTTAGCAATGTTTTGTGCATTTACCAAGAACAGTTTTCCTAAAGCTGCTTTTGCTGATTCATCAGAAAATGAACATTCTTTTAGCAGATCTTTGGCAAAATCAAACAGACCTACAACACAGTTAGAACATAGGACTGAGGCTAAATGATATTTTGATTTGACATCTGAACTTATAATTTCAAATCTGACAGAGAGTTTTTCAAAAATCCCTAAGATAAGAGATTTTGATTTTTCATCTGACTCAAGTGTATAGAATGTATCCTTTAATTCTTTATAGCTTTGTGTTTTAGATGAAAATGCCATCATAGGATGAACAGATGCAAATGAGAAATTGTCAAATCCCATAAGAGATTTAAAAACATCTTTAATACTCAGAGCTCCTGAGCAGTGGACAAAGCATTTTTTAGCATTTATTCCTTGGCATTGTGATGCAATAAAGGAGGCAGTCGATTCAAGAGCATTATCAGGGGTTGTAATAAATACAATATCGCTTGCATCTACAAGCTCTTTAATAGACAGATATTGCACTGAGCCTGTAAACTTTGCTCCTTCAATTGAAGATGACTGTGATCTTGAATAGTAGCCTGAAACAGAAAATCCATTCTCTTTAAAGAACTTTCCTAAGCTTATGCCAACCTTGCCGGCACCGATAAAACCTATTTTTTGCATATAATCAGCTATTTTTTACGTTTTGACCATGTTGATGGCACCAAATTAGTGCATTTACTATATTATTAAAAACAATAACTTAATATTCATTTATAACCTAATGTGGCTTATAAAAAGGCTTTTGAAATTTATAGAACAATAAATTTATATCTATAGTAAATATTTCTTGATTATAACGCTATATAGCCTTAAAGTACCACGCTACATTTGTTTTCAAAAGGAACGACTTATTTTTACTTTTTCTTTTTTTATATTGCGTCAAGGCAGCAGCTTATCTACAGAGTATGAGCCTAATGGAGGTGTCACTTGTGAACGCATACAATATTTCTTGGTGGGGGAATAAATACTTTGATGTAAACGAAGAAGGTCACATCATAGTAAGACCAAATCCTGATAACTCTCAAACCACTATCGATCTTGCAAAACTTGTAAAAGATCGAGCCAATAAAGGACAGAGACTTCCTGCACTGTTCTGCTTTCCACAAATACTGCAATCAAGACTTCACGATATCAATAAAGCCTTTAAAGAAGCACGAGAAGAATATGGTTACAAGGGTAACTATTTTCTTGTTTATCCTGTAAAGGTTAACCAGCATAAAAGAGTTCTTGAAGCACTTACAAACGGCTCTGAACCAATCGGTCTTGAAGCTGGTTCAAAAGCTGAGCTTATGGCAGTACTTGCACATGCAGGAAGAACCAGATCTATCATTGTATGCAACGGATATAAAGACAGAGAATACATCAGAATGGCTCTTGATGCTCAGAAAATGGGCCACAAGGTTTTCTTGGTCATAGAAAAAATGACTGAACTTCAAATTACACTTGAAGAATCAGAAAGACTAGAGCTGACACCTTGCCTTGGTGTTCGAGCTCGTCTAGCATCACAAGGTTCCGGAAAATGGCAGTCATCTGGTGGTGAATGCTCAAAATTCGGACTTGCAGCATCACAAGTTTTACAGCTTGTAGAAACTTTAAAAGAAAAAGGTAAACTGCACTGCCTTGAACTTCTGCATTTCCATCTTGGCTCTCAGATGAACAATGTAAGAGATATAACAAGAGGTGTAAGGGAAAGTGCAAAATTCTTCGTGGAGCTTTCAAAGCTAGGTGTTGCCATCAAATATTTTGATGTAGGCGGAGGACTTGGCGTTGATTATGAAGGCACAAGATCTCAAACTGACTGCTCTTGCAATTATTCTTTAAAGGAATATGCAAATAATATCATCTGGACAATTGGTGATGCCTGTATTGAGAACAACCTTGAACAGCCAACCGTAATTACAGAATCAGGAAGAGCACTAACAGCTTACCATGCTGTTTTAGTATCAAATGTAATCGGTGTTGAAAGAAACGATTTTACAGTACCACAATCTCCTCTTGAAGGTTCCCCTCGAGCACTGTTCAACCTTTTCAATACCTGGAAAGAGATGAATGAAAATTCTGTAAAGAGATCACTTCGCGAATGGTTGCATGACAGTCAGTTTGATCTTCAGGAAATTCATGAAGGTTATGTTTCAGGCTCTGTAACTTTACAGCAACGTGCAAAGGCCGAGCAGATTTATCTGTGTATCTGCAAGAGTATTCAAAAATCTCTTGATCCTACAAACAGAACACATCAGGTATTATCTGATGAACTGCAAGAGAGAATGGCTGACAAGTTATATATTAACTTCTCATTATTCCAGTCACTCCCTGATGCTTGGGGCATCGATCAGATTTTCCCTGTAGTTCCACTTGAAGGATTAAACTCTCCTCTTACAAGAAGAGCTGTTCTTCTTGATATTACCTGTGACTCTGACGGTGCTATCAAGAAATATGTTGAAGGTGACGATATATCAAACACAATGCCTTTCCCTGAATATGACGAGAAAGATCCACCTCACATTGGATTTTTCATGGTTGGTGCTTATCAGGAAATTCTAGGTAATATGCACAACCTTTTTGGAAATACTGAAGCTGTGGATGTATATGCTTTTGATAATGGCAAGGTCACAGTATCTTTATCTGATGAAGGCAGCACTGTTGCAGATATGTTACGCTATGTACTACTTGATCCTTCTAAATTATTAAATGAATTTACTTCACAGGTTTTAGAAAACGGAACTAAACTTGAAGAGAAAATGCAAAGAGCTTTCATTGAAGAATTTAGAGCCGGCTTATACGGTTATACCTATCTGGAGGAAGAATAATGCAGACATTAAATCATGCTCATGATATTTCCCTCGTATCAAATGCATTTGGTTTTTTAAGATTACCATTAAACTTTGATCCTTACAGCTCTGATGCAGATGTTGTAATCACTGGTGTTCCTTTTGATATGGCAACATCTGGTCGTTCAGGAGCAAGATTTGGACCTAATGCAATAAGACAGGTATCAACTCAGCTTGCATGGGAAACAAAGAGATATCCATGGCAGTATAACGCTTTAGAGAAAATCAAGGTATGCGATTGCGGTGATCTTGTTTATGCTTTTGGTGATAACCAGGATATGGCAGATAAGCTTCAGGAGCATGCCTTAAAATTACTTAAGGCAGGAAAGAGAATGATTACTTTTGGTGGTGATCATTTTATTACCCTCCCTTTGTTAAGAGCTCACGAAAAAGTATTTGGAAAGCTGGCATTAATTCATTTTGATGCCCACTCTGACACTTACTCAAACGGCTCAGCTTTCGATCATGGAACACCTTTTTATCATGCACCTAAAGAAGGTCTGATTGATGTTTCAAAATCTATTCAGATTGGTATCAGAACTGAATTTTCTGTAAAAGACGGTTTTGAAGTTCTTGATGCTGGCCTTGCTAATGATATGAGCGTTGAAGAAATATCAATTGCAATTCACAAAAGAGTTGGCGGATGCAAGTGCTATCTGACATTCGATATCGACTGTCTTGATCCTGCCTTTGCTCCTGGTACTGGTACTCCTGTAGTTGGAGGCTTAAGCTCAGATAAGATCATGAAGATATTAAGATCATTAAAAGATCTTGATATTGTTGGTATGGATGTTGTTGAAGTTGCACCTGCCTATGATCATGCAGAGATTACAGCACTTGCTGCAGCTTCAATTGCAACAGAAATGCTGTATATAAACGCTTACAAGAAATAAGAAAATGTAATAAATATCAGAGCAGCCGATGCTCTGATATTTTACTCCTCTGATGATTTTGAATACTTGCCTTTTCTATATGCAAGTGGTGTTTGATTGAATTTAAGCCTGAACAGCTTAAAGAAATAACCGATATTATCAAAGCCATGGTCTAGTGCAATATCAGTAATTGATTTACTTGTATGCATTATTTCCTGACTTGCCCTTCTCAATCTAAGATCGTTTATAAAATCAACAAAGCTCATACCGGTGGAACGTTTAAAGTATCTGCAAAAATACTGTCTTGAAACTTTCAAATAGTTTGCAGCATCATTCATTGTAAGTTTTTCTGTATAGTGCTCATTGATAAAACTTAGCAGATCTTTAATCTTCTGCTGTTTTGAATCAAATTCTTCGTTTATATCTATATTTGAGTTTAAGAAAATACCATTCTCATAAAGTACAGCTAAAAGTTCTAGAAGATGAGCTTTCACTCTAAGTCTTACTGCGCAGTCTTCTGAATTTGAATTTTCAATAATGAAAGATAATAGCTCATCTGCTTGTGCAAAATAATCCATATCTGCAGTTATAAAAGGAGGCATACGGCTTCCTCCCTGAGACAGATATGATAGCAGTTGTGACTGAACCTCATCATAGCTGTTAAGCTCAATTATAGAAGGGTTAAAAACAACTGATGATTGATTTGCCCCCTTTGAAATCTGAAGATTGTGAAGCACATTTCCAGGAATTAGAGCAATGCATGGAGCTTTGATTTTATATTCTTTCATTGCATAGTTATATATAAAATCACCACTTTCAAAACGATTAATTTCAACCTCAGGATGCCAGTGCATACCGATGTTAATATTAAAGCGATTATTTCTACATATATATCCAGCTAATGGATAGACATTAGAACCATGTTTGATACTTTCTTTGAGTTCTTTTCTAAGCGCACTCATATATGGCTCCTTATGCAGTAAAACACTTTGTAGAACAAAGATAACTTAATAAAACTAAAAAACAAACTTTTTAATATTCTGTTTATTTTCGATGTCTGTTTGAAATATGCGACTGTTAAATTATTTGGTTATGAATGGTGATTGCATTTTCTGCACAATATTAAACTAAAAATAAAATTATAAAAATGATAAAAATCATATATTCAGTATTTTATAAATATAAAATTATACAAATTTAAACAAAATAGTTAGTGTTATGAAAGGAGGATGAATGGATAAGTATGCCTAAAAAGAAAATGGCTCAATCCTTTAAAGAACTGAGCCAAATGACAAAGATATATGATTTTAACCAAGCAGACTTAATGCAATCTGTGGTCGGCTGTTAGCCTGGGTCAGCATTGATGATGCTGCCTGCTGAACAATTGTCTGCTGTGACAGATTTGCAGCTTCCTCAGCATAATCTGTATCACGGATACGTGAACGTGCATCTGATTCGTTTTCAGCAATATTTGACTGGTTTGCAATGGTTGACTCAAGTCTGTTCTGTACAGCACCTAATTCACCACGCTTTTTGTCAACTTCTGCGATATATTTATCGATTACTCTTAATGTGTCTTGAGCTGTCTCTGCTTTAGATACACCGAAAGCTTTGAAACTGTCTGCACCTGTATTTTTAACCACTGTTGCATCTGAACCAGTCAGTTGATTACCGTCTGCTAATGCTTTTTGCATTGCTGTTAACGAAAATGCATTTGAAAGATCAATTGAAATTGTATCGTTTGCATTTGCACCAACCTGGAATGCTATTTTTCCAGCTGTACCTACAAGACCTTTATTACCAGCTAAAATCTGTTGACCTGCAAAGGTTGTCTTGCATGAGATACGGCCAATTTCAGCACAAAGCTGATTTACTTCAGCCTGAATAGCACCACGATCAGCAGTTGTATTTGTACCGTTGGCAGACTGTAGTGATAAGGTACGGATACGCTGTAACATGTTGGTTACTTCATCAAGAGCACCTTCAGCTGTTTGAGCTAAAGCAATACCGTCGTTTGCATTACGGTTACCCTGATTTAAACCGTTAATCTGGGATGTTAATCTATCTGAAATTTGTAAACCTGCAGCATCATCCTTTGCTGAGTTAATACGTAAACCTGATGATAAACGCTTGTAGGTTGTATCAAGAGAATGGGTAGCTTTACCTAACTGTCTGTTAGAGTTCAAGCTTGAGACGTTTGTATTTACATAAATTGCCATTTTTAAACTCCCGCTCAATTTATGAGCTAAATAATCTATCTGTATTTATTAACGACAACATACAAATTTGCTTTAACTGTTTTTTATTTTATTTTTATTTTGCTGTAAAATTAGGTTTCTAAATTGCTGGAGATAAAATGTTTTTTAATAAGAATATTTCTTCTAATAAGTTAGAAGACATTACTTTTTATATAAGTTCCATTTTTGTAGGTTGCCTACTAGCATTAGTAATCATGTCCGTTGCAAGATGCGCCATTGTCTTTTCTTTTGCTTTAAATCCTTTATGCGATCTTCCATTTAGTGAGAAACTTGATTTTTCATTTACATCATTAAGATTTGATCTTAAAACAGCCACATTTGCATACGTATTACCTCTTGTTATAGGTTTAATTTTCTGTTTTACAAGATTCTTTGGAATATATAAAAAGCTGTTTTATGTCTACAGCTATATCACGCTCATTGTCATTATTCTATTTTCAGTAATTAACTATTTTTATTTCAAAACATACGATAAATCTATTGATACATTTATTTTTGCTCTAACAAAAGAAGATCCAACCGCTGTTTTTAAAACTATCATTGAAGATTATCCGTTTTTTACAGGTTCTATTTGTCTTTTTATAGGTGCTGTTGTTTTATATTTAGTGCACATAAAACTGATTACTCATTTTGTAAAAAAAGTATCTCTCCCAAAAACATTAGGTAAGCTTTGCATTCTCTTAACAGTTTTCATTGTTTTATTTGGAATTTTCATGAGAGGCTCCTTTGGCACATTCCCTATAAGACAGTTAGATGCTCAGGTTTGTGATAAACCTGCAGTTAACTACTCTATTCCAAATGGTCCTATTGCTTTTTATTGGGCTTATAAATGGGATAAACAAAGTAGATTGATACCAAAGACTTATCCTGAAAATGTTGCCTTTTTTGCAAATTCATTAGGATTTAAAACAGATTTCAAGGATTTTGCTTCTGTTCTCAAGCCTATGTATAACAAGACTCCATATAATGAGTTTCTTGTAAATAACAAACCTGATGTTGTCTTTAATGTCATGGAGAGCATGAGTACTCATATGCTCTCTTATGATGACGAAAATAACAGAGATCTGCTAGGAGAGCTTAGAAAACATACAAAAGAAGACTATTTCTTTACAAACTTTGTATCTGAAGGTGATGGTACTTCTGACAGTCTAACAAGACTACTTGTATCTGTTCCTGATCTTAATCTGTCTACATCAAGACATGCAGATAAAGATTATCTTATGAATATTGTAAAAATATTTAAGAAGGCAGGATATGAAACTGTATTTGTAACAGCATCTACTGCATCATGGAGAAACTATAACAACTTTTTAAGATATTTAGGTTTCGACAGAATTATTGAACGCTCTTATGTAAAGCTAAAACACCCAAATGCTACAGAAAGTGCATGGGGCATTGATGATGAATATATGTTTAAAGAAACTCTCAATATTCTTAAAGAGAAGAGAGAAAAACCTCGTTTTGTTATGACATTATCTATAACAAATCACCCACCATACAGATATCCTGAAAAGAGGGTTATGCCTAATTTGAACATAACAGAGGATATTCTTGAAAGATTCCCATACAAGGATACAAAAACTATTTTTGGTACCTTCCAGTATGCAAATAACGAGCTTGGAAAATTTATTTCTGCAATTAAAAATGATGAAACACTAGCAGAAAGAACCTACATTGCTGCAACAGGAGATCATAATCTAAGAGGCATTGGGTATCTTGATCATCCTGATGAGGCTATGTTCGGTCATGCTGTACCATTCTATCTTTATATACCAGAAAAATATAAAGGCGCATCTAACATTAAATATGACAAAAACAGATTAGGATCTCACAAGGATATTATTACCACTATTCTGTATCATTCACAGTCAGATCTTGAATTCTACTCTTTTGGATGTGACCTATTATCTGACAGAAAGTGCTCATTCCCATTTGCCTACAATCAGATTGTTTCAGCAAAATTCAACAGTAAATATGCCTGTGAACTTTCAGGCGATTATAAAATGCACTCCCATAGATTCAATGGCAAGGGAATTTTACTTGTTGATAAGGAAAATACAAATCAGGACTGCAATTATCACATTTCCTTTAGCATGCTGCAGGCATATTTATATTACCTTCAGACTCAGTTAAATCAAGGACAGTCTTTAATTGAATATTTAAAAGAATATAAAATCCAATTAAAGTAAAAAAAAATCAGCGATGTTCGAGAGAAAAGAGAACATCGCTTTTTTTTGAATTGAAAATTATTAAGCTAATTCCTGCTCAATACCTTTTATAAGGATATGAATAATCATAGTATGGATTTCCTGAATTCTGTCAGCATATCCATCATGAGGAACGATAATAGAAACATCTCCTAGATCTTTTAATTTACCACCGTCTTTACCAAGCAGTAAAACAGATTTGATACCTTTTTCTTTACAGACTTTACAGCTTTCAATAATATTCTTTGAATTGCCTGAGGTTGAGATTCCAAGGAAAACATCACCTGCCGCCCCCATACCCTCAAGGTAACGAGAAAAGATATAGTCAAATCCATAATCATTACCAACGCATGTGATATGGCTTGGATCGCATATTGCAACAGCAGGATAAGATGGTCTATTATCTCTGTATCTTCCTGTCAGCTCTTCAGCAAAATGCATAGCATCACACATAGAGCCACCATTTCCAGCAGATATAAGTTTGCCACCTTTTTTTATTGAAGAGGACATAATTTCAATAGTCTTTTCAATTAATTCTTTGGTGTCTGGTCTTGAAATAAAGTTCTCTAAAACTTCTCTTTCCTGCTTTAAATCATCAAGAACATTAAAAGAAATCATAATTACTCCTACTTCTTATTTCTTCCCATTACACGATCTTCCCATTCTTTGTAAGCAGCTTTTTCTTCATTTAAATACTCATCAAGTACATTTAACTGCTGCTCTGAGAGGATCTTTTTGTGCATTTTATCAATAGCATCATTAAGTCGCTTCTTGTATTCCTTTTTAGCCTCGTTCTCGCCCTTTACAGGATATTCGGCACTATATTCATCCGACCAGTAACATCCACTTAAAGGAGGTTGTCCTTCAGGGGTTTTAAAAGGTTTGTTAAAAGCAATCTCAATCATCATATCGACATGAGACGCATGACTTTTCTCATCAACCATTAGTTGAGGAAGTACTACTCCCTCAGGTCTTACAAATCCCTGTCCCTTTGCTTGGGCAACTTCTGAAAACTCAAGTGAACTTTGTCCACCTGTCATTGCAAGATAAACTTCAGCTAAGATCTGAGCATCAAGCAAAGCTCCGTGAAGAGAACGGGCAGAACGGTCAACATCAAAAAGATTACATAAATTATCAAGATTAACCTGACGACCCGGGCACAGTTTCATAGCAAGAGAAACTGTATCTACCACGGTTGCCATATCTTCTGTGGTTTCATCAAGGCCAAGCAGCATCCATTCTTTATCCATAAAGCCCACGTCGAACTTTGCGTTATGAATGAGAAGCTCTGAGCCCCTTATAAAATCAATTAACTTATCTGCAACCTGTGCAAATTTTGGTTTGTCGGCAAGAAATTCATTGGATATACCATGAACATTGAAAGCTTCCTCATCAACAGGTCTTTCAGGATTCACATACAATTGAAGAGTTCTGCCTGTGAGTTTTCTGTCAATGATCTCAACGCAACCAACTTCAATGATTCTGTGCTCGCCTGGAGTACCATCATCTGACTTTCCTGTTGTTTCTGTATCGAGCGCTACTTGCCTTTTCATGGATTATTTCCATTATTATTAAAAAATAATTTACCTGTACATAGTAGCATAAAAGCTGATTCTTTAGTCATATATATGCCACATTATGTTTTTTTACATTCTTTTGAAAAAAATATTCTAAGTTTTTAATAAGGATCAAGGTCTATTTTGACTTAGTTCTATACAATCATTACAGATATTTCTACGTATAACAGAGAATAATCAGTATATAAAAATCAACCAAAATATTGTCTTTTTGATTTTGCTATAATAAAGGCACTGTTAATTGGTTAATTCATAATTAAGAAGTTAATACTTCTTAATTTTATTAAGGATTACAATGAAAGAAGTGCTTCTTTTTACTGATGGCTCATGCCTTGGCAATCCAGGTCCTGGTGGTTATGGCGTAATTCTCAAATACAAAGAACATGTAAAAGAAATGTCATGCGGATATGAGCTTACAACAAATAACCGAATGGAACTGTTGGCAGTGATAACTGGTCTATCAGCATTAAAAGAAAGATGTAAGGTTACTATTACAACAGACAGCCAGTATGTAAAAAACGGGATAACATCATGGCTTGAAGGATGGAAAAGAAAAAACTGGCGTACAAGTTCTGGTGGTGCTGTAAAAAATAAAGATCTATGGATAAGACTTGATGAGGCTTATTCAAAGCATGATGTAACTTTTGTATGGGTCAAAGGGCACAACGGTCATCCTGAGAATGAACGCTGTGATGAGCTTGCAAGAACAGCAGCTTCAGGAAATAACAGACTTTGTGATGAAGGTTTTCATCCATAGCGTAATTAAGTAGGATTTGCCATTGATAAAACAGTCAAAACTATTCTTAATCATTGCAATTTGCATAAGTGTTCTTACATTAAGTGGATGCTCTGTTAACAGAACATCTGATAGCATGTCTTTATCATACGAAAGTCAGACAAGACAGCCAAAGCAGTTGCAAAGTACATCTCTTTGGGAAAGTGAACACTGGCACGAAAAGAGATTTACTTTAGACTGGAAACTTACAGATCAGGAAAAGAGAATTGCAAAGAACTTTGCAAGAACTGTGCATTCTAATCTGAACAGAAACGATTTTTACCTTCATTATCTTTTATCAAAACTTAATGAAGAGAATGTACCTTTAGAAATGGCTGCAATTCCTCTGGTTGAAAGCGGTCTTAACCCTCATGCATATCACGGCGGTGCTCATGGAGCATGGCAGTTTATTAGAGCTACTGGTCGTTCCCTGGGTCTTGAAAAACAGGACCACTATGATGGTATATATGACTTCTTTGCATCTACCGATGCTGGAATTAAATATCTTAAGAAGCTTTACAATGATTTAGGCGACTGGGAATTTGTTGTTATAGCATACAACCAGGGTGAATATGGTGTTAAGAAGGCTATTGAAAGAGCAAAGAAAAAAGGTACTAAGAATATAAGTCTTGACACTGTTAGAGTTGCTAGACAAAGCAGAGCATATTTAAGCAGAGTTAAAGCTTTTGCTGATATTCTAAAACAGCCCGATTTTTATAATATAAAACTACCTAATATCAAGAACAGACCTCCTTTCAGAAAGGTTGAGATTGCAGGTCGCGTTAATTCCTTAAAGAAGGTTGCTGAATTGTCAGGTGCAAACATTGATCTTATAAAAAAACTGAATTCTGGTTATCGCACTGATAAGATAAATCCAAATCGCGCTCTTTATATTCCTTTAAAACATGCAAAAGTTTTAGAAAAAGCGCTTGAGGAAAAGGATAGTGGAAAAGAGAAACTTTAAAGATTTATTTTTACCTAAAAAGGAGATGATCCTTTTTAGGTAAACAATTCTATTCTGAATGAGTCACAAAGCCTTCTGAATCTAAAACTTTATACTCTTCGCAAGATTTTTTAAGACCATAGCTACAGCCTCTTGCATAATGCTCTGCTGCAAGATTGAAATCCTGAGTAACCCCCCAGCCTTGCATAAACATATCACCTGCAAAATGACATGCCTCAGCATTCTTCTTGTCGCAAAGCAGTCTAAAGATTTTCATTGCCTTTTTATAATCTGTCTGTACACCATCACCCATCATATATGCATAGGCAAGAACACCGCAGGCACCACCTTCTTTTTTATCACAGGCATCAGTTAAGATCTCTATACCCTTTTTCTTATCAGTCTGAACTTTGCCAAGTCCTGAATAATAAGTTGCACCAAGAGCAGTACAGCCTGGAATAAAGTTTTTAGAGCAGGATTTTTCAAAAAGAGAAATTGCCTTTTCTCCTTTATCTGCATCGATATACATTTTACCAGCTAAAGTGCAGTCCTGCATTTCTCCTTTTTCACAGGAGCTTTCAAGTTTTTTTAAAGCATAATTCTCATCATCTGCAAATGAGTTAAAAGAGATTAGTGCTAAAAAAAGAAGTGATAATTTTTTCATTGTCGCCTCATTCCTGATTTTTAAAGTGTTTCTAGCATCTTTAAAAATTCGTCTTCTAAAATAACTCTTACAGACAGCTCTAAAGCTTTTGTATACTTTGAACCAGGAGCCTCACCACATATAAGAGCGGTAGTTTTCTTTGATACAGATGATGATACTTTAGCACCTAAAGCTAATAGCTTGTTTTTAGCTTCATTTCTATCCATAGATGACAAGGTACCTGTTATTACGAATGTCTGACCTAATAGTGGTGCAGATGCCCTGTTAGATGATTGCTTTATTGAGGTAAGCTCAATACCTGCAGAAAACAAGAATCCATCATCATGCTTTACAAGTCTGTCTATCACCATAAGATTGTGTTTTTCAAGGAAGAAGTCACAGATATGTCTTGCAACTACAGGACCTACATCTGGCAGTGATAAAAGAGTCTGGTAATCAGCCTTTATAAGATCTCCTATAGAATCAAAATTCATTGCAAGAGTTCTTGCTGTCGACGCTCCAACCTCTCTGATTCCTAATGCATAGATAAATCTGTTTAATGGAACAACTCTTGATTTATCTATAGAAGCAATAAGCTTCTTTGCAGTAACCTCTCCTAACAGTCTTGTTTTTCTCTCTTCTGAGCCCTTATCAAGCACAGTTGATGCAAGATCACTTACAGATAGAGAATACAGATCGGCTACTGATTTTATCTTTCCGCTGTTTACAAGCTCTTCTACAATACGATCACCAAAACCTTCCAGATCCATTGCATCTCTTGAAACAAAATGAATAATACTCTGCTTTAACTGAGCCTGGCAGACAAGTCCGCCACTACATCTTGAAACAGCTTCACCTTCAACCTTTTCGATATCTGATCCACATACAGGACAGTGTGTCGGGAATACAATATCTTTTTGAGTACCATCTCTTTTTGATACAACAACACCTGAGACCTGTGGTATAACATCACCTGCACGTCTTACGATTACTGTATCACCTATTTTGATGCCAAGTCTTTCTATCTCATCGGCATTATGTAAGGTTGCACTCTGTACTGTAGCTCCACCAACATAAACAGGATCAAGCTTTGCAACAGGTGTGATTGCACCGGTTCGACCTACCTGAAACTCGACATCTAAAAGTTTTGTCATCATTTCTTCAGGTGGAAACTTATATGCAATAGCCCATCTTGGAACTTTTGCAGTAAAGCCCAACGATGACTGGGACTTTAAAGAATTAACCTTTAAAACCACTCCATCAATGTCGTAATTTAGCTCCCCTCTTCTTGAGAGAATATCCTTGTAAAATTCCTGAAGACCATTAAGTCCCATTACACATCTTATGTTAGGATTTACAGGAATAGAAAACTTCTTTAACTCAAGAAGGCAGTGATACTGATCATCAGGAAGTGTATATCCTTCACACTCACCTACATAGTAGGCATAAAATGACAGTGGTCTTTTTGCTGTAACTTTTGGATCAAGCTGTCTTAAAGATCCTGCTGCTGCATTTCTAGGATTTGCAAATACCTTACCGCCATTTAATCTTGCATTCTCATTCCATTTTTCAAAACCATCTCTGGTCATGATCACCTCACCTCGAACATCTAGGTAGGATGGAATATTGTCACCTGTAAGCTTTAGTGGAATTGCCTTGATGGTTTTTACATTCTCGGTAATATCCTCACCGACATAACCATCACCTCTGGTTGCACCTCTGACTAGCACACCATGCTTATAGATTAAGGAAACAGCAAGACCATCTAATTTTGGCTCTGCACAGTACTCAATCTTATCGACACCTAATAAATCAACAAGCCTTGTATTGAAGTCTATAAGCTCTGAATCATTGAAGATATCACCCATAGACATAAGAGGAACTCTATGAGGTGCACTTTCAAATGCTGTCAGCGCAGTTGCACCGATTCTTTTTGATGGAGAATCCTCTCTTACAATTTCAGGATGAGCCTGTTCTAAAACAAGTAGCTCATTGTAAAGTCTGTCATACTCAGCATCTGGTACTAATGGTTCATCATCAACATAATATGCTTTTGCATATGAGTTAAGAGTATCTACAAGAGTATTGTAACTCTCTAAAAGATCGCTATTTTGATTAGACATGAGAATTAGTCTCCAGATTTATCATACTCTCGAAGCATATGCTCAAGAGCATCTAATGCATCTGATGAATATTCTTTTGAATCATTATCTACGATAATACCGCCTAGATGTTCTACAAGACGTTCTGCAGCAATTCTCATTGCCTTGAAGTAAATAAAGCACTTACCTTTTTTTGGAAGCTGCATATAAATTGCAAGTGATCTTGTAGAGAATGAAGACATATCCTGAGGGAATGAATATGGAGCTTCTAAAGAACAGATTCTAAATACAATTCTTGCCTTTGTTTCAGGATCTTCATAAACGCAGTAAATATCCTTTTCACCTCTTAAAAAGCCATAGCTTGAGAACAGCTCTTCAAGATCAAGACCTGTATAAGGACGACCTTCATTTGCAATAAGATTTAATTCATAAGTCTTCTGAATGATTCTGTTTTTACTGATGTTGTTCTTGCTGTCACTCTCAACAGCCGCAAAGTTCTGAACTCTTGGAATCTCATCACCATCTGCCTGTACGGACATGCTTTTTGGAAGAACAATTCTTACCTTGCCAACAGCTGATGACTGCTGTATTTCCTGATCTTCTTTTGATGTATTTACGAGTTTTCTGTTCAGTGATCTTCCTGAAAACCAAAGACCATGAACAACAAATGCAAGGATAGCTAAGGCTCCGACAATCAGAATCAGTGAACTTGAATCATTTAAGGTCATCTTTTCTCCAAGTGAAAAGTTTATTTTTAAATCTTTAATATTGTATACGAAATAGTATTATTTTTCTTTGTTAATTCTTAGGTTAGAGCACATTTTCAAAAGTTGAATAAGTCCTGTTCATGTATAATAAATCCATGTGCAATAAAAACGGAAAGAAAAACGAGAGTTAACTTAATGAATAATGATATTACAGCAAGAAAAATAAGTGCACTTGATGCAATAAGCTATCTTTTTGAAGGAATAAAAATGGCTTTTTCAAAAGAATGCAGACTCTATGTAATTATTCCTATCATCGTCAATTTTATAATCCTGTTCTCATTAGGTTATGCAACATTCAATTACATAAGTAATCTTATCAGTGACATATTCAAGACATTCCCTGAATTTCTAATCTTTCTTGCCTATATAATCACCGCAATTTTAGGTCTTTTAATAGGTTTTGTAAGTTGTTATATTTTCTCAACCGTTGCTACCATTATCGCCTCACCTTTTTATGGCTTACTTGCCGATAAGGTTGAAATGATGCTTAACGGAACACAAAGTGAAGATATGTCAGTTTTTGATATCATTCAGGATATTCCAAGAATTATAAAAAGAGAAGCAATAAAGCAACTGTTTTTTCTGCCACTGGCTTTTTTAGGACTGATACTCTACTTTGTACCTGTAGTTAATATTCTTTCACCAGTTTACTGGTTCTTGCTTACAGCATGGATGGGTACCCTTCAGTATACCGATTATGCTTATGACAACCATAAAATCAGTTTTTCAGATATGCAAAGGGACTTAAAGAGCAATAAATTATCAACCTTTACCATGGGAGCTTTTATTGCATTTGCTCTTTGCATTCCGGTTATAAATCTAATTATTCCGCCTGCTGCTGTATGTGCAGGAACTAAGTATTATCTGTCTTTGCAAAAAACAACAAAACTTGAGTTTTCAAGAGGATAGCTTATGTACACTCTGTCAGGAATTGTAGCTTCAACAGGAATTGCGGTTGCAAAATCATTGATTATTTCGTCAAATAAAGATCAGAATCAACACGAAGATCTGTTTGCTTATGATGTTGATCTTGAAAGAGACAGATATATTAAAAAAACTCTCCTTTTTAGCACTAAGCTTTTACAGATTGGAAATCCAGCAAAAGATTCATTACGTGATCTGATTGGAGCTGCAGCAGGATTTTTAAACTCAGCTGATAACAAAAAAGAAATACTTGAGTTAATCAGCTCTGGATGCTCTGCTAGTATTGCAGCAAAAACTGTTCTTCTTGAGAATCTAGACAGTTTTATTCATAAGAACAACGATCTTAAAACTGACAGAGAAGAGCTTACAAATCTTATGAATGAGTTTGTTCATACACTAGAACATTCATCAAGTGACGCTGTATCTTTACCAAAGCTTACTCATGATGTCATTCTTATCACTAAGAATCTAACTCCTGCACAGCTTTTATCACTTGATACAAAATTCATTAAAGGTCTTATTCTTGAAGGCGGCAGAGATTCAAGTCATTTAAGCGTTGTTCTAAGAGAACTTAATATTCCTTCATTATTCGCTGTATTTGATGCAACAACAATAAAAAACGACATTGAAATTCTAATTGACGGAAACTCAGGTCTTGCTGTTGTTGAGCCAAGTGAAGAAATAAAAGAAAGCCTTTTATCTAGACAGGATCCATTCTCCGATCAGATAAATGATGAATCACTGCTGAATATAACTGTTTCCTGCGCTGTAGGTGCTATAAATCAGAGTCAGGAAAAGAACATCACACAGTATGCTCAGCATGGTCTTGGTCTTCTTCGTTCAGAATTCCTCTTTATAAGCTCTAAAACAGAGCCAACTGAAGATGAGATGACTCAGACTTTTTATAAAATCTTCTCAAAAATCAAATTAAATGCACCTATTACTGCGCGTACTTTTGATTTTGCTGATGATAAAAAGCCTCTGTTTAATGTTCATCTTGATGAAAACGGTCCATTACAAGGATATGGAGGCTGTGTCGGAACTGAACTATTAAAAAAGGAAATTAGAGCCTTGCTAAGAGCATCTCAGGGAAGAAAAATTACAATCGTATTCCCTTTGATAACAAGGATCTCAGAAAAGGACTATCTTATTTCGCTTGCTAAAGAATGTGTAAAGGAGCTTGATGATAGAAATACTCCTCACGGAACAATGGCCCTCTCCTTTATGATTGAAACGCCTGCAGCAGTTTTACTTGCCCCTGAAATAGCAAAAGAAGGTGACATGATGATCATAGGCACAAGTTCACTTGCAGAATATGCATCAGCCCCTTGCCCACCTGACAGTGCCTTTACACCTGTTCTAGCAAAAATGATTGTAATGGCAGCAAAGGCAGCTTTTGAAGCTAATGCAACATTAGGCATTGCAGGAAGATTTGCATCACGCACAGAGCTTCTACCACTGTTTTACAGACTTGGTGTTACCTATCTTGTAGCAGGCTCATACAACATCAATAAGTTAAAGGCTGTTATTGAAAGACTGAATCTTGAAAAGGATTTAAAGCCTTCCTTTAACGAGGAGCTGTACTGTAAAATCATGTCAATTTATAAGGGAAGTGAATTAGCTGACCTTATTAATTCATTAAACTAGGAAAACTTATGGGTTTATTTTCATTTTTCTCAAGAAACAAAAGCTCTGAGCAGATAGATGCGCACAATGTATCCGATCTGGAGCTTTTTGCACCTGTAGGCGGTACTTTACTATCTTTAAGAGAAGTACCAGATCTTGTTATATCAGAAAAACTTATAGGTGATGGTGTAGCAATCGCACCAGAGCGTAGTACCAACATGATTTACGCACCATGCGATGGCACTATTTCAAGAATAACCGCATCTAACAATGCATTTACCATAAAAAGGGACAATGGCCTTGAAATCTATGTGACATTCGGTATTGGAACCAATGCCTTTACAGGTAAGGGTTTAAGTTCACGAATTATTGTAGGTGCAAAGGTTACGCAGGGCACACCAATCATAAATATCGATATGCAAGTTGCAAAAGAAGATTTAGAATCTGCTATCGTTTCAATGATTGTCGTTAACAGCTCTGCTGATATTGCTAAAGTAATTTCAAGCAGAGGTAAGGCACAGGCCGCTAAAACACCTTGTGCCTGGGTATATCTAAAAGACAGTGAGAATACAAATGATTAGAGACATTTGCAAAGATGAGGCTTTTTTACAGATCCCATCAGAAAAAGCAACAATCGAAGATTTAGAAATAGCAAGAGATATAGTTGATACACTTATTGCACATCAAGAAGAGTGCGTTGGTCTTGCAGCTAATATGATTTCAAAGAGTAAAAATATCATTGCTGTTAATATCCATGGCACAGTTCAGGTTATGTTAAATCCTGTAATTACTGAGGCTAAAAATGAGTATGAAGCAGAAGAAGGATGCCTATCTTTAGATGGCGTTAGAAAAACAAAGAGATTTAAAAGTATCGTAGTTGAATATGATGATCTCAAATTTAGAAAGAAAAGTATGAAACTGTCTGGTTTCTCAGCACAGATTGTTCAACACGAGATTGATCATCTAAAAGGAATTTTAATTTAAAAAATACAATTTTTGATGTTTTAAAAGATCATTGTAAAGGGCACTAAAAGTGCCCTTTATCATTTATTTTTTGTCTGATTTGATAATCAGATTTGCAAGAATAGCCACAATACCACCTGTTGTAATACCAGATGAGAACAGTGAGCGAACAGAATCGTTGAAATTCTTTAGGATATCAGGAACAAACTCAACTGCAAGGCCGCAGGAGAAGCTGATTGCCATAATTAAAATAGTCTTTCTGTTCATTTCCTGAGAAGCAATGATCTTGATACCTGATGCTGCAACTGTACCAAACATAAGTAATGTTGCACCACCTAATACAGGATTAGGAATTAAGGAGAAGACTAAACCCACAGCAGGAAAGATACCTAAAATAACCAAGAATGCTGCAATAAAATAACCAACATATCTTGAAGCTACACCAGTTAACTGAATCATTCCGTTATTTTGTGCAAATACTGAATTTGGGAATGAGTTGAAGAAACCTGCAAGCATTGAGTTAAAGCCGTCAGCTAAAATACCGCCAGATGCTCTCTTGTTAAACTCAGGTCCTTCAATTTCCTTACCAGAAATCATTGAATTTGCTGTTATATCACCATAAGCTTCAATAGCAGTAATTAGATAAACAACACCTAAACCAATGATTGCAGCAGGATCAAAACTCATCCCATATTTAAATGGATGTGGGAAATTGATTCCACCGTATGATGAAATCTGATTAAAATCAACTCTACCTATAAGAATTGCAACAACAAATCCAACGGCAAGTCCAATAACGATGGAGCTCATTCTTAGATATTTGTTTTTGCAAAGATTAAAGAAGATAATTGTTGCAATTACAAGTGCTGATAATAGTAAATTCTCAATAGATGCAAAAGAGCCATCAGACATTGCGTTAAAACCGCCTCCGCAGGAAATAACGCCAACTTTAATAAGGCTAAGACCGATTAAAGTTACAACAATACCAGCTACAGTTGGAGTCACTACTCGTCTTGCGTACTTTAAGATGCGGCTTACTAACATCTCCACTGATGAGCCAACGATTACTGCACCAAAAATTGCGCTTAAACCTCCATTTATACCTGCACCGATAATTGGGGAGATAAAGGAAAAAGAAGTACCCTGGATACATAAAAGTCCGCTACCTATAGGGCCTACTTTCTTACACTGAATAAAGGTTGAGACTCCTGATGCCATAAGAGCCATTGAGATCAGATAACCTGTAGTCTCATGGTCAAGTTTTAGTGCGCCAGCAATAATTAGTGGTGGTGTAATGATAGCCACGAATATTGCCAATAAATGCTGAATAGCTGCAAAAAAACTTTCAATAAAAGGAGGTCTGTCCTCAAGCTGATATATCAGCTCATTTGCTGATTTATTTTCGTTTTCCATATTACTCTTTAAATGTGATTGTACAATTGTCAAGGGATTCTATAACTGCTAGAGACTCTACTCTATGACCTAGTTTTTCTAGCATTTGTCCGCCGTTTTGAAATGCCTTTTCAACTAAAAACCCCATACCGACAATTTTAGCACCAGCTTTTTCAACTAATTCAATCATGCCTTTTGCAGCATTACCGTTTGCAAGGAAATCATCAATAAAGAGAATATCCTCGCCTTCCTTTATAAACTCTTTTGAACAGCATACAGTGTAGCTTTTCTGCTTTGTAAAAGAATAAACCTCAGTTGTAAGCATATTTGCCATGGTTGATGGTTTTTTCTTCTTTGCAAATACAACAGGCTTTTTAAGAAGATACCCTAATACAACAGCAGGAGCTATGCCTGAAGCTTCAATTGTCATGATTTTATCAACATGAACATTTGAAAAACGTCTTGCAAACTCTTCACACATAAGCTGAAGCATTATGGGATCGATCTGATGATTGATAAAAGAATCAACTTTCAGAATGCCGCCTTCAAGGCATTTTCCTTCAGTCTTTATCTTCTCTACTAAAGGGAGAAACTGATTAGTGCTCATAGCTTTTCCTTTACCTATAAGTTTCAATGAATTTTGGTAATTATACTATAAGCTTGAACAACAAACACGAAAAGAAAAACGGCCCTGAAAAATTCAGAGCCGTCTTATCAAATATCGTTACTGATTAGATGTTTGCAACGATATCCTCAACAGTCTTCTTAGCATCGCCGAAGCACATTGAGCTGTTCTCCTTGAAGAACAGTGGGTTCTGAACACCAGCATAACCTGGGTTCATTGAACGCTTGAATACTACAACGTTACGAGCCTTCCAAACCTCAAGAACAGGCATACCTGCGATAGGACTTGAAGGATCTTCTGAAGCTGCAGGGTTAACAGTATCGTTAGCACCGATAACAAGTACGGTATCTGTATTCTCGAAATCATCATTGATTTCATCCATTTCAAATACGATATCGTATGGAACCTTAGCCTCAGCTAAAAGAACGTTCATGTGACCTGGTAAACGACCAGCTACAGGGTGAATTGCAAAGCGAACTTCAACACCACGAGCCTTTAACTTCTCGGTTAATGAAGCAACTGCATTCTGAGCCTGAGCTACAGCCATACCATAGCCTGGGGTGATGATTACTGAGCTTGAGTTCTTTAATAAGTCAGCAACCTCTGGAGCCTTAAGCTCACGGTACTCGCCCATTTCCTCATCCTGCTTCTTAGCAGCTGGAGCATTACCAAAGCCACCTGCGATAACAGAGATGAATGAACGGTTCATTGCCTTACACATGATGTAAGATAGAATAGCACCTGAAGAACCTACTAAAGCACCTGTAACGATCAGAAGGTCATTGCTTAACATGAAGCCTGAAGCTGCAGCAGCCCAACCTGAATATGAGTTCAGCATTGAGATAACAACAGGCATATCAGCACCACCGATAGCAGCAACTAAGTGAATACCGAATAATAATGCAATAATGGTCATTGCGATTAATGGGAATGCATCAGCTTTTGACTGAGCCATATCACCGCTAGCTACGAACCAGATCATCAGTAGGAATGAAACTACTAATGCAGCTAAGTTTAAAAGGTTACCATGAGGTAAGCTTAAAGGAGCTGACTTGAAGATACGTAACTTGTAGGTACCATTTAACTTACCGTAAGCAACGATAGAACCTGTGAATGTTACAGCACCAATGAATACGCCTAAGAAGATTTCTACAAGCTCAGTTGTGAACATAGCTGGCTGCTTGTGACCGCCTGCAGCTGCAAGCTTGTTTACAAGTTCACCAAAAAGATCTGCACTGTTAGCATCGATTATTGGTGTAGCCTGAATTAACTGAAGGTAGCTGTTGAAACCAACTAATACAGCTGCTAAACCTACGAAGCTGTGTAAGCAAGCGATAAGTTCTGGCATCTGTGTCATCTGTACTTTACGTGCAACATATACACCTACTGCAGCACCGCAAACCATTGCTAAAACAATTGCAGCAAAACCGTATGCTGATTCAACCTGAGCAAAGGTAGCAACTAATGCTACAGTCATACCTACCATACCTGACAGACAGCCCATCTTTGCAGTTTCCTGCTTTGATAAGCCAGCTAAAGCCATAATGAACAGCAATGCTGCCAGAATGTAGGCCATATGAGTTAAACCCACTAACATAATTAAATAATCTCCTTAACCTACTATTATTGCTGTTTTCTAAACATAGCAAGCATACGACGGGTTACAGCAAAACCACCAAAGATATTGATAGATACCAGTAACACACCGATAAATGAAAGAACGCCAATAAACAGACCGTTGCTGATCTGAAGCATAGCACCAACAACCACAATACCTGAAATAGCATTAGTTACAGACATAAGTGGAGTGTGTAGTGAATGGGAAACGTTCCATACTACGTAGTAACCAACAACGCAGGATAATACGAATACTGTGAAGTGTGGTAAGAACTCTGTAGGAGCGTATGCGCCGATAAACATGAAAGCTAATACCATAGCAACTAAAGCTACAAGCTTGATTGCTGGATTTGGTTTCTTAGCCTCAACCTTAGCAGGAGCTTCCTTAGCCTGAGACTGTGGAGCTGCTGATACGCTGATCTTTGGAGGAGGGAAGGTAATTTCACCTGCCTTAGTAACAGTCATGTTACGTAATACAACATCTTCAAAATCTACGTTGATGTTGCCATCCTTGTTCTTGCAAAGTAGCTTGCAAAGATTTACAAGGTTTGTTGAGTATAGCTGTGATGACTGAGCAGGCAGACGTGCAGCAAGATCTGTATAACCAATCATCTTTACGCCGTTAGCGGTTGTAACAACTTCACCAGCCTTTGTGCCTTCACAGTTACCACCGGTTGCAGCAGCTAGGTCAACAATAACTGAACCTGACTTCATTGAAGCAACCATTTCCTTGGTAATCAATAAAGGAGCCTTCTTACCTGGAATTGCTGCAGTAGTAATGATGATATCTACTTCCTTACACTGCTTTGCAAAAAGTTCCATCTCAGCCTTGATGAACTCATCTGACATTACCTTTGCGTAACCGTCTGAAGAACCACCATCTTCATTCTTGAAGTCGAGACGTAAGAATTCACCACCCATTGACTTGATCTGATCTGCTACTTCTAAACGAGTATCAAATGCACGAACGATAGCGCCTAATGAGTGAGCTGTACCGATAGCTGCAAGACCTGCAACACCAGCACCGATAACCATAACTTTTGCAGGAGGAACCTTACCTGCAGCGGTAACCTGACCTGTAAAGAATCTGCCAAAAGCGTGAGCAGCTTCGATAACAGCACGATAACCTGAAATATTTGCGGTTGATGATAATGCGTCTAAAGACTGTGCACGTGAAATACGAGGCACCATGTCCATAGCAAGAACTGTAACCTTCTTAGCATTCAGCTTGTTTACTAACTCTTCGTTCTGAGCTGGTCTGATAAAGCTTACTAAGGTCTGGCCTTCGTGCATTAATTCAATTTCAGCGTCAGTTGGAGCGTTTAACTTAAAAAGAATGTCAGCAGCATAAACTTCTTTTTCTTTAACAATCTTAGCGCCAGCTTTTACATATGCATCGTCGTCAAAACTTGCAAGTGCACCTGCGCCGCTTTGAACTGCAACTTCAAAGCCTAACTTTAATAGCTTACCAACGGTATCTGGGGTTGCTGCAACCCTAGTCTCACCGTGCAAGCTCTCTTTAGGAATACCTATTAGCATCGCATTTCCCTGTTGTTATTTCCACTAATGTGGAGCTGTTAATATCAAAAATCAGACAAATATAGTCGTGATATGTAAATGATAATGTTTTTTACGTTATATGTCACTAATCACACTATTGAATAATAATTATTTTTTAAAAAATTATCGCCAGTGAACAAATTTTAAACAAAGAATGGCTTATTTATCGGATATTGCACAAAACGCAACATACAGTTAAATATATATTGTTTTCTAAAAATTGTGCACCATTATGGTGACAATAAATATTTTTTCTTTAGTTTTCAGAAACTTATTATTTTTTTGAATTTTTAAAGGAATGAATTTTTAGAAAAATAAGCCTAAGAGAAATTTAAAAGTGCTTCTTTAATATTACCTAAATGCATGGTATAAGCATCCTCCCCGGGCTCATCACCTACAGGATTGTAGTACTCCTTTCGAACTCCAACCTTTTTAAATCCAAGCTTTTCATATAGGTTTATAGCAACAAAATTGCTAACTCTTACCTCTAAAAAACACTCTACAGCCTCTATGTTAATGGCAGTTTTTAAAGTATCCAAAAGAAGCTTAAAACCTAGTTTTTTGCCCTGATATTCAGGAGTTACACCAATAGTTAGAAGATCGGTTGTAAATTTAGTATTGTAGATTACAGAAAATCCTATAAGTTTTTCATAATCGAAAAGGCCTATGATTAGGTAGCTGTTATCAAAACATTCTGCAATCTGATTTGCAGCCCATGCATTTTTCTGAGTCTTAAGCTCGATGTTCTCCATTGAGCTTAATAATGAATAGTCATCAGTGGTGAGGATCCTGGTATAAAAACGGTTATCACTCATCATACTCTATCTCCAAATTCTGCTTTTAGCTGATTGTATACCTCCCTTTTACCAAGTTGAAGGCATATAACGATACCTGCATCTACAAGATCTGTTTTATCAAGAAGCAGAACATCTGATGGAAGATAGTGAACACTTTCGTCATACTCAAGAACACTAAAACCTCGTTTTAAGAGGTAATCACAAAGTGATTGGGCAAAATCAACAGATGCATTTTTGTTGATATAAATATCTGCTCTTTTCTGTCTTAACCTGTATGGCAGTGAACGCCATTTTGGAAGTCTCGAGCTGTCAACATTAAGGTTAACACTCTGTCCATTAATAACAGGAACTGTTGTAGCAACATTTGACATCATATTGAGATTGTCAGATGGTACAACGCAAACTGGCTCAGATTGAGATGTATTTTTATTGTTTGTATCTGAAGATGTCTTTATACTATCTGATGTTTTTTGAGGAACAGCAATCGCTTCATTATTAGAAGTTGTATTTGATACAGAGACTACTTGAGCTTGAATCTTGGTATCAGTTAACTCTGCGTCACTTGCATTATTAGGTTGCTTAGCTTCAGTTACTACTGTATTTGCAGTATCATCTTTGCAAGCATATGGCATATCAATATTACCTTTGAGTTTCCAAATCACTTTTGTATCTTTAAATGCCATATAACACCATAATTCTTGTAATCACAGATCAAAAAACTAATTATTTAATCTTCTTCACTTCAATATAGCAGTTTTTCTGATAAAAGCTGATGCCATAGCAGTATATATCAGATATAACATCATCAAAGAATTCTTCAGCATATCTTTTATCTTCAATTTGTTTAATTGCTTGTAATGCTGTTTCCTTTAAATTTTTAGTGCTTTGTGCAGTTTTCAGTTCAAGAATGACAGCTTTCTTTTTTCTTCTATCTAGGAATGTAATATCTGCATAACCATCACCAGATTCACTGTTTGACTGATAATCGCTTATACTATCAGAACAGTTTGTGAATACACCTGATAAGAAACCATGATAGTAGTTTTCAGGTTTTGCCTTTGTTGCAAAATCTCTTACTGATACATAATTTAGCAGTAAATCATAGATTTTATCTGATGCAGT
>NZ_JAGFNY010000011.1 GCF_019448115.1 Succinivibrio faecicola | reverse complement strand
TCCTCTGCATAGTCTGTATCACGGATGCGTGAACGTGCATCTGACTCGTTTTCAGCAATATTTGACTGGTTTGCAATGGTTGACTCAAGTCTGTTCTGTACTGCACCCAACTCACCACGAGCCTTGTCAACATGTGCAATAAAATCGTCAATTGTTTTTAATGTCTCTTGAGCTTCATCAACAGTTGATACCTTGAAAAATCCGTTGCTTGCTGTATTAAGAGCTGTTGCTGCAACATTAGGATCACCTGCCATTCCATTAAGAGTAAAATCTCTACTTAATGAAATTGAAATAGTATCATTTGCATTTGCACCAACCTGGAATGCTATTTTTCCATCTGTACCTACAAGACCTTTATTTGGACCAGCTAATATTTCCTGACCAGCAAAGGTTGTCTTACATGCAATACGGCCAATTTCACTACATAAAGCTTTAACTTCTTCCTGGATTGCTCCACGATCAGCAGTTGTATTTGTACCGTTAGCAGACTGTAGTGATAAGGTACGGATACGCTGTAACATGTTGGTTACTTCATCAAGAGCACCTTCAGCTGTCTGAGCAAGTGCAATACCATCATTGGCATTACGGTTACCCTGATTTAGACCGTTAATCTGAGAGGTTAATCTGTCTGAAATCTGTAAACCTGCAGCATCATCCTTTGCTGAGTTAATACGTAAACCTGATGATAAACGCTTGTAGGTTGTATCAAGAGAATGGGTTGCTTTACCTAACTGTCTGTTAGAGTTTAAGCTTGAAACGTTTGTATTTACATAAATTGCCATTTTAAAACTCCCGCTCAATTTATGAGCTAAATAATCTTTCTGTATTTGTTAACGGCAATTATTTTTTTTTCTTTAGAAATTATTTATCTTTTTTGGTAAATTTCTCTGTTTATTATTGATGCCTTATCACTCTTTTTTAGTATTACATATAAAGCACCTGCACCGCCTTTCCAGACTGGTGCAGAATGATATGCCATAACTTCAGGGATCTGTTTTAGCCAGTGAGCGACATGACTCTTCATAAGAGCTTTAGGATTTGATCTCTCGCCTTTTCCATGAATTATAAGGATTGTTCTAAATTCATGCTTTTTTGCAAAACCTATAAATTTCATAACTGTTTCATAAGCTTGCTCTATTGTTTTTCCATGCAGATCGATGTAATCTGCCTCAACATATTCACCTTTTCTTAATTTCTGTAAAACATATGGCTGAATACCAGGTCTTTTAAACACCAGAACATCATTTGGTTTAACCATATTCACAAAAGATGATGATGCTGTATCTGCTATTTCTTCTTTTGCATGTACTGCCGAAGACTGTCTTATTTTTGCAAGAGCTTCATCAATACCTTTTGATTTAAGTTCAATCTTATCTTGTACTATGACTTTTATCTCACCATCTAACAAAGATGAGAAATCTTCAGTTTTTTCTTTTGATTGCTCTTTTAACAGTTCTAAAAAATTTTCTTTATCTGACATTGTATTTATAGAGAAAAAACGATTTTCTGAATAACACAAAGGCAAACAAACATAACCCCTACAAATCTGATTTTATTGTACAGCCTTAAAGCAGATCTTGAATCAGGATCGTTTGCTCCACCAATACGGGTTAATCTTATTTTGCTGCCATTATATAAACGAGGTCCACCCAGAGAAATATTTGCATATGAACCTAATAGGTCCAGCACAGGTGATGAAATAAAACTTGTATACTCAGTTATATGCTGTTTTAAATGTTTTAAGATTCTGATAGCCGAAAATGAACACAACATCAGTGGAATAAATACAATCAGAACCGGAAATAATAAACTCTGTTCTAATTTATAAATAAATGATCCGAATACTTCGTTCTTTTTCTCTTTGAAATTAAAAGAATTATTCATCACAGCTACAAGCTGCATAACCAATGCACCTTCAAGATCAAGGATCATATACCAGACCATTATTGAAAACCAGTTTATGAACATTCTCATAGCTGTATATTCACAAAGCGCTTTGCATATTCCCATATCTGATAGTGTCATGCAGTCTCTTTTCATAAACTGCTGAAGTACTGCTCTGGCACTTTCTCTATTTTTGTTATCTATCTCCCTTTTTACAGAAAACATCTGGTACAGAGTACCTTTTGATTCAAGCAAAATAGGAAGAAGAATAAGAGACAGAATAACATCACTAGATACACAGAACCTTAGAAGTTCTAATGTCAGAACAAATGATGTAACTGTAGCTATCGGAAGAAAGATACCAGAAAATACAGTCTGTGAAATCGCATTCTCTGGTCGGTTTACTTTAGCGGCTGCCTTAGAAAAAAGGGGGGCCATTCCTGATAGGCACCACTTCTTTTTTGTAGGCAGAATCAACTCAACAACCATTGCAGTAAACAGAATTACTGCAGGATATTCAAGTATTGACACGAATGCAAAGAAAAGATCTTTTATTGAAGCTTCTTTTGCAGCATCAATTATCTGCTCTACAGGCATAAGCACTCCTATAGCATTTTTATTATTGCTAATACAAGTTTTGCACTATTCTCTGACGCGCTCTTAACGTTAAATTCGTAGGTTGCAACCTCGTTTTCATCAGCGTTATCAGAAAGGCTTCTGATAACAATGAAAGGAATATTAAAATTTGTTGCAACATGAGCTATAGGCGCACCTTCGCACTCTGTTGCAAGAGCGTCAGGAAAATTCTTTATAATTTCACTCTTTACAGCTTTATCGTTAATGAATTGATCACCTGAAACGATTAGGCCCTTTTTTACTTTAGTTCTTAACTCAGAAATTGTTTGTGACGCAATTTCAGCTTTTGCTAATAATTCTGAACTTGCATTGAATCTTTCAGGTTCGCCTGCCATCTGACCTTTCTTGTATCCAAATACAGAAAAATCAACATCGTGATATGCAACATCAGTTGAAAAAACAATATCACCGATATGTAGATTTGCTCCTAAGGCACCTGCAATGCCACAATTGATAACATAATCAACATCGTATAATGCAATCATTAAAGCGCATACAGAAGCTGCATTTGATCTGCCAATACCACTTCTTGAAAGAACAACCTCTTTTCCATCAGCAGTAGTTCCACAGTAAAAAATGCTCTTTCCTACAGTTTTTGTCTGACTGACGCTAATATTCTGTAAGAAATATTCGCACTCTTCGTCCATTGCACAGATAATACCGATTTTCATATTTTACCTCGTAATAAATATGTTTCGATTTTATCAGTTATGCATGTTTTAGTCACTAAAAGAAAAAAAACGATCGAAAAATCAACAAAATATTTTAAAAGTTTACTAGAATAAAACTTAATAAAAATGAGATTAGATTCTTTGATTTTGGATAAGAAAAGATCTCCTTTTGCAAGGAGATCCTTTACATAGAAGATTAGCCTAATAGGCTTAATGCAATCTGTGGACGGCTGTTAGCCTGGGTTAGCATTGATGATGCAGCCTGCTGAACAATTGTCTGCTGTGACAAGTTTGCAGCTTCCTCAGCATAATCTGTATCACGGATACGAGAACGAGCATCTGACTCGTTTTCAGCAATATTTGACTGGTTTGCAATTGTTGATTCAAGTCTGTTTTGTACAGCACCTAATTCACCACGTTTCTTATCAACAAAAGAAATATATGAATCAATACCTTCTAGTACATTTTGAGCTTTACATACTGTAGAAACATCAAATGATTTCTTATCGGTACTTAATCCCTTAGTTGATACTGAAGAGACTTCTTGCATTTTGCTCAACAAGAATGCAACTGACAAGTTTACTGTAACTGTATCATTAGCATTGGCACCTACCTGTAAAGATAGTTTACCTTTGCTATCTAAAAGACCTTTACCTGCACCTGCAAGAATAGAATTTCCAGCAAAGGTTGTTTTACATGCAATTCTTGCAATTTCACTTGATAACTGAGTAACTTCAGACTGAAGAGATGTTCTGTCAGTGGTAGTATTTGTACCATTTGCTGACTGAAGAGCTAGAGTACGAATTCTCTGAAGCATATTAGTAACTTCATCAAGTGCACCTTCAGCAGTCTGAGCAAGCGCAATACCATCATTAGCATTACGGTTACCCTGATTTAAACCGTTAATCTGAGCTGTTAATCTATTTGATATCTGTAAACCTGCTGCATCGTCTTTTGCTGAATTAATTCGCAAACCGGATGATAGACGCTTGTAGCTTGTATCTAATGCATGAGTTGCTTTTCCAAGCTGTCGCCCTGAGTTAATTGAAGAAATATTTGTTGAAACATATAGTGCCATTTTTCTCTCCTACGAATTAATTCCTTAATTCGAATTCGCTAGTTATATTTCTAGTTGTTTTCTTAACGGCAAATTTCGTTCACCACTTTAATATTTTTTTAAGATCTTTTTTGAATCGACACTATCATTTTGAATTTTATGCAAATTTTTATGTAATTTTTTTTTAATTTCTGTCGATATTTACCTCTTTTCATTTATTTGAGACAAAAAAAATTCAGGTCCCCTAAAAAGAGGACCTGAACTTTTTATCAGATTATAGCAAATTAGCCTACGATCTGACGGAGCATGCAGCGTAATGGCTCTGCTGCACCCCATAATAACTGGTCACCAACAGTGAATGCTGATAAGAAGTTATCACCCATGTTCATCTTACGTAAACGGCCGATAGGTACATATAAAGAACCTGATACCTTAGCTGGAGTCAGCTCCTTAAGAGTTACTTCCTTGTGGTTCTCGATTACTCTTACCCACTTATTCTGAGATAGAATTAACTGCTCTACATCATTTAAAGGAATGTTCTTGTTTAACTTGATAGTTAATGCCTGGCTGTGGCAACGCATTGAGCTGATACGTACGCAGTTACCGTCGATCTTTAATGACTCATCAGCGTAGCCTAAAATCTTGTTAGCTTCAGCCTGGCTCTTCCACTCTTCACGGCTCTGACCATTCTCAAGCTCTTTATCAATCCATGGTAAAGCACTGCCAGCTAAAGGAGCACCGAAATTGTCTGTTGGGAATGATGCATCATTCATCTTTGCACGAACCTTACGCTCGATATCAAGAATTGAGCTGTGTGGATCTGCAAGTTCTGAATTAACACAGTCATATAATGAACCCATCTGACATAAAAGTTCACGCATATTCTTAGCACCAGCACCAGATGCTGCCTGATAGGTCTGAGTAGAAATCCACTCAACATTACCAGTCTTGATTAGACCAGCTAAAGCGATTAAAAGTAAGCTTACAGTACAGTTACCACCAATATATGACTTGATACCGTCATTTAAAGCCTTGTCTAAAACTTCATGATTTACAGGGTCAAGAATAATCTTGGTGTCCTTTTCCATACGTAATGTTGAAGCAGCATCAATCCAGTAGCCATTCCAACCAGTATCACGTAGAGCTTTGTACATTTTAGTAGTGTAATCGCCACCCTGTGCAGTGATAATGATATCCATAGCTTTTAAAGCATCTAGATTATAAGCGTCCTGGAGAACACCATTATCTTTACCGCCAAATGAAGGAGCCTTCTGACCTGCCTGAGAGGTTGAGAAGAATACAGCATCGATTACAGAAAAATCATTTTCCTGTACCATACGCTCCATTAATACGGAGCCTACCATTCCACGCCATCCGATTAGACCTACTTTTTGCATTATATCCTCACAAAATTTGCAAAATTTAATTAATCTTCATTATGTAATATATTATTCTTATCACAGATAAACTCCCTGTGATAGGAATTATTCGATGCGTCAATGTTAACCTTTACGGTTTTTCCTGCCGCCGTTAGCTGAACAATATGTTCAATATTGCAGAATTTATTTGACACATTTTTAACAAAAGAGTCCAAAGCTGTTAAGAACTCTTGTGAATCATTTTTTGAATTTTCTGCTTTTACAATAGTCACAATCACGCTGTTATCGACAGTATCAATCTTTTGTAAGATAGTCTGCCCTTGAGCATCAAGCTTTAATGGTAATTGCCCGCGCAGAGATATCAGTGAAGGTTCATCACTGTTTCTGGTGAATTTACAGTAACCATAATAAAGTGCAAGTCCCATTATTATAATGATAAAAATCCTAAAATTGTTTCTTATTTTTGATAAATTAGTATTTTTTTCTGCATTAAAATAGGAAATTCTTCTGATAGCTCTGTCATAAAATCTGCTTTTTACCTCTGAACTATCTGTGTTACTATCTGTTTTTTCTTGATTTTTATTGTTTTCTATCTCTTCTTCTTGCATTTCATTTTCAAAGTCTTCTTCTAATTGTGCAATCCTCTGTTTTATTCCCTTTTTCAGATATTTAACTTTAAGAGGACTTTCTTTTCTTAATTCAAGAGATCTTTTTGTATTCCCTGTTATCCGTCTCATATGACTTACTGCAATAGATGCCATGGAAGGACCTGCAAGATTAACAGGTTTTTCCTTTTGCTCTGAACTTTGCAAAATAGTATTTTCAAAGTCATTTTTTACGCCATTATCTGTGATACCGACGGTGCAGTTATCAGTATTCTCATCATTTTGTTTAATAATGGAATTGTTTGTTTCTTCCACAGCTATATTTTTGTCCTTATCCGAATTTGACATATGAAAATCAACCTTAAAAATCACTGTTTATGTTATCATACGATATTTTCATAAATAATAAACAATTGCATAGTCTACAGGATTTATCATGACTCAGATTCTAGGCAAAGATGCACCGGTTGAACAGAGCATCGCTCATTTTGAGGAAATTTTAAAGAAATTAAATATCAGTGTGACTGAATCTAACTGGATGAACCCGCTTGAAGATGTGTACTCGGTTAATCTTTCAGTTACATCATGCCCTACACTCTACTCTAATGGAAAAGGTTCATCTCGCCTAGCCGCTAGAGCTTCAGCATATGGTGAACTTTTTGAAAGACTTGCAACTCATATGGAGTTTTCTGATTATTATCTTGGTTTGGATAACTCAAATGCCCCTTTTGTTCATTTCAAAGATGAAAAATGGACAAATATTGAGGAAAACCAAAATCAAATCCCAAATGAAATATTAAATGCATCATTGCGCAAATTCTATACTCAAGAATGTGATTTAACTCTTGAAAACCTTGTTGATCTGCAGTCTTCTTCATACTCAAGAGGTGTTTGCTCCATTCCTTTTACAAATGCAAGAAATGGAGAGATCGTATACTTTCCTGTAAACCTACTAGACAATCTGTACGGTTCAAACGGCATGTCAGAGGGAAACAGCGAATATGAAGCCTTAGTTCAGGGTCTTTCAGAAATTATCGAAAGACATGTGAAAAGAGAGATTATAAAGAAAGGTCTTGCCCTTCCTGCTGTTCCTGATGAAATTTTACAAAAATATGAAAAATCATATAAATCACTAAAAGATCTTCAAGGCGATGGATTGAAAGTCGTATGTTATGACGCTTCTCTTGGTGGAAAATTCCCTGTTGTCTGCATCGTAATGTTCAATCAGAGAAACGGAACTTGCTTTGCATCTTTTGGAGCTCATCCTATTTTTGAAGTTGCTTTAGACAGAACAATAACTGAACTAATGCAGGGACGCTCATTTAGCGATCTTGATAACTTTGATGAACCTGATTTTGATTTAAACAAAACATCAGATATTGTAAATCTTGAAAGCCATTTTGTAGATTCAACCGGAATTCTGCCAATGCAGATGTTCAGAAAAATACCTGACTATAGATTTGTAGCCTGGGATTTTTCAGGAAGCACAAAGGAACAGTACAAAGCTTTAAGATATATGATTGCAAAACTTGGCTTTGATATTTATATCCGCTCATACAATTATCTTGGTGTATATGTTTACAGAACCATTGTTCCTGGAATGTCTGAAATCTATCCAGTAGACGATCTAGTTTATAACAACACAAATCTTGGTATCGATTTTCAGGATGCACTGCTCTCTTTGCCAGATACTGATGAAACTGAAGAAACATATGAAAGCTATCTTCAGGAACTTGAAAATGAAGAGTTTGATAACGATACAAATGTTTGCTCTTTATTGGGTGTACTCCCAGATGAGAAATCCTCTTGGGAAAATCTAAGAATGGGTGAATTAAAATGTCTAGTTGCACTTGCAGCAAAAAATTATGAAGCTGCTTCTGAATATGCAAAATGGACTCTTCTATATAACAACGAAAGTATGTCTCTTGAGAACAGAGCTTTCTACCAGTGCATTATAAAAATTACAGACTGTCTGACTACAGGAAGTTTGAAGCTTGAAGATTATATTGATGGACTCAAGCTTTTATACGGAGAGAAAACAGTTGAAAACGCACTTGATCATATTGAGGGAAGAAAACGTTTCAACAATCTTGTGGGGAGTGATCTGAATATGAAGAGTTTTACCGCCCATCAGGAATTAATTAGAATCTACAACATATTAAAAGAGGCTCAAAGTTCATATAATGATTAAGATTGTATCTACCCTATTTTTGTTATTAACAGCAACCTTCATTCTTTCTGGTTGTGCACCAAAAGTTGAAGATAATAGTTTTAGTCTGCTAACTCAGGAGAAAAGAGAAAAAAAACTCAATGACATAAATGAGCTTGAAGAGTTTGGCAAAATTGGACTTTTCTCAAGATACAAAAATGCATCATTCTCTGTAAACTGCGCATATTCATATAACAAAAACAAGTTTTCATTGGCATTTACTGGACCTATGGGAATGCAATATGCGCTTATTGAAGTTTATGCAAATGGTACAACCTACATAAATGCTCAGGGAAAAGAATTAAAAGGAGAAAATGCAAGAGAGCTTTTAAAGGAGAATTTCAAGCTTGATATTCCAGTAGAAGATCTTCACAGAGTAATGATAGGTCTTCCAAGAGGAAAGGTAATTTATGACAATCTTGGCTATGCAAAAGAAGCATTGGTGGAAGATCAGTATAAGGTAATATACAGAAGCTATAAACCAATCAAAGAATATGTACTGCCAAATCTGCTTGAAATAATCACACCACAGACAAAAATTGTTTTAAGAATCAGTGACATCACCACTGTAAAGTAATAATTATGACTACAGTCACTACAATAAGCCCATGCAAATTAAATCTCTTTTTGTATATAACTTCAAAAAGAGATGATGGTTATCATAATCTTCAGACTCTGTTCGTTATTCTCAATCACGGCGATAAGATGACCTTTATCGATACAAATGACGATGAGATTTTGCTCTTAACTGATTTTGGCTTTCCTGTTGAAAAGAATCTTATTTACAAAGCAGCAATGGCTTTAAAAAGAGAGACTGGCTGTCAAAAAGGCTGCAAGATAAGTATCGATAAGATCCTTCCTCAAGGGGGAGGTCTTGGTGGTGGGTCATCAAATGCTGCAACAACATTGCTTATTTTAAATAAGCTTTGGGAGCTGAATCTGCCTGAAAATACTCTTATAAATATTGGAGCAAAACTTGGTGCTGATGTTCCTGTATTTATCAAAGGTTGCACTTGCTTTGCAGAAGGAATCGGAGAAATTCTTACAGAAAAGAAGATAAAAAATAGATACTACCTTGTTGCAACACCTGAGTGTTCAGTCCCTACAGCAAAGCTTTTTGCTCATGAGAAACTAAAAAAGGATTCAAAAGTCAGAACCTTTGATGAACTCATAAATACACCTTTTGCTAACTGTTTTGAAAAGGTTGTTGTACACGAGTATCCAGAAGTTCAAAATCTACTTTCAATTTTAAGTCAGTATGGAAGAGCCTTTATGTCTGGAAGTGGATCATCTTGCTTTGTGGGCTTTGACAATCTTGAAGACGCAAAAAAGGCACAAAAGCACATAACTAAACTTAATATCAAAAACTTTTTAACAGAATCCACAGATAGATCACCTGTACTTAAAACCCTTGATACAATTATAGAAAATCAAAGATAACCTTTTTTTTCATATTTCAAAAAAGAAATTTTCTTCTTTTATGTTTTCTGCAAAAGTTTTAAAATAGCCATGTTTCTGAAAATCTCAGAAACATGTTTTTTTCTAACCACTCAGGATCACATATCTTATGGCTGATATGAAGCTTTTTGCCGGTAATGCAACACCGGACTTAGCAAAAAAAATCGCAGACAGACTTTATACAAGACTTGGAAATGCAACTGTAGATCGTTTTTCTGACGGAGAAATTCATGTTCAGATTAATGAAAACGTTCGTGGTTGTGATATTTTCATCATCCAATCAACCTGCGCTCCTTCAAATGATAATCTGATGGAACTTATCGTTATGATCGATGCTCTTCGTCGTGCATCTGCAGGTCGTATTACAGCTGTAATCCCTTACTTTGGTTATGCTCGTCAGGACAGACGTTTACGTTCTGCTCGTGTTCCTATTACTGCAAAAGTTGTTGCTGACTTTTTATCAACCGTTGGCGTTGACAGAGTTTTAACTGTAGATCTTCATGCAGAACAGATCCAGGGCTTCTTCGATGTTCCTGTAGACAACTGCTTCTCTTCACAGATCTTTGTTGATGATATGAAGACTCTGAACCTAAAGAATCCTTGCGTTGTTTCTCCTGATATGGGTGGTGTTGTTCGCGCTCGTGCAATTGCAAAATTATTGGACAATGCAGATATTGCTATCATTGATAAGCGTCGCCCACGTCCTAACGTGTCTGAGGTTATGAACCTTATCGGTGATGTTAAGGATCGTGAATGTATCATCGTTGATGACATTATTGATACTGGTGGCACCTTGTGTAAGGCTGCAGCAGCTCTAAAAGAGAGAGGAGCCAAATCAGTTACAGCTTATGGTACTCATGCTGTACTTTCTGGTGATGCATACAAGAATATTTCAGAATCATCGATCGATCGCCTGATCGTTTCAGATTCTGTTCCTGCAACAGACAAGTTCCAGAAGTTAAAGTGTTTCCGCCAGTTAACTCTTGCTCCTATGCTTGCAGAAGCAATTCGCAGAATTAATAACGAAGAATCTATTTCTGCAATGTTTGAACAAAACTAATATCAGTTCAAACAAAAAAAACGTTATCTAAAAACGAAAAGTCTTTATGATAACGTTTTTTTTATTCGTAAATTATTCTTCTTCTTCTCTTTTTTCCTTAATAATGCCAACGGCACGCTCTACAGCATCAGTCCATGTCATTGCATGAGAGATATAACCATATATATCCTCTTTATTGAGAGTAACACCTGCATCTGATGCAATATTAAGAGCATCATCAATTCTGTGCTCTGTGAGTGCCAAAAGTACACTAATTATAACTGCAAGCTGTCCACCTGATTCTGAATAACATGAGGTAATAGCATTTAAAGGAAACTCATCAAATGTAGCTTCTTTAGTGTCATGCAACATCACCTGAGCAAAACGGAGAAAACCAGCAATAAAAGCCTGTGGCGCTGTAATATCGTCACACAAATTCTGAGCAAAAAGATCAACTAATTTGCCAAAATACAGTGAATGAATAAAAGGCTCATAATTTACATTATCAAGAGAAAAAGGCTTTTTATTCTGCTCGCAAACCTGTTTATCAGATAACACGAAAAGATTAAATGCTACTGCAATTGCAAGAAAATTTCTGATATCAAGCTGGGTAAGTCCCTGCTTATCAGCTAAATTACTGCCCTTCTTGATTGTAAGATTTGCTAAATGCTTTGAAGCAACCATGCCTTTCATTGCATTAGACATCAAAGGATAACTTGCTACAACTGAGCTGATTTCCTTATAGTCATAAATAGATGAAAACAGCTGAGCAAATGTTCTTAACATCTCATGCTGCCATCGTGGACGTTCCATTTTGTACTGATAATTGTCTGACGCTACCGTACCTAGAACAAAATCAAAATTCTTTGCCTCTGTACGATTGAAAGATACAACTGACATCTCACGTTTAAAGCCGATTGTCTTAACATCAGGGATCTTCTTTTTGAGCTGTTCAACTATACTCATAAATTCGGCAGCAGTTGCATAATCTATAAGCAGATAGTCAATACAAGCTAAAACCTCATCATCAGATCCGACCTCACCCATTGCATCTACTCGGATTGCGAATTTCATTCCCATCTTTCGCAATTTTAATATTGTCTCTTTATACTCGGGGTTAAGTTCTATAGAGTTTTCAAGCCACATGATGACATTAGAAACATCATATTTACGAACCTGCTTTAACCATATGGAAGTTGGCACTGTTGGTATCATAAGTGCAGGAGCTTTACCTAATAGTACTCTTTGATTATTGAAAGTGAAGACATCTCTAAGAAGAGATGGGACATTCTCTTTTCTGCAGAATCCAAAATTAAAAGTATTACCAGCAGAAAGCTCAAGACAGTAAAATGCAGTCTGGCCTTCAGCATTCTGAACAGCTATTCTGTCATAAACACGGCATAGTAATGATGGATTTACATCATCATTTTGTAGTACCTTACCTCTTAATGCCCAACTGTCAGTCATAAATATTCACCTGCTCTATTTTAATTTTTCTAATAAACGCTGATGGATACCATTAAAGCTTCCATTACTCATAACAAGAATGGAGGTTCCTTCAGGAGAAGCCTTTACAATATCATCGACAAGCTTTTCAAAATCACTTTCAACATGAAGAGGCTTTGTACTTTGAGATTCAAGCTCTTTTACATTCCATGTAACATTTGATGGTGCATAAACAAAAATCTCATCTGCATGCTTAAATGACTGAGCTAATTTTTCATGGTTTGCACCAAGTTTCATAGAATTAGATCTTGGCTCAAATACTGCAACCAGCCTCTTATTATCGCCAAGTCTTGCTCTAAGACCTGCAGTTGTAAGTTCAATAGCAGTTGGATGATGCGCAAAATCATCATATACGCTAACTCCATTAACACAGCCTTTAAGCTCCATTCTGCGCTTTGGAAGCTTAAATGTTTCAAGGGCTCTTGCCGCATCCTTAGCGCTAATGCCTGTATACATAGCAGCCCTTATAGCCATTAAAGCATTTTGAACATTATAGGTACCTGTTGCCTCATAATGTACGCTGTATACAAATGAATCACCATCATATACATCAAAATTTGAACCATCAGGAGTCTTTAAGATTGCATGTAAGCCATCTTTCCTGCCAACTGTATACAGCTCACTCCAGCAGCCCATATCGATAACCTCATCTAGGTATTTTTCACCTTCAGATTTGATTATCAGACCTTTTGACGGAACTGTTCTTACCAAGTGATGGAACTGCTTTTGAATATCTTTGACGCTATCAAATATATCAGCATGATCATATTCAAGATTGTTCATAACAAGAACTTGTGGATGATAATGAACAAACTTTGAACGCTTATCAAAGAAAGCACAATCATATTCATCAGCTTCAATAACAAAATACTCACTATCAGTGTTACGAGCAGAAATACCAAAGTTTTCTGGAATTCCGCCAATCAGAAAACCAGGATTTTTGCCATTGAACTGTAAAATCCAGGCTAGCATTGAGGATGTTGTTGTTTTTCCGTGAGTTCCTGCTACTGCAAGAACTGTCTTGTTAAGAAGGTAATGCTCTTCAAGCCACTGAGGACCTGAGACATATTTGTATTTTTCATCAAGCATGCGCTCAACTACTTCCATACCTCGTCTCATAACATTACCGACAACAATTAAATCTGGTTTATCATCTAACTGAGATGCATCAAAGCCCTGAATGAGTTTGATTCCAGATTGTTCAAGCTCTGTTGACATTGGTGGATATACATTTTTGTCTGAGCCTGTAACCTTATGTCCTGCTTGTTTAGCAATCATTGCGATACCTCCCATGAATGTACCGCAGATGCCTAAAATATGAATATGCATTATTAATCCTTATTTAATATTTTTTGCACAGTCGATATATTTTTTAAAGTTATTTGTATGACGAATAACAGTTTTCCCGTTTTCATATTCTACCGTTGCTATAGGAATATTATTCTTTTCTCCAAATTCAAGAGCCTTATCTGCACCTAATACCAATAAACCAGTATCAAGAGCATCACTTTCAAATGCTGAATCACTTATTACTGTTACAGACAGTGTATGATGAGATACAGGATAGCCTGTTTTAGGATCTATAGCATGAGAATAGACTGTTCCTGTCTTATCATCCTTAAAGAAATTTCTATAGGATCCAGCTGTTGTTACCGCTTTATCAAGAGCACAGATTGGGAATAAGACTTTTCTTTCAGGAGTAGTCGGATCTTCAACTCCAAGTCTCCATTTAAGCCCTTTTGAATTAACGCCGTAGGAACGGGATGCACCTGCAACGCTAACCATAAAATCTGTATAACCAAGCTCTATGAGCTTTCTGCAAAGGGCATCAGCACCTAGACCTTCACCTACAGTTGCAAGATCAAGTCTTACATTCTCATTATGTTTTACCAAATAACTCTTTTCACTGTCGGTTCTTATTTCAAACTTATCAAGACCTACAAGTTTAAGAGTCTCCTGAATTTCCTCAGAAGTTGGAGCCTGATTTTTCTTCTTATCCTTTCCAAAGCCCCACAGATTTACTAAAGGTCCAACACTAATATCTGTAGCACCGTCTATTCTTCTACCCTGATAGACTGTTTCCTGAATAATCTTTCCAAGCTCTCTTGAAATCTCATATGGCTTTGTATCGTGATATTCGTTAACTTTTGCAAGCTCTGCATTCTTATCAAAGGTCGAAATGATATCGCAGATCCTATTGAAAGTATCATCAGAGAGTTTCTTTAAAGCTTCCTCTCCGCCTTTAAATCCACCTGTAACATTAACTGTATAGAAAGTTCCCATGGTTTTGCCATGAACTACAGTCATCTTATGTTCATTTCTTTTTTCATCATTACAGCCTGTAACAGCAAGAGCTGCTACACAAGATAAGGCAATAGCCGCAATTGAACGCTTTAACATAACTTTATTTAAACCTGTTTGTGAGGAATTTCTGAAGCTTGACATGTTTTAAGAGGTTTCTGATTTTTCTTTCCTGCAAGAGCACATAATTTAGAACATGCAGCACAATTTCCGTCATCTAAAAGAGAGTTTCTTGCATCATCTTCAGATACTAGAGGTTTTCTTTTGATGAACAAGCTCATAGAAAGAGCTAAAACAAAAAGCAGAAATATTAAAAAGCTAGCTAAAAAAACCATATTGAATTATTCTCCTAATCTATCCTATCTTATCACATCTGTATATTTTGCTTAATACATGCTTTTTTGCATTAAGTCACGGTTTAATCTCAACAAATGAAAAAACCTACTATTTGTTAGCTGACAGATAGTAGTTTTCTTATTACCAAATTGTTCCGAAAAGCCCTTGGCTTCAGCCATGGAGAGCTGTCAATTATTTCTACAATTACTTCTTTTTAAGAACAATATTAATGAAGTTTAGATATTTTAACGCACCAGCTTTTATGCTCTTTGCATCGTTTCTTGCATATTCATTATCCATTTTAAGCCAGTCGTCCCAAACCTCCTGATTTGACTGCATTATCCTGATATCCTCTATCTTTGCATGCTTTGATTTTTTCATGATAGATAGGTAGTAATCCATATCATGAATGTAATCTAACTGTTCTAGACTCCAGGATAAAAGAAGCTCCTCTGGTAATTTATCGTGCAGATCCTTATTCATGCCGGTAACACATATATATACAAGACCATCTTTTTTAACAAAAGGCATTAGATGATCATCAAGATAATTGTCTGTTCTACCAAAAATTTCTAATACGGAGCAAATTTCTTTTACAATACGCACTCAAAGGAGATGAAGATGAATCCAATTATTCTTGTAATGGCACTTTTGGTAATTCTGACCTATACAATTGGTCTGAATCTTAAAAAAGAAGATTTTCTGATGCTTATTAAAAAGCCTGTTCCAGTAATTTCAGGTCTATTTGGACAGCTTTTGGTACTGCCACTTACTGCATTTCTTATTGCAAAGGCTTTTAGTCTTGAAGAAGTATTTTTTATAGGACTTGTGTTGATTGCATTATGCCCTGGCGGATCATCTAGCAATATCTTTACCCTTATTGCTAAAGGTGATCTTGCTCTTTCAGTTTCACTTACAGCTCTAAGCTCAGTTATTACACTATTCACTCTTCCTTTCTTTATGGCTCTTTGTTTAAATACTTTCTACCAAGACACAGAGTATTCATCTAACATTGAGTTTCCTCTTAAGAATATTCTTATTCAGAACTTTCTTCTGATGTTTATTCCAATAATTCTCGGAGTCTTTACAAAGATTACATTTAAAAACGGATCAAAAAAACTATCAAGAATTCTTGAAAAGATAGCTTTTCCATCTTTAGTTTTAATTGCAACAATGTTCTTTATAAAGAACGCAAAAACAATTTCTTCACATCTTGATATTATTCTTGTCGCTGTTGTCTGTCTTGTTCTTGCAGCAATTGTTGTTTCATCACTGCTCTCAAGAGCACTTTGCCAGGATTCCAAAACAAGACGCACCATCGTTATTGAGGTAACAATGCAAAATGCCGCACAGGCTATTGCTCTTTGTGTTTCTCCATTTGCATTCAATAATGAAATCATGAGTATACCTGCAATCATCTATGCACTTATCATGAATATTATTCTGCTTGCATATGTTGCACTCATTGTAAGAAAGGATAAGAGAATTCAAAAAAGTGCATAAATTTTGAAACAAATAGATGTTTTTTTGACAAAACAATCTTCATGAATGCTTGCTTAATTTGTGATAAAATTCATAAAAATTTTTTTATGGTTTGTCACAGATAAATAGGACATAGCATGCGTACAAGTCAATTTCTTATCTCTACTTTAAAAGAGGATCCTAAAGAGGCTGCAGTTGAAAGCCATCGTTTAATGCTAAGAGCTGGCATGATCCGCCAGATTGCCTCTGGTGTATATACCTGGTTACCAACAGGTATGAGAGTACTTTCTAAAGTAATTAATATTGTTCGTGAAGAAATGAACAAGACTGGTGCTTTAGAAATTGCAATGCCAATGGTACAGCCTGCTGACCTTTGGAAAGAATCAGGCCGCTATGAGAAGTATGGTCCTGAGCTATGCCGTTTCAAGGACAGAAAGCAAAACGAATTCTGCTTAGGTCCAACCCACGAAGAAGTTGTAACTGATATTGCTCGCAGAGAAGTTAAGTCTGCAAGACAGCTTCCACTATGCCTATACCAGATCCAGAACAAGTTCCGCGATGAAATCCGTCCTCGCTTTGGCGTAATGCGTGGAAGAGAATTTTTAATGAAGGATGCATACTCATTCCATACTGACAAAGAATCTTTAGCAAAGACCTATCAGGATATGTACGATGCATATTCAAGAGTATTCACCCGTATGGGGCTTGAATTCAGACCTGTAGAGGCTGACACAGGTTCTATCGGCGGTAACCACTCTCATGAATTCCAGGCTTTAGCTGAGGCCGGTGAAGATACTATTGCATGGTCTGATGGTTCTAATTATGCAGCTAATATCGAAATGGCTGAAGCTTTAGCTCCTGAATATGACAGAGAGCCTTGTGCTGATGCTTACTCAGAGGTGGCAACTCCTGGCTGTCATACTGTTGATGAGGCAGCAAAAGCTTTAGGTGTTGAATCAGAGAAGGTCTTAAAGAGCCTAATCGTTCATGGCAACAAGAAAGAAGATGGCAAGCATGAGCTTGTTATGATCTGTTTACGTGGCAACCATGAACTTAATGAAGTTAAGGCAATAAAGATTGACGGTATTAACGATCCTCTTGAGATGGCAACAGAAGAAGAGATTGCTGAATTTACCGGTGCTCATACAGGTTCACTTGGTCCTGTTGGTTTCAAAGGCCGTATTCTTGTAGACAGAACTGCAGATAAGATGTCAAATTTTGCCTGCGGTGCTAACAAGACAGGCTTCCACTTGATCAATGTTAACTGGGATCGTGATGTACCTAATTACGAGGTATTCGATCTTAGAAACGTAGAGGAAGGCGATAAGAGCCCAGACGGTAAAGGTACCTTACATTTACGCAAGGGTATTGAAGTAGGTCAGGTATTTATGCTTGGCACTAAGTACTCAGAGGCTATGAAGTGTACTGTAAAGGATGAGAATGGTAAAGACGTTCCAATGATTATGGGATGTTACGGTATCGGTGTTACCCGTGCAATTGCTGCAGTTATCGAACAGCACCATGACGACAGAGGTATCATCTGGCCTGAGTCTATCGCACCTTTCAAGGTTGCTATTATTGCAATTAAGCCATCTAAGTCTCAGATTGTAAAAGATACAGCAGAACAGCTTTACAAGCAGCTTCTACAAGCTGGTGTTGAAGTTATTTATGATGATCGCGATGAGCGTCCTGGTGTTATGTTTGCTGACATGGAACTTATGGGTATTCCTCATATCGTTACAATCGGTGAAAAGAGCCTTAACGACGGCAACATCGAATATAAGCTTAGAAAGACTGGTGAAAAAGAGAATATCCAAGCTTCAAATGCTTTAGATATCATCCTATCTAAGCTGGAGAAATAAAGCATGGCAATGAGCATAGATGAGCTTATAACTATGTCTAAGAATGTAGGGCTTGCAGCTTTAGATGGATGCCCTGCAGATACATATGAAAAAATGACTGCTCTTATTGAGCAGATCATTGCTATTGCCCCATCAATGAAAGACGGATTTATTCATGGCTTAAATGAAGTGATTAAAAATCTTTTAGAAGCTCAGAAAGTTGATGATCTAAACAAGATATACGATTTTGTAACTTATGAAATGGTTTATCTTCTGAACAACTACAGAAAGTAGTTGTCACTACTGTTTAATATCAAACATATTAAGAATAGATAAGGAAGTTCCTTCCTTGTCTTTTTTTATTTATAGATTCTGCACAAAAATAATTTCTCTATTTCATTTCAAAAAGAAAGATTTATAAAATTATTTTTGGTACATTATCTATTGTCGTAATTTTCTGTAATTCAATTTGTTTTTCATTTAAACATAAACGTTTTTTTATACTTGCTCTATAATTTTTACTAGAATTTATAGCCAACCACTAGCTGGATGCTACAAATAGGAACACAATATGGATGTAGTATTTGAAAATAGACCTTCTCTTCCTTTAAAAATAAACATCCTGACATCAAAAAACAGCTGGATGAACCATTTTGATAAAACTTTAAAAGCCAAGCTAGAAAAAAGAGGGCATATCGTTCGTTTAGTTGATTCAAAAACTGAATTAAAAAGTGCAGATATTTCTTTCTTTTTAAGCTGTTTTGAAGTCGTAGGTCAGGAATTTTTAAAAATTAGCGATCATAATATCGTTGTTCATGCCTGTGATTTACCTAATGGTAAGGGGTGGTCACCAGCAAGCTGGCAAATCCTTGAAGGACGAAATCAAATACCTCTAACATTATTTGAAGCCGTAGAAGCCGTAGATGCAGGCATGATCTATCTACAAGATTCCATTAAACTTAACGGTTTGGAACTTCTAAAAGAATGGCAGAACATCCTTGGTGAAAAAATCATAAAGATGTGTCTTTATTTCACTGATAACTATCCTGATATCATAAAAAAAGGTCAGGAACAAAGTGGTGAGGAATCTTTCTATCCTCGTCGTCTTCCTAAAGATAGCGAACTTGATATAAACAAATCGATAGATGAACAGTTCAATTTATTTAGAATCGTAGATAACGATAAGTATCCAGCATTTTTCATCAAGAATGGAAAAAAATACGTTTTAAAAATTTACGAAGAGAGTGCTGATAAATAAATTGAAACCTTTGCCATTGAGGTGAGTGGTGGGGGTTGGCAAAGGCTTCAAATTCTTTTAGATTATTTCAAGCTTTCCGTCTATTGCTCCTGCATTATCTAATGCTTCAAGTACAGACATCAGATCACCTGGTGCAAGTCCAACTTGATTGATAGCTCTTACAAGATCATCAAGTGTTGCACCTGTATCTAACTTAAACATCTTACCTTGCTTTTCTGCTACAGATATCTGTGAATCTGGAACAATTGTTGTCTGACCATTTGAAAAACTGTTTGGCTGAGATACTCTTGGATCTTCTGACACTGTAACAGTAAGACCGCCATGTGTTACAGCAACTGGCTTTAATTTTACATTGCTGCCAATTACAATGGTGCCTGTTCTTGAATTTACAACAATCTTTGCAGCATTTTCTCCCTGTTCAATTTCAAGATTCTCAAGAGTTGCAAGATACTCTACTCTTTTAGCAGGATCACGAGGAGCACTTACTCTTATAGATGCACTGTCCTGAGCTACTGCACAGCCGTTGCCATATAAATCATTGATAGAATCAACTACATTCTTTGCTGTTGTAAAATCAGCTCTGTTTAAATTGAATACAAAGAAATCGGTATCTGCAAAGTTATCAGGAACCTCTCTTTCAATAATCGCACCGTTTGAGATCCTTCCAACTGTTGGTGTATTTACAGTAACCTTTGAACCATCAGCACCTTCAACGCCTAAACCACCAACTACTAAAGAGCCCTGGGCAATTGCATATACATTGCCATCGACACCTCTTAACATTGCCTGGAGAAGGGTACCACCTCTTAATGATGAAGCTTCTCCGATAGCAGAAACTGTTACATCAATTGTCTGTCCTACTTTTGAGAATGCCGGCATTGTTGCATGAATGGCAACTGGTGCAACATCCTTGATTTTTAAGGTAGTATTATCACCAATTTTAATACCGAAATTATTCAGCATTGATCTGAAACTCTGCTCGGTGAATTTTGAATTCTTTTCACCTGTTCCTGACAGACCAACAACAAGACCATAACCTATAAGCTGGTTATCTCGAATTCCACTTATTGAAGCTATGTCCTTTAATCTTGCTGCATTTGTGACAGGAGCAAAGGCAGCTGCCACAAAACACAGTGCCATTACTGACAATAATCTGAAAAACCTCTTCATACCCCACCTCAATTTACTAGAAGAATATATTCAGTGCACTGTTAAACAATCTTGAAATTAAACCACGCTCCTGAGTATCTGCAAAATCTCCAGTTCCACCATACTGAATTCTTGCATTGGCTATTCTCTGTGATGACACTGTATTATCAGAACTGATATCAGAAGGTCTTATAATACCAGTCACACGAACATACTCATTACCGTTGTTCAGCATAAGCCACTTTTCGCCCTGCACCTGAAGGTTACCATTAGAGTATACCTTTACAACACTTACAGAAATTTGACCTGTAAGACTGTTTGACTGATTAGCAGAAGAACTGCCTTTGAACTTTGAGGAATTATCAGTTGATAAAGTCGGTGTCAAATTTTTGTAATGCAGATTCTTACCTGCAAGACTTATACCACCGTAATTGTTTGAGCCAGATTTATCAAGTGATGTTCCTGCACTCTTTTTTGCAGAAGTGCTTTCCTCAAGAACAACTGAAATAATGTCTCCAACTTTATGAGCAGATGTATCTGAATACATTCCGTTATTGAGAGTATATGGATTATAGATACCACCTGTTGGAACCACATTAGCATAGTCCTCTTCAGGTAGAGCAGGAGCATACTTAGGATCATCAGGTTTCTCATTAAATGCGTTGAGAACACAGCCTTGCAGCAGTAAAGCCTGTGATAATGCAACTACCAATAATACCTTTTTCATATTACCCTCCTATCAGACTTATACAGACTGAATTAGTGAACCCATCATGCTGTCAACTGTTGTTAATACCTTAGAGTTCATTTCATAAACTCTCTGAGCCTGAATAAGGTTTACTAGCTCTTCGGTAACCTTTACATTTGATGTTTCAAGCATATTCTGACGGATCTGGCCCATGCCATCCTGACCGCCTATACCCTGCTGAGGAGCACCTGATGCAGTTGTCTCTAAATAGAGGTTATCACCGATTGATTCAAGACCTGATGGATTGATAAAATCAGTTACTGTAATCTGACCGATATCCTGAGATGTATTCTGGTTTGCAACAATAACTGAAACCTGACCATCACGACCAACAGTCATAGATGTTGCATTCTCAGGGATCTGAATCTGTGGTAATAATGGGAAACCTTCACCAGATGTAACCATTATTCCTTCCTCATTCTTTGTAAACTGACCGTTTCTTGTATAGGCAGTAGTTCCATCTGGAAGTTCAATTTCAAAGAAGCCTCGGCCATCAATCATAAGGTCAAATGAGTTATCAGTTGACTCTACGTCACCCTGACCGAATTGTCTTTGAGTTGCAACAACCTTAGAACCGCAACCTACCATTAAACCTTCAGGTAGATAACTGTTAGCTGATGATCTGCCACCTGGCTGATTTACCTTCTGATAAAGTAAATCCTCAAAAATCGCTCTGCTGCGCTTAAAACCTACTGTTGATGCGTTAGCAAGGTTGTTAGATGTTACAGAGATATTAGTCTGCTGTGAATCTAATCCTGTTTTACTAATCCATAATGCCGGTATCATAGTTCACTCCCTGCTACTCGTAGCTCAATAATGTATTCTGTCTTTCATCCATAGTACCAGCTGTTTCCATCATTTTAACCTGAGTTTCGTACTGTCTTTGAATGCGGATTAAGCTGGTAAGTTCTTCTACAGGATTTACATTTGAAGATTCAAGCATGCCGCTTCTAACCTTCACTGTTAAATCCTGATCCATAGCTGAACCGTCTATATTTCTGAATAGACCGTCATAGCCTTTTTCAATTTCTTTATAAACCTCTGGTTTTACTAGTTTGATCCTGCCAAACTGCTCGATAACATTATTATCACCGCCCTGAGGTCTACCTGAGATTACACCATCTGTGCTGATTGCTACGTTTTCTAGCATAGCTGGCAGAAGAATAGGATCACCATCTTCATTTAACACATTAAGACCTGTTGCAGTCTTTAAGTAACCTTCAGTATCCAGTTGGAAACTACCAAATCTTGTATAGGCTTCATTTCCTTCTTTATCATTAACAGCAATAAAGCCTTCACCTTCAACGGCAATATCAAGATCCCTACCTGTAGTTTCAGCAGAACCTGCTTCCATATTCACACCAGGACGTTCTGTCATGGAGAATGCTCTAGTTGGATATGCATTAGCAAAAACTGACATGGCTCTAGCATTTTCAAAATCTGCTTTAAAACCTGTGGTATTTGCATTTGCAAGATTATTGCTTCGAACTGCAAGGCTATGGAAGTTTTCCTTAGCTCCTGACATTGCAACCCACAATAATTTATCCATGATATAAACCCTCAACGAGAATTATTTAACTGAATAAACTTAAGCAAATTGCATGCCAACCAAAATAATCTATTTATTTTTCAAGATCTTATTTTAAGAAGTGATTTTCTAAGGGAGATATAGACAAAAAAATGACTGGAGAGGCAAGCTCCCCAGTTCTTTTTTATTAACTTTCTGCAATCTGCTCTACCTTGCTTAGAGGAATTGAACCTGCACCTACAAGATTTAAAACAGTTTCGCTTGGATTTGAACCTAATGTTACAGAACCAACGTTTGCATAGGCTTTGAATGGAAGATTTACAATCTTGCCACCCTGCTCAGCTGTAATTGAGAAGGTATACATACCGTTAGGAGCCTTTTCACCTGTCTCACGATCAATAACGCCGTCCCAGTTGAAATCAAAGTCACCGTCTGCAACACCGCCACTAAATGAGGCTACAACTGATCCTGATGCATCCTTAATATCAATCTTGATATCTGCTGCACCATCGCCAGCAGAAATCTTAATACCTGCACCGCTTCCATTGAAGTATGCATTCTTAGAATCAATCAGAACACTTCTACCAATCAGGCTAGAGGCTGATAAAGCAGAACTTGAATTGATTGCTGCAATTGCGTTGTCTACATTGCTAGAAATTGCAGATAAATTTTCTACAACTGACAGCTGAGACATTGTTGTAACCATCTGGTTATTGTCAACAGGTGATGATGGATCCTGATTTGCAAGCTGTGTTGTTAATAACTTTAAAAAGTCAGCCTGATCTAGCTTACTGTTAGATTTTAAATCTGTTTGGTTTGCCTGCGAAGCCTGTGAAGCAAGGAGTGAGGAAGATTTACCAATCTTACTGTAATCAAAGTCGCTCATTTTCAACTCCTAATATATACCGGCAATACTTGCCATAAACGCTGTGTCTGATATTACTTATTCAAGTTGTATGCCAAGATCAGAAATAATATGATAATTACTTGAATTTTATTGATTAATTAAATATTAATTGATTTATAACCTTTGTGATTATCATCTGCCATGTGGCAAGCTTTGCCTAGTGGCAAAATGCATCATTAAACAGGCAAGTATCTTTATTATAAACAAATTATATAAAAAAAATGCTGAAGAACTTTCATCCTTCAGCAACCGTGCATTACTTACTAAGTTGTCAGTTTACATATTCTGTGAATTTCCAAGCTGTAGTGTGGCCTGCATCATTTTCTTTGCATTTGCAGCTAACTGTACAGCTGTCTGATAAGAACGGTTAGCACTTATCATATCTGCCATTTCCTCTACAGGATTAACATTTGGTCTGTAAATATAACCATTTTCATCAGCTAAAGGATGGCTTGGATTGTATTCTTTGATAGTTGGAGCATCTGATTCTACAACACCTTTTAAGCTTACACCGACACCGTAAGGTTCTCCTGTAACAGGATCACATACGCCACCGTAATTCTTTTCTGCAAGTAAAGCTTCATCCATTGCTGCAGAGAATAAAGGCCTTCTTGCCTTGTAGGTGGTTTCCACAGATGAACTTACTGATTCAGCATTAGCAAGGTTTGATGCTGTGGCATTCATACGAACAGACTGTGCATTCATTGCAGTTCCTGCAATATCCATGATTCTAAACAAGCCCATTTTCTATTCCCCCACTATACCGATGTTCTTAATGCATTCTTAAGTTTAGCAATTCGACCATTGAGAAAAGTCATAGTTGCCTGGTATTCCATTGTATTGTTAACGTACTTCATTCGCTCGGCATCAACCTCAACAGTATTTCCGTTACCAGTATCAGCCTGATATGGATTTCTGTACTTTAAGGTAAGCTCTGGCTCATCAGTGATGGAGTTTTCATCCATATGCAGTTCACTTGTCTTGACCATCTGTGATGGTTTTGTCATCTGAACCTTTGCAGCCTGTTTGAATGCAATGTCAAAATCTAAATCACGTGCCTTATAACCTGGAGTATCAGCATTAGCAAGATTACCTGCCAATACTTCAGCTCTGTGGTTTCGAATTACCATGGTATGCTGATGCACACCAAAAACCTTATCAAAACCTATAGCCATTTTTTTAATCTCCACTGTCAAAAATGCAACACTATTTACTGTTAATCAGATAGTTGCAACTATCGTGCCATGTGTAGTTTTTAAAATAATTACTATATATTTCAATAAGTAATAATTATAAAATGACAAGAATTCTTTACAGATGCTTTTATAAAAAAAACAGTGCCAATAATAAATACTGACACTGCCATAAGGAGGTTAATCGGCTAAGTTATTATAAAAATGCGTACTTCTGTGGTTTGAGACGATAAATGATACCTGGATTACAACGCATCATTTCATATTTATCACTCACGCCAACTAGTGTTTCTGTTGAACCTAAAATCAGATAACCACCAGGGTTCAGACACATTGTTAATTTTCTTAAAATATCAGCCTTTACTTCATTTGAGAAATAAATAAGAACATTTCTACAGAAAATTACATCAAACTTACCCATAAGAGCATATGAACCAAGAAGATTCATTGGTCTGAACTCAACCATACTCTTTACTCTTGGATCTATCTGCATCATGTTAGGTTTATGACATGGCTTGAAGAACTTTGCTTTTCTCTCTGCAGATAAGCCTCTTGATAGAGCATGTACATCATACTGACCTAATCTGCATGTTGTAAGCATTTCAGGTGATAAGTCTGTACCGATAATCTGAGTCTGTTTAGGATCAACATGAAGCATCTTACCTAACTGCTCTTGCACAATCATTGCAATTGAGTAAGGCTCCTGTCCTGATGAGCAAGCTGCAGACCAGATTCTGACAGGATATTTAGCTCGTTTTGCAAGCTCAGGCAAAATAGTATTCTCAAGAGCTGTATAAGGATATGTATCTCTAAACCATAAGGTTTCATTAGTAGTCATTGCATCAATAACTTCTTCTTGAATCTTATTGTTTGGAGTTTCTTCCATTGCTCTATTGATAAGCTCATCAACTGTCTGAATATTGAATTTAGACAGAAGTGATGACAGTCTACTGTTAACAAGATACTGTTTACCGGCACCAAGAACAATACCTGATTTTTCTTCAATAAAAGCAGCAAAACGACGATACTGAACGTCAGTAACTTCCTGAGAATCCTTGATTAGTGATGTTCTTCCATCAGCATCAGTTCTCATTACAGATGCGGTTTTATTGTTTACTGTTGATAAAGCAGCTTTAGCCTCAGCTAGTTTCTTTGCAATATCGTTATTATCTACAGGTGACTGTGTTGATGAAGCTGCTGTTGTTGCAGTAGATGTATTTGTAGTTGCAGCAGCAGTTGCTGTTCTCGTAAATAAAGATGAAGAAGCTGTTCTTGCAACAGTGCTCTGAGATGTAGCTAATGAACTTATGCTACTTTGCGCTGTTGTTGCAGTTTTTACAAAAGAACTCTGTGCTGTACTTGCAGTGGTTGTGCTAGTAGCAGGTCTTGCGCTAGTAGCTGCAGGTGCTGTTGATACAGTGCCTGTAGCTGTCCTTGCACCACTCAAACCTGATGTTGTAGTTGTACTTGCTGATACTGCAGATCCACTCAATGGTCTGTTTTGCAACGTACTTGCACTAGCAGCGGATGCTGGTGTTTTTGAAGAAGCAGAAGTACTTGCTGATGCTGTGCTTACAGTAGATCTTGATAATGTTGAAGCTGTAGCTGCTGTTTTAGATGAAAACAGGCTAGATCCTGCTGTTACACCAGTTGATACAGCAGGCTTTGCAACAGCATTTAATGTAGAAGTACTTCTTAATGCTGAAGATGAGCTCTGTGCAGTACCACCTAATGTAGTTCGAGCTCCTAAAGAAGAAGATGTCTTAGAAACAGCTGTTTTCTTCTCCTCGCTCGATGTTGAATTTGGTGGTGAAAATCTGTTTTCACTATTATCTGTTAACGCCATAACAACAAAGCCTTAGTAATGTTATTCTTATACTGAGAGATCAGTAATGATCTCTCATTTATAGTTATTTTGAAAAGGTGTGATAGCTATGATTTTTCTAATGCGCTGCTAGCGTCATTCTTATTCATAATCAGATCAGCACCTGATGATCCGGCATTTGTTAGGATAATACCCTTCTTAACAGCCTTTGCAAGCTCTAAAGGATTGAATTTTGGAATAAAATCATTTGCACCGGCCTTACTTACCATACCAAGGTTGAATACACCTGACAGTGAGGTATGAAGAACAATATAGACTGGTTTTAAAACAGGATCCTGTCTCACGGTTGCACAAAGTGTATAACCGTCCATTTCTGGCATTTCAACATCAGAAATTACACAGGCAAACTGCTGGTTGATAGGGCCGTTTGCAGAAGCTTCTTTTAATATATTCAATGCTTCCTTACCATCATTTGCGGTTACTACCTCAAGATTGAGTTTCTCAAGAGAACTGCATACCTGTCTTAGTGCAACCTTTGAGTCATCAGCAACGAGAACTTTAGGCTTATGCTCTTCAACAAGCTTTGAGAACTGCTCGTCATATATCTCATTGAGATCTTGAGTTTCAATCTTACTTGGAGAAATTTCTTCAAGGATCTTCTCAACATCGAGGATTTCAACTAATTCACCGTCAATTTCAGTTACAGCGGTCATGTAGTTGCTGTCGCCTGCTCCTTTTGGTGGTGGCATAATCTTATCCCAGTTCATATTCAGAATTCTCTCAACACTTGAAACTAGGAATGCATGAGTAGAACGATTGTATTCAGCAATAATGATAAAGCACTTTTCAATATCTCTTGATGGTCTTCCACCTATTGCATAAGCAAGATCGATTACAGAAATAGTCTGACCACGAATATGTGCCACACCGATAACGAATTTCTGCAGTTTTGGCATAACTGTCAGATGAGGACAAGGAAGAACTTCCCTTACTTTGAATACGTTAATACCATATCGTTGACGTAGACCTGACAGCTTGAATAGCAGAAGCTCCATACGGTTCTGGCCTACAACCTCAGTCAACTCATTTACAGAATCCATTATACCTATCATATTGTTCACCTTAGCGAGTCATTTTTTATTTTAAATTGGTGGTAACTAACATAAAGAATAATAAGCAAATATAACTTAACCTAAGAAAAAATAAAGAATTTGCTATCATAATCACAGTCAGTTTTTAAATTATGCTATTGATATAGATTATTTTTACGATTTTTTCTTCTGCAAAAAATTACAGCTATATCCTTTTTTTGCCAATAATTGTAAAGATATTGACACGGCTAATTCTTTTAATCGATACTTTGCCATATAATTCTATCGTCAAGAACAATTAGGCCTTTAACAATGTTTAAGAAAAAAATTCTATCAATAATAGCTGTGCTCATATCATCAGTTTTTGCAAACTGCTCTTTTGCAACAACTGAGGAGGCCCTTTTTCTTGAAAATGTAGCCAGGCAGTATATTCTTGCGCAGTTTACAGAAAAGAATGACAACATAAGATATAACATCAAAGTCAGCAAAGTTGACAGAAACAGAGACTTTGGTGGTAAATGCTCAGGATATCTGAGTGCAAAACTGTTAACGCCAGAAATAAAAAAGAACAGTATCGTAAAAATTATCTGCAGAAGAAAAAATAATCCTTACTCCATTCAGATACCTGTCTCTATTATTGTACAAAGAGCAACAATTGTAGCCTCTGATAATATTCCAAAAGGAAGTGCTATCACACAAAGCATGTTAGAAAAGAAATTCGTTAATGAAAATCTTATCCTTAATCAGAGCATTACCGATGCATCCTCAATTATAGGAAGCAAGACTAAAAAGGATATACGTGCTGGTGATTTTTTGAAGATATCCGATCTTTGTCTTGTTGCTAAAGGTGATGTTGTTACTATAAGTGCGCGCTCTCATGGACTTGAGATAAAAGCTTCAGGTATTGCTATGGAAGAAGGTAAACTAAACGAAACAATTGCCGTTAAAAATATAAAGTCAGGAAAAATTATTCGTGCTCTGGTTAGAAGTGCAAATTCTGTAGAAGTTGTTTTCTAAATATAGAAAAAAAATTTTTTTTTAATAATTTTTTCTTATAATTCATAAAATTACGATTTATTTCATAAATTTTAGTAAAAAATTGTTAAAGGATTTATATAATTTGTCGTTAACAAATTAACTGAATAATATTTTATATATTAAAATCTATTAGAGAAATAATTTATTGAGGATAGTATTATGGCAATCGATGTATTAAATGACCGTTCGTTTAACGGTATGAAAGAATCCGTTGCTACAGCCCCAAAAGTGGCAACAAATACTACCAGCGCTCCTGTTGCCCAGGCAAAGCAGTCTGTAAGCGAGATGAGTGCTCGTTCAGCCGATGCAGTTATGCTTACTGACGGAGCTAAGACATTAGCTAAAGCAACACAGAAAGCTCGTGATGCAAGTGGTATTGACGAAGCTAAGGTTGAAAAATTAAAAAATTCCATCAAAGATGGCACCTACAAAATCAATTATGAGTCTGTAGCAAACAAGCTTATAGATGCAGAAGATGAATTAGGCACTATTTTTGGATAATGTACTCTAGCAGGAGTGAGTACATAGAGCAGGATCTTCATTTTGAAGATCCTGTATTTGTTTGTAGAGATTATTTATTAGTCTTATTAAACTTTACTTTCAGCTGCGAGATGACTAGTCCTGAAATTGCAAGAACCATTCCAAGCAGTGTATATTCAGTAATTGTTTCATCAATCAGTAAGACCGCGCTTACTGTTGTTACAACTGGGACAGCATAAATATAAACATTGGTCTTTACAGATCCGATATACTCTATTGCCTTGTTCCAGAGAAGAAAGCTTAAAGATGAAGCTAGAACAGCCAAAAACAGATAATTAACAATATTTACCTCTTTTAAAAGGCAATCAGCCTTCAGCTCATAACCTTCAATCATCATAAGAACTATTGTTTGTAAAACAGCATAAAAGAATGATTTAATTGTAATTACAAGAGTTTTGATATTTCTCTTTTGAACTTTACATACAAAAATATTGTAAAAACCCCATACAATAGAGCATCCAAGAGCTAGCAAATCGCCTAAAGGATTAAGCTCAAGCTTTATAGAGTTAAAGCTAAGACAGGCAATACCAGCCATAGCCAGGATAAAGCCAAAAATAAAATTATTAGTAAGTTTTGCTCCTTTATTGAAGAGTCTGTCAAAAATAGCAACAAATAAAGGAGTTGTTGAGACGATAAGACTTACATTTGAGGCATTTGAATAAATAAGAGCATTATTCTCAAATACAAAGTATATAGTTACACCAAAAAAGCCCGCTAACGCAGAATAGAGTTCTACTCTAAAAGATATAAATTTAAGTGCAAACGGAGATAGAAGCAGAAGACATAATGTTGCTATAACAAATCTGTCAAAAAGGATCTCAACTGGAGTGAAATCTTTTAATAGAACTTTGCAACTTACAAAAGTAAGGCCCCAGAACAAAATTACAATAACTGCAAAACTGTGACCTAAAAACTTATTACGATTCATACTGCCTCCGAAAATAGCAGTATGTGCCAAATAATATGGCAAATCAAGAAAATTTTGCTTACATAATAATGAGTTATGTATGTATATTATATTACTGGCCAGAAACTGACCAGTATCAATAAATTGAGTGTTTTCTATTCAGTGGTCTTTTTTCTTTTTCTAGTTAGTTTTGCACTCCCCTGACCATTTAAATTTGGAGTTATCTCCTCATTGAGATTATTCACACTTGTTTTTTTAAGAACATTCTTCTCGTGACCGAAAATATCATTACACAGTCTCATAACATATTCACACTCAACACAAGGAAGTCTTAGGGCGTAACACATTTTTATTATCCTGTGTATGCTCATCTGCGTCTGTAAACTTGCAATACTTGCGATTTTCAAAAGATTTCTTGAAGAAAACGGTGCTGAAATCTGACGGACACCATTATCAAATCCCTGTTTTACAACCTTTCTAATTTCATTTGAAAATGTTATCAGTTTTGTACAGATGTCATCTGATAGATCAGGGAATGCATTCTTTAAAAGAGCTCTTTCGATACTTTCTTTTGGATAATCCATTTCAATGAATCTCCATCGATCTAAGAAGGCCTGGTTCATCTGACGGGTTCCATTATAAAAACCGGTCATATCACCAAAACCTTTTGTATTTGCTGTTGCGATAACTCTGAACTGCGGATGAGGATGAATTATTTCACCTCCGTTTGCAAGAACAGTCAAACTCTTTCCATCAAGAACATCATTAAGTACAGACAAATCGCCTGCACTCATAAGATCGATCTCATTTAAAATAAGTATTTCACCGTTTATCATAGCTCTGCTCAAAGGTCCGTATTCAAAAATGAGCTCTCCGTTTCTCAAAGTGCTATGACCAATCAGATCTAGTGATTCACATTTGTTTGATAAGGTGATCTGCTCAACTCCCCAGTTAAGTCTTGCAGCAATCTGCAGAATCATTGTTGTTTTTCCACAGCCTGATGGACCTGATATATAAAGACAGTCCTTGTATGGATGAAACAGATATAAAAGAACATCATTTAAAAGATTGAGCTCAAAAACATATGTCGGATCAATTTTTGGAATATGATCACTTATACGACAAGGCTCAATCTGAACATCCTGTTCAATCACTTTTTCATTATTGAAAACATTAGCTAAATTTAAGTTCATAATTTTTTCCATAGGTTATTGTTGTATTTGTGTAGAAATTTTTGATGCAACAATGCTGTTTGAATAAAATTCCTCACCAAGAGAGTCTTTATATCTTGTTGTCCTTATAAAACCTTTAACAAAAACTCTACTTTGAGATTTCTGATATTCAGACAGTTTTTGTATCTGTTCTCTACTATCTTTCGTAAAAAACTTGACTCTATAAACATCAAAACAGCTGCAGCCATCTTTTTCAAAGCAGGTGCTTAAAAGGATATAGATATACCTTTTTGCTTCATGTTTATATTCTGGATATACGATACCTTTTACAGTACCGCTTAAGGTAACCTCATTTATGTCCATTAGGCCTCCATTTTGATGGACTAATTGTAAATGAGGATTTTTTTTAGGCAGGTAGCAAGTGGCGCATTACGCCACTTTTAAAAATTAATTTATGATTTATAAGAAAAAAATATTTTTTAAGCAGAGATTGACAATCTTGATGGACCTTTTGCACTGGCAGATCCCTTGGCATTGTAGGTCATGTTTCTTGTGGTTGCATCTCTAGCCTCCATAAGAACAGCCTTGAGCTTATTTGAAGCTTGCATATTCATTACAATCAGTCTTCCGTTTACTTCATTTCTGAACTTGCATTTTTTAAGCTTATCCTTGAGTATAAGAACATTTGCTGCAAATTCAGTTTTTAATTTATCAACATCAGGATGGAGCTTGATTTTCTGATCGTTTGACTGAAGCTTAAGCATTAGATCAGATTTTGCTGATGATAATTCAGAAAGTCTAGCAACCATTCTGTCTCTAAGAGCTTCATATTCAGACTGAATTACACGAGTTAGCTTGTCTAAAATACTCTCCTGCAGATCAAGATAATACTTTAGAGGCTCAACATCGTTATTTTTTGTAACATTAACCTTATTAAATACAAATTTTCTTGATTCAGTCATATTATTTCTCCTTACAGTGCGCCTCTAATATCATACAGATCATAGATAATCTTAGTATCAAGTTCTAATTCTGTTGCATATGTATCTCCGATTGGATACTGTCTTAGAACTCTTGCACCATGTACATAACCATCTATTGTTGCCTTGAGGCTACTGTTATGCTCTACAGTATTTGAATTTACACTACTGTTTGACTGAAGGTAGATGCCATTAACCTGCTCTGCAAGCTCCCTGTATGCTTCAAGCTTTGAGGCTCTCATAGCCTTAATCTGTTTTAATTCTTTTGTTGCACCTGACTGTCTGGAAATTGACGCATAGCCAGTTGCTCTTAAAACAGGAAATTCAGATGGACGTGACACACCATCATTGTTTATTAAAATGTTACTGTAATTACCTAAAAAACTTGTTGAAGAACAAGATGTTAGACAAATTGCCATAACGCTTATAATAATCAGATTAAGGCTTTTCATAATCTCTCCTAGTCATTCGTACGAGAATACTGACTTTTATCATGCACATCTCGTACCAGCTTTCCAGAATATTTATAAGTTTCTGCAGGATAAATTACAGGAGAATCTCCATTATTTGCGCTACCTAAGAAGGATTTTTCCTTGTTATACATATAGTGCTGATAGTTGCCTGCTGATGTTGCAGGAACCTCTGCACCCTTTGGATAGTATTTAGAATTGAATTCCTTTAAATCAACGCTGTAATAATTATCCTTAAAATCTTTTTCTTTTTGTTTTTCTATTTGCTCTTTTGTTCTTTTATCTACAGTGTAGCTTGCAGAAGAAACAACTGTTCTTTTTGTAACTCTATCTACAATTACACTTTTCTTTCCATTAGGAACTACAAGTGAGCCTGGATCATACAGATATGAGCTAACGCCATAAAGCTGACAGTCCTTTTTTGCAGTTCTGTAACAGTATGGTAGTTTCTCATATGGAATAAAACCTGTGGTTGAACCAACTACAGTCTGAGTCTGCATATTTATGATTCTGCCCAACAGCACAATGCCCTTGTCATTTCTAGTCAGAGTACCCGCAAGAATATGTTTAACCATTGCCTTTCTTGCAACTTTCTTCCAGTCTCTTGAGAATACAAATTCGCCATCTTTGGTAATGGTAATGGCACCTGTCAGTTTGTACTCAAAGACTCCAATACCTCTTCTGTCAAGCTCATGGACAAACATCTCAGCCACAGCTTTTCCAAGATAACCTGAATTCTCATATGTATCAGTATCAACAAATGAGGTGATTGCTACCTTTGGAATAGAATAAGTTGGAGCTGGGGCATTAGGATCGTCACTGTAAACAAGATCTTTTCTAAGATCATTGATTAAAGTTGTATGCAGTGTATCTGCCATAGACGATACGATTTTACTTATTTCCATACCCTGCTGATTGTAGACATTTGAAGCTGTGCTCTGAACATGTACAGAATTATCAGCTTTGCCACTTGGGGCAGGATTTGCCGTACAGCCAACTAACAGCGCAGTTGCTGTTATGGCTAACATATTTAAAATTTTTCTCTCCATCCTGACCTTCTTTTGTCTGTATAATCAAATAAATCGGTTATTTCTGCTTAAAAGTTATTTTTTTAACTTTTTTCGCAATCTTGGTTCAAATTATGCAAGAGTTGTGCCAATGACAAAATACCAACACACAGGTGACATCATGAAAAAAATGACTTTTATCAAATTCGCACTGCCTTTGATTCTAGCCTTTTCATCAGTTCAGGCAAATGCAAAATGGTATTCAGCAACAGGTGAAGGTGAAGACAGAAATGCGGCTGTAAATGATGCAATACGAAATATAATCCTTCAGTCTGGTGCAAGTGTTCATATTGAAGAGTCTTTTAAGAACGGTGTTATGCAAAAAGACAGTTTCTCCATAAAAAGCACATCTCCAATTAAAAGGCTTGTGGTGTTAAATGAACAAACATCTTTTCACAGAGTTACTGTAAATATTAAAGCTTTTATTAATGAGAACCAGGTAAAAAAAGGATGCTCTGTTGCAAATATAAAAAAGACAATGATTCCTGTAGCATTCAAATATTCAGATTCTCAGGCCTATCAGGGAAGCATGGGAATTGAGGGAATTGAAAAAATCATAACAAAGCAGTTTCATGAAAACCTAAGAATGATTAAAACTGTTAATGTAAAAACACCTCTTAATATAAATCTTCCTAAGGATTATTCAAAAGAAGTTGATAATTCATTCGTATTTAAGAATCTGACAAGTATAGCAAGCCGTGAAAATGCTCAGTATGTTCTTATTGGAACTATAAATTCTGTTGCTGTATCAAAGGTTGGAAACAATTTACTTACTAATCTTTTATTCAGTGATACTAGATCACTGAATTTTGACATTGACATTTATGATGCCATAAATGATGAGCTCGTATTCCATCAAAATTATCAGATGGAGGCTGACTGGCCTTATGCTCAGTCAGACTATATTGATATAAAGGGAAATAACTTCAAGAGCACAGCCTATGGTCAGAGAATGTATGGTCTTTTAAAGGATGCAGCAAAGGATATCAGTTATGAAATACAGTGTGCACCTGTCAGTGCCAAGGTAATTGATATAGATGGCGATGATATTATTATTAACATAGGTAAGAATAACGGTATTACAAAGAATACTGAATTTACTGTTGTTCAAAGAACATCTGTTCAGACTACAACAGGAAAAGAATATGAAAGTTATGAAGATGCAGCAGGAACATACAAAGCAGTATCAATTTATCCTAATGCATCAAAGTTAAAGCCAGCTGATCTTCAGAACAATGTTCTAAATATAAACATCAATGATGTAGTAACCGTTCAGTAGTTTTTTTATGTTGTATCAAAATATTTTACTGTTATAATGTTTGCCGTGCGGCCCCATAGTTAAATGGATATAATAAGCCCCTCCTAAGGGCTAGTTGCAGGTTCGATTCCTACTGGGGCTGCCATCTAAATCATAAGATCACTCTTTATCTGCATAGTCACTAACTTTATCTTATCAATAATTGATGGCAATGCATCTTTTGAGAATTTTCTTGTAGTTCCTATCGTTGAAATCGCGCCTATTAGATGATTGTCAAAATCAAGAATTGGAGCACTGACACTTCTAATATCAAGATTCTCTTCACCATTATCAAAGGCATAACCTCTGTTATGAATAACTGCAAGCTCCTTTCTTAAGGCCTCAGGAGTTGCAATAGAATTGGCTGTAGCTCTTGAATAATCAAGAGAGTTTATAATCTGTTCACGCCTTGAACTTGATGAATAGGCAAGAAGACATTTTCCAAGTGCTGAATGAAGTAAGGAAACTTCAGATCCCACTCTTGAATTAATTCTAACAGATGAATTTGGTGATGAAATATTCAAAGAACAGTAAGCTTTGTCATCATCCATAATTCCAAAATTGACAGCTATACAGTCAATAGATGATATGAGTCTGTCAAGGTAAGGGGAAATAAGCTCGTTTAAATCTAATGATGCTGAAGCTGAGTTTCCAAGAGAAACGAGTTTCATCCAAAGCTGGATTGATTTATCGGAATTCTGCCTGATAAGTCTCAATTTAATCATATCATCAACTAATACATATACTGAGCTTCTTGGCAAATCTGTATAGGAAATCAGATCAGATATAGTACAGCGACGGTGTTTTTGGAGTGTTTCAAGAATAATCAGTGCTTTTTGAAGGGCAGGAACTCTCATTTTTCAGCTTCTATATATCTGTTTAATATTAACTATCTGTCTACTATTTTAGACAGATAGTTAAAAAATTCAATTAAATGAAATTAGATTATGAAGGAATTATCATGCCAAGTTCGCGCATCTTGGCAATCTTGTATCTTAATGTTCTTGGGGAAATGCCAAGTCTTTGAGCTACATCCGTTCTTGAACCTCTGCATTCAATTAAAGCATCAAGAATAATCTGATATTCTTGCTGTTTGAGCTCCCCACCAAGATCAGATGGTATCTTCTGGTTTCTAACAGGATCGTCAATGCTTTCACAATCTTGTGAATCGTCATTTTCCTGAAGTACATTGATGGATGGTGAAACAAATCCATCATCAGCTCCCGACTGATATATATCATCAAGAGCGTTCTCATCAAGAATAATGCAACTGTCATCAACAATGCCATTAGAAGCTAGAATTAAGGCTCTTTGCATTACATTATCAAGTTCACGAACATTTCCTGGCCATGAATATGAAAGCAGCTTGGTTCTTGCCTTATCATTGAGTTTTGGTATTGCAAGTGATGATTCTTTAGCATGCTTTGATAAAAGATACTCTGCAATAGGCTCGATATCCAATGGTCGCTTACACAAAGGTAACCATCTTAGAGGAAATACATTAAGTCTATAATATAAATCCTCTCTGAATTTCTTCTCTGCAACAGCCTGTTTTAAATCTCTGTTTGATGTAGCAATAACACGAACATCAAGAGCAATTGTTTTTCTAGAGCCTAATCTTTCAACTTCCTTTTCCTGTAAAACACGAAGAAGTTTTGCCTGTAGCCCTAGATCCATCTCAGTTATTTCATCTAGTAATATTGTACCGCCCTGAGCCTGTTCAAATTTACCTGGACAGGCCTGAACTGCACCTGTAAATGCACCTTTTTCATATCCGAATAAGGTCGCCTCAAGCATAGAATCTGGAATTGCTGCACAGTTGATTGCTACAAAAGGCCCCTGAGATCTTGGAGAATTGTCATGAACATATCGTGATAAAACTTCCTTACCAGATCCTGAAGGACCTGTAATCATAACTGTTGCATCTGTTGATGCTACCTTTGCAGCCATAGAGAGCAACTCTTTTGTTGCAGGATCAGCAAAAACTGGTTGTCCTTTTATCTGCTTGCTTACAGGAACATATCTTGAAACCTGATTTAATAGAACCTCTGGAGCAAATGGTTTTGCAAGATAATCAATAGCACCTTCTCGCATTGCTCTTACAGCGCCATTGATATTTGCATATGCTGTCATTAAAAGTACAGGAAGATTTGCGTACTTTTCATGAATTGTATTGAGTAAAGTATGGCCATCCATTCCACCCATCTGGATATCAGATATAACCATATCAACTTTCTGTTTAGATAGGATATCTAAAGCCTGTTCACCACCATCAGCCTCAAGGCATACATAACCTGTAAGCATTAGTGTATCGACAATCGCTTCTCTTAACTGGCTGTCATCATCAACGATTAGAATCTGGCTATTACTCATTTGATATCCTAATTATCTTTCTTTCAAGCCACAGATCTATTCTCATCTGCTAATGATACAGTTGGCTCATTTATGCCATCATATTTAGGAATTATCATTGTAAATACAGTTCCACTTTCATCAGATTTAACTTTAATACTTCCCTGATGTACTTTTGCAACTGCAGCTACAACAGCTAATCCTAAACCTGTACCATTACTCTTTGTTGTATAGAATGGCTCGAATATCTTTTCACATACATTATTCGGAATTACAGGGCCGTCATTGCAAACACTTATGATAACATTAGCAACATCAGCCTCTAGTGTTATATTAACGTTTTTTGCTCCAGCTTCAATGGCATTTGTCACTAAATTTGTAATTGCCCCGTTTAAAGCTGTCACATTTCCTAAGATCTTCATAGGTCTTGGACCGATATTTGAAGTAAGTGTTGCACCACTTTTCTCAATTACTGATGCTACAGATGAAGTTACACCTTCAACAATATCAACAGCATCAAGACACTTGACTGACTGCTCGCCTGATCTTGCATACATGAGAATATCACTTACCTGAGCTTCTAATGCCTCAAGTCTGGACATAAGTTTCTTTTGAAATAATGCTCTTGATTGAGCAGGAAGTTTTGAATTGCCTAAATTTGCAGCATATAGAATAGCTGCAGATAAAGGAGTTCTAATCTGATGAGCAAGAGATGCTGCCATCTTACCTAAAGATGAAAGTCTTTCCATATGATTGAGTTTATCGGTAAGTTCTCTTGTTGCAGTCTGATCGGTCATTTCAACTAACTGACCGCTTGATAAAGGCTTAGTTGAGACCTGAAGACGCTTACCGTCTTTTGTAGAAACCTCCTGACCGTCATCTTTTTGAGGTCTGAAAACTTCCTGAATAACCTCATACCATTTACGACCAACTAGAGTATCCTGATTGAGCATACTCAAAGCAGACTGATTTGCAACACTGATAATGCCGTTTGAATCTAAAACAATAATTGCTGCAGGCTCTTTTTCAACAATTTCCTTGTATAAATCAAGTTGAGTATCTTTTACGTCAGTCATGATATTTACTCCATTTTATTCTTTACAGGAAATATTCAACTTTCATGCCATATTGTACTTTTGCTTATATATCAGCATGTTAGATATAAGCAATAGATCTTATGACAGTTTACTGACGCTATTTTGAATTAGATTGAAAGCAGCAGTGACTAACTGCTGCTATATAGATTTATCCAAGAATTGCTACAGTTAAGACTGCAACAATAAACAGAGCTGTATTGTAGTGGATGAATGTAGGAATACAGGTATCCTTAATATGATCATGCTGGCCATCAGCATTAAGACCAGAGGTTGGTCCTAAGGTTGTATCAGAGGCTGGAGAGCCTGCATCACCTAAAGCTGCAGCTGCAGCAATTACGATAACCATAGAAGGAACTGAAAAAGACATACTTACACAGATTGGAATGTAAAGCATGGTTAAAATTGGAATAGTACCAAATGAGGTGCCAATGCCCATTGTGATAAACAGACCTACAACCATCATAAGTATAGTTGCAGTAATTTTGCTTCCTTTCATGTAAGGAACAATTGAATTTACAAGTGCATCTACACCACCAGTTGCCTTCATTACGGATGCAAAACCTGCAGCTACAAGCATAACAAAAGCAATATAGCCCATCAGATAGATACCATCACTGATCAGTGAATCCATATTTTTAAAGAGTATTGCTCTAAATGAGAACAGGATTGTAAGACCACAAAGAGCACCTAATGGAAGTGATCCTGATGCCAACTGAACAATTAAAGTTACAACTGCAGACAACATAGTAACATAATGGGATTTATTAAATCTTAAATCCTCTTTATTGATATTTTCTAACAGAGGGGCATTTGCTAAAACCTGGTATGTTCTGCTCTTTAAATATGAAAAATAAATTGCAATCAATAAAGCTACAAACATACCTACACCTAAAATCCAGGTATATGTCCAGATATCCTGAGTCTTTACCTCAACACCACATGAGGTCATATTGTCTGCAATAAGCCCCTGGAATATAAGACCGAAACCAGCAGGAAGAGCAATGTAAGGTGCTTTAAGACCAAATGCCAAAGCACAGGCAACTGATCTTCTGTCTAATTTCATTTTATTCATCAAAGTAAGCAGTGGTGGTACAAGAATAGGTATGAAAGCAATATGCACAGGTATCAGATTCTGAGACATTACAGCCATTGCAACAAAGATCCAGATAAGAACAAATTTCTTTGATGTAATCATCAATGCAATCTTCTTTGAAATCAGATCGGCAAGACCGTTTTTATTTACTGCAACAGCAAAAGCACCAAGAAGGATATAGCTAAGAGCAGTCTCTGAATTTCCCCCCATTCCACCAACTAAACTGTTCATAACATCACTGACAGATAAGTGACCTGCAATGCCACCTGCAATAGCAGAAACAAGCAAAGATAGGAGCACATTAACTCTGAACAAGCAAAGAATGCATAGTATCAATACTGATATGATTATGGGGTTTGTAATAAAATCAATCATAGATTGTCCAACTTAAAGTATGATGAATGTATATGAAAAGTCTAAGGTAACACAATCAGAAAAATTTAATTTTTGCCAGAACAAAACTCACAAAAAAAAGGGACAATTGTCCCTTTTTTAAACTTTGAGACTATAGGTATTAGCCTACAAATACTCTAGCGTTTCTGAATAGTCTTACCCATGGGCTATCTTCACCCCAGTTGTCTGGGTGATATGAGTTAGCAACTGTGCGCATTACTCGCTCAGGATGAGGCATTAAAATGGTAAATCTACCATCGGTATTAGTTACAGAGGTAATACCATTTGGGGAACCATTAGGATTTAATGGATATTGCTCTGTTGTCTTGCCATCATGGTCAATATAACGAACTGCAATTAAGCCTGACTTTTCAAGATTTGCTAAATGCTCTGCATTCTTAAACTCTGCGCGACCTTCACCGTGTGAAACAACGATAGGTAACTTAGAACCTTTCATACCTGCAAACAGAACTGAAGGAGAATCCTGAATCTCAACTTCAACAAAACGTGCCTCAAAACGCTCTGACAGGTTAGTAACAAATCTTGGCCAGTTATCAGCACCAGGAATTAATGGGGCTAGAGTTGACATCATCTGGCAGCCGTTACATACACCTAAAGCAAAGGTATCTTTACGGTTGAAGAATTTGGAGAACTCATCTGCTGCAGTTGAGTTAAACAGAATTGACTTAGCCCAGCCCTCACCAGCACCTAAAACGTCACCGTAGCTGAAGCCACCGCATGCTGCAAAGCCCTTGAAGTCATCTAGTTTTACTCTTCCTGATAATACATCTGACATATGAACATCAACGCAGGTGAAGCCAGCACGATTGAAGGCTGCTGCCATTTCACCGTGTGAATTTACACCCTGTTCACGAAGGATTGCAACCTTAGGTGCAATTCCCTTGCTGATATATGGAGCTGCAACATCCTCATTGATATCGAAGGTAAGCTCAGCAAACAGACCGCGATCGTTTGACTCATCCTTAGCTTCATATTCCTGACGAGCACAATCTGGGTTATCACGAAGAGATTGCATCTGATAGGTTGTCTGAGCCCAGATCTTACGGAACATCTGACGAGGCTCGTTGATAACATCATTACCATCTCGTGTGAATACGATTCTGTCATCAGAACGTAATGAACCGATCTCAAAAATGCAGTTTGCAAGACCGTGACCTGAAAGGATGTTCATAACTGTTTCAGCATCATCAGTCTTAACCTGAATTACAGCACCGATTTCTTCTGCAAACAGAGCTGGAATATCATATTCACCAAGGTTATCAAGACGTACGCTAACACCTGTATGTCCTGCAAATGACATTTCACAGATTGTAGTGAATAAACCACCATCAGAAATATCATGATATGCAAGTAGTAAGTCTTTTCTGTTCAGGAACTGAATAGAATCAAACAGCCCCTTTAGACGTACAGGAACATCAAGATCAGGGCACTTAGAACCTAACTGACGATATACCTGAGCTAAAGCTGAACCACCAAGACGATTCTGTCTTTCACCTAAGGTGATATAGATAAGTGTTGTATCACCCTTATCTGTTCTTAAAACTGGAGTTAATGTCTTTCTGATGTCCTCAACACGAGCAAAAGAAGAAATAATTAAAGATAAAGGAGCTGTTACGCTCTTCTTTTCGCCGTTCTCTTCCCATGTTGTCTTCATAGACATAGAGTCTTTACCTACTGGGATGGTAATGCCAAGCTGAGGGCAGATTTCCATACCAACAGTCTTTACAGCCTCAAATAAGCCTGCATCCTCACCTGGATGTCCTGTAGGAGCCATCCAGTTAGCAGATAATTTTACTCTCTTAAGCTCGCCAATATCAGCAGCAGCGATATTGGTAATAGCCTCTGCAACAGCTAATCTTGCAGATGCACCGTGATTTAATAGAGCAACAGGAGTTCTTTCACCTACAGCACCAGCCTCACCGTGGTAAGAATCATATGAAGCTGCAGTTACAGCAACATCTGATACAGGAACCTGCCATGGACCAACCATCTGATCACGAGCAACCAAACCAGTAACTGAACGGTCACCGATGGTAATTAAGAAGGTCTTTTCTGCAACGGTAGGTAATGACAGAACACGTTTTGCAGCCTCAAGAGGAGTAATACCATCAAGGTTAATCTCTGGTGAATTCTGCTTTAAGGTTACAACATCTCTGTGCATACGAGGTGGCTTACCTAAAAGAACATCTAAAGGTAAATCGATTGGCTTGTTATTGAAGTATGGATCCTCAAGAACAACTCTACGCTCCTTAGTAGCCTCACCAATAACAGCATACTGAGCACGCTCACGCTTACAGAATGACTCGAATAAATCAAACTTGTCAGCAGCAACAGCTAGAACATAACGCTCCTGAGACTCATTACACCAAATCTGCAATGGGGACATACCAGGCTCATCATTAGGGATCTTACGTAAATCAAAACGACCGCCTACACCACCGTCTGAAACAAGTTCAGGCATAGCGTTTGAAAGACCGCCAGCACCAACGTCGTGTATAAACATGATTGGGTTTTCATCACCTAATTCCCAACATGCATCAATAACTTCCTGACAGCGACGCTGCATTTCTGGGTTGCCACGCTGTACTGAAGCGAAGTCTAGATCTTCTGATGAAGCGCCTGAGTTCATAGAAGATGCAGCACCACCACCTAAACCGATATTCATAGCAGGACCGCCAAGAACAATCAGCTTTGCACCTGGATCGATGTGATCCTTTACAATGTGCTCACGACGGATGTTACCCCAACCACCAGCTAACATAATTGGCTTGTGGTAACCTCTTACTTCCTTACCATTGAAACTTGTAACTTCTTCTTCATATGTTCTGAAGTAACCGCAAAGGTTTGGACGACCAAATTCGTTGTTGAAGCTTGCGCCACCTAAAGGACCGTCAATCATGATCTGTAAAGCTGAAGCTAAACGACCAGGCTTACCAAAATCATGCTCCCATGGCTGAATTGCACCAGGAATTCTCAGATTTGATACAGAGAAACCACAGATACCAGCTTTTGGCTTTGAACCTACACCGGTTGCTCCTTCATCACGGATTTCACCACCAGAACCTGTTGCAGCACCTGGGAATGGAGAAATAGCTGTTGGATGGTTGTGAGTTTCTACCTTCATTAAGATAGGCATATCTTCTTCATGATACTTCCATACATGGTCTTGATCTGGGAAGAATCTGCCGGCCTTTGAACCTTCCATTACAGCAGCGTTGTCCTTGTATGCTGAAAGAACATAATCGCTTGTTGTATTGTAGGTGTTTCTGATCATTGAGAATAAGGACTTATCCTCTTGTTTGCCATCGATATTCCATGATGCGTTGAATACCTTATGACGGCAGTGCTCTGAATTCATCTGAGCGAACATATAAAGTTCGATATCAGTAGGATCACGACCGATTACCTTGAAACTGTCTAGAAGATACTGCATCTCAGGCTCTGATAAAGCTAAACCAAGTTCAATATTGGCTTTCTTTAAAGCTTCCATACCTTCTGTAGTTAAAGCAACGGTTGTATATGGTTTTGGAGACTGCTTTCCGAATAATGCAGCACCATCTTCTAAAGAGAACAGAACATTCTCCATCATACGGTCATGAATATTTGCGCTTACAATCTTCTTTTCATCTTCGGTAAATGTGCCGTTTTCTTTTACGATGTAGTAAGCAATACCGCGCTCGATACGTGATACCTTGGTTAGGCTACAGTTATGAGCAATATCAGTTGCCTTTGAAGCCCAAGGAGAAATTGTACCTACTCTTGGTATAACAAAGAACAATTCACCCTTATCCTCGGATACATCCTTGGTAGGACCGTAACTTAAAAGCTTCTTTAATACTTCAAGCTCGTTATCGTTCAATGGTTCCTTGCTATCAACAAGGTGAACATAATGAGTGCTAATTGAGCTTACCTTTATCCCATCTTTTGCAAGAGACTGGGTAATCTTATCTAATCTAAAGGAGGAGACGGCTGGAGAACCTAAAATGATATCCATCAGAATTGTTCCTGTATGTATATTACTGAAGTTTGAAATATTGAGCGATTGCTCAAAAAACATTTTTTTATTTTACCACATTCGTCGCATTTTTTTCTTTATTTAAATGTGAATTTTTATTACTTTCGCTTAATGGAAATCTTACAAATTTGAACGAACATAACCTTAATGATCTGATATACTTTAAGGCATAGGAGGATATAATAGTGAAAAAATCAAACAGACTGTTAAGAAACAATACAACAGCAAAAAGATCACGTCTTCGTCAGCAGTTTATTCACAGTTCAAGAATGCACCGACAGGCACGTCACAAGGTATTTTTCATTCAGGAAAATCCACAAAATTAAAAACAGGCACTCTTCTTGCATATAGCTAAGTTAAATATCAGTGTGGCAATTTTCTGCCATATAAAAAATATTGTGCAAGGAGAGATGTATGTACGGAAGAAATCTTAAAGCCTATCAAAAAACCAACATTAATGCGGAGCTATCTGTTGCAGATCCCTATGTTGTAACAAAAATGCTCTTTCAGGGGCTTAATGACAGAATGGCACAGGCTAAAGGGGCTATTGAAAGAAATGATCTGCTATTAAAGTCAAAAAAACTCTCATCAGCTATCGCAATTATTGAAAATTTGAGGTCTACATTAGACTTTTCAAAAAGCGAATCATTAGCTACTAATCTTTATAAGATATACTCATATATGATAAAGAGACTTAATGATGCTTCTATTGAACTTACAGCAGATGCTGTAAATGATGCAATGAAGGCATTTGCTCCAATTAAAGCAGCATGGGAAAGTATTTCTGTAGATGCACAAAAAGAAGCTCAGTCACTTCGCACACAGGAACAGCTTGATATTGATCTGAACCATGATGCTCATATGGCCAAGGGTTATATTTAATATATGAGTAAACTTGACGATCTTATAAGAAAAATTACTGAGACAGAAAATGCATTGTGCAAAGAGCTAGAACGGGAGGATCTTGGGTTCGCGCTCGATTATGGCGAAATCAACGAATCTCTTGTTAAAGAACTTTGCGAACTTATTCCTAATCTTAGTGAAGCAGAACAAAAAGAAGCGATTGAATTTCTAAGGGCATATGACGAACATATCAATGCTCAAAAAGAATACATTCAGACTGAACAAAATCGAGTAAAAGAGCTGTACAAAAGCGTAAAAAAAAGACATAACATAAGTAACAAGTACAGTCAGACAAGAAAGAACTCATTCTAAAACGCAGGTTTTCAAATGTTTACAGAAAAAAGCTCAAGTAAGTTAAGAGATGTCCTATTCTCTCCTAATACAAATTTAGACAACATTGCACATGATCTAAAGTCTCTTGATCTTACAGATATAGAAAAAATCAAAGAGCTTTCTCAAAAACAGCAGGTAATGGCAGATCACCTTATTGATCAGTTTGCTGTAAATATAGAAGCATTTGAAAAATATATGCCTGACATTGCAAAGACCTTCAAAAACTATAAACCAGAAAAGACAATGGAATTTTTCTGTACAGACAATGGAATTCCTAATCTGATTTTCATTGAAAGCAACGACATTCTGTACAAAACTTTTGACCCATTTGAGCTTTGCAAAAAACAGATTACCAATATTATTTCTAATAACAATATTACCCAGACAAGATACGGTATTGAAAAAGATCCATACGGTCAGCTTCATTTCAAATATCTAAAATCAGCTGTACAAATCGATGAATCTGTAAAAAGAGATTATTCAATTACAGCAAAGAAAATCGGATCTGTACCTAACTGTGTACTTCTAGGGGTTGGACTTGGCTATGAACTTGCCTACCTCTACGAGCAAGTAGAAGTTGCAAATCTAATCCTTGTTGAACCAGATCTTGATATGTTCTATGCATCACTTTATGCATTTGATTGGGCAAACTTACTCAAATTCTTATCAGATAACAAATTAGGAATTCACTTGATGCTAGGTCAGAGTCCTGAAAAATTCTATCAGGACATGACAAAGTTCTACGATATTCACGGTAGATTCCTAACAGGAACATGGCTTGGTATTGTTCACTACTCTAACAATAAAATCAAAGCAATCGCTGAGATTTTAATTAAAGACTACGAATCAATGCATGCTGCTATGGGATTTTTTGATGACCATCTATTCGGTACATCTCATGCTATAAGCAATATACTTTCAGGCAAATCATTTGTTCTTAAAGAACCAAAGCTTCCTGAAAACCTAGCATCACTGCCTGTATTCATTATCGGCTCTGGCCCATCACTTGACAATGATATTGAATTTATTAAAAAGAACCAGGACAAAGCAATAATCGTTGCCTGTGGTACTGCTCTTGAAACTCTCTATCATGCAGGTGTAAAACCTGATATCTATGCCTGCACAGAAAGAACACCAGAAATATCAGAATCCCTTGATATGATCCCAGATAAGGAATTTATTCAGGACATGATCCTTCTGACAGGTGACGTAGTACATCCAAAGACAACAGCAAGATTCAAGCACACAGCTATTTTTGGAAAAATTGATGAACCATTTATCAAGTACGTGGCTGCTCTTTCTGAACAGTTTAGAAAGATCCGTTGCGTTCAGCTAATGAATCCTCTTGTGGGTAATATGGGCGTGTCAGGCATGCTGTATTTAGGATTCAAAAATCTGTATCTGTTTGGTCTTGATAACGGAAAGAAAATTGGAACTGACTATACTCTGCACTCTCAGTATACAGCCACTTATAAAGAACACGGAAACCAGACCTCAAGAGGTGTATACAAGTTAACTAACATAGTGCCTGGAAACTTTGGTGGAACTGTTGAAAGTAACTATTTCTATAAATTATCAGCACACAACATAGATTTTATTTTAAGAATTTTCAAAAATGAAGAGAAGGTAGAAGTAAGTTGTGTAAACTGCTCAGACGGAGCTCTTATCGATTCTGCTAAATCTATGCACTCATATGAGCTGAACTTTGACAATATTCAGAATATTAATAAGTCAGAAGTTTTTGACTGTCTTGTTAATGAAATAACAGGACCTATTGAAGTACCAAAAGGATTCTTTGAAGAAATCTTTTATAAGAATGAATTCAATAGCGCTGTTGATAAAATCAGTTCTCTTATCCGTAAAAGAGTCTCCTCAAGAACAGAGGCAATTCAGCTAATGGAACACGTTTCTGAAATTGATTATTATCTCAGAGCAAATGCAGCGACTTATTTTATCGGAAACAGCTTAGAAGGTTCACTGCAGACATATTTCATAATCGGAGCACGCACTCTTTATAATTCACTAGATGAAAAGCAGTGTTTAGAGAAATTCCACAAGATTATGGATGTCATCGCAGACTTCTTAGATGAAACAAAATCTATTTATTCTCATATGCCAAATTATTCACTAGGTGAACACAGAAAGTATCATAAGGGAGGAAAAGTAGGAAAAGATTATCCTACAACTCCTGCAACTAGATTACCTAGAATTAGACATTTGAAGGATAAGTATGATGATCCTCTAAAGAAATTCGTAAAGAAATATAAATAACAATAGCAGTTTACTCAATTAGAAAATGACCTTAAATGGTCATTTTCTTATTTAGCAGGATCAGAAATTAGCTTATAGCTATTGCATCCACGACTGTCTCCTAAAGTACATCCATTCTTATAAAAGAACTGTGCCTTTGTTAAGTCTTTTGCAACGCCTTTTCCTGTTTTATACCCGACTTTGACAGTTCGTATTATATAAAAAGAAGCCTAACTATCTAATTTATAAGATAATTAAGTCTCTTTAAATTTTTCTGTAATGTAGTATATATTTTCTTCATAAAAATGCGTAATAAAAAGTAAAAAGAATGTTTCAAAATTTTTCTTTTGTAATAAGTTATTATTAAGTCCTGTCTGTAGTTTCCAAAGTCGCAAAAAATCAAATTTTGCTCACAGAGTTTATTTACAAAAGTTTGGTATTTGTATTTTTACGATCTATTTATGACAATGTTATGTACTTTTTTTTGAAGTACATCAGACTTATTTTTACTAGTTTTTGAAGGTTATCAAAATGTATAAGAAAGGTAATTGTTTGTCGCTTATGCGATCCTATAATTTAAACATAGCACATAGTAATCTCTGAGGAGCCAGATACTAATCTGCCTCCTCATTTTTTTACTTGCGTTTTACGCTCTTTTCTGTCTCTGAAGTTTTTTTAGGACGCTTTTTCAGAACAAGGCCTGTGCCTTCACGACGTGCTTTTGCAATAGCCTTCTGATCTTCCTTATCATGCTTTTTAGCAGCTCTTGCCCACATTCTCTCATTTGCTGCCTTCTTCTTCTCGGCTCTCATCTGAGACTGTGTCTGGCGCTTCTGAGCAGGCTTCTCGTTTGCATATGGGTTTTCACCTTCCTTAAAGTCAATAATAACAGGTGAGCCCATAATCTTTAGAGATTTTCTGTAGCAATTGATAATGTATCTTTTATATGAGTCAGGTACTTTTGATACCTTATTACCGTGAATAATAATTCTTGGAGGATTATAACCACCGGCATGAGCAAACTTCAGTTTGATTCGTCTACCACCTGATATTGGTGGCTCATGCTCTTCAATTGCAGCTCTTAAAATACGGTTAAGCATTGATGCGCTGTGTCTTGTAGTTGCGCCCTCATAAGCCTCATCGATTGATTCATATAAGTTACCAACGCCTGTACCATGTAGAGCAGAAATGAAGTGTACTCTTGCAAAATCAACGAAACCTAGTCTTGCATTAAGCTCAGTTTTGATTTCATCTTTAACTGACATATCAAGACCGTCCCACTTGTTTACAGCAATAACTAAAGCTCTACCTGATTCAAGAACGAAACCAAGTAATGACAGATCCTGATCGGTAATATGAGCTCTTGCATCAATAACAAGTAAAACAACATTAGCATCTTCAATTGCTTTTAGGGTCTTTACAATTGAGAACTTCTCAATCGCTTCTGAAACCTTACGGCGTTTTCTAACACCCGCTGTATCAATAACGATATACTTCTTACCTTCTCTTTCAAGAGGAATATAAATTGAATCACGGGTAGTACCTGGATGATCAGCAACAATAACTCTGTCTTCACCTAAAAGTCTGTTTGTTAAGGTAGACTTACCAACATTAGGCTTACCTACAATAGCGAATTTAATTGGCAGATCAGCAAAAGGTGTGGCATTTTCTTCAACTGCAGCTTCGCCTTTCTGTAGAGCTCTTACTTTTTCTTTGTGTGCAAACCAGTCATAACCGCCAGCCTGCATATCAACAGGAACATTTTCAAGGAACTGATAGCCTTCTTCCCAAGCTTTATACTCTTCTTCCTGAGCCTCTTTTTCCTTTTGCTCTAACTGCTCTGGAGTTAGGTCACAATCAAGAGGACCATCCTCACGAAGAAGTGGAGCAATAACATCTTCAAGAACGTTGTTAACACCTCTACCATGAGCTACAGCTGTAGGATAAACCTCACCTAAACCTAAAGCATAAAACTCAGCACCAGCAGTTTCTGGATCAAGGCCATCAACCTTGTTAGCAATAATCGCACATTTCTTTCCTGAACGGCGAATATAGTCAGCAACTGAGTAGTCACCTGGCAGAATACCAGCTCTTGCATCAAGCATGAAAAGAACAAGATCGCACTCATCAATAGCAAGAAGAGCCTGATTTGTCATTGATGTTGTTACTTCTTCTGGCTGATTTTTTGCATCTTCAGCAATACCACCAGTATCAATAAGAACGTACTCTCTACCCTCGTAAAGTGCTCGTCCGTATTTTCTATCACGGGTCAAACCAGGAAAATCTGCAACTAAAGCATCCCTAGTTTTAGTAAGTCTATTAAAAAATGTTGATTTACCCACATTAGGGCAACCTACTAAAGCTACTACCTTCATTGTATTCCTCACTTAGAGCCTGAAAAGAAAAATACGTTCTTTTAAAGCTTCATTAATCAACAAAAGCCCCTGCAGGTGCAGGAGCATCTTGATAAAGCAGAATAATGGCTTATTCTACTTCAATAAATTCCTCATCGTCCTCGGACTTAACACCAGCACTTGGCATTAGACCGTATCCACTGAGTTCTTCACGCTGCTTCTTTTCATATTCAGCAACGCGCTTCTCATACTCAGTCTTCTGACGCTGATACTCTCGAATCTGAGCTTCAATTGCTCGCTCCTGAGCTTGAATTTGAGCTACTAGCTTACGAGCCTCTTCACGGCGCTGCTCGATAGCTTCACGAGTTGAAGTTCCGATTCCTAAATTCTCTGTCATTGCCTTTGATGCAATAAGAGCAGAAGTAATTCCACTTACTTTTTCAAGATCAGTGAATCTCTTCTTTGGCTGAACCATATCAATAGGATCATAACAGATCAGATCTACACTTCCGTCTGATGAATATACAACAAGACAGTTTCCAACAATAAATGGAGCTACGTAAATTGGTGATGATGATACTTTGATTTTTGAATCAATAACACCATCGTTTAGGTTCATGAAATACACGTAACCTTCAAGGTCACCTACTACAGCATAGTTTCCATAAATTACAGGAGCTGTAACATTTCTGTATCCAAGCTGAGTATTAACCCATGCCTCAACGTTATCTGAACGTCTGACACAGTAAACATGACCATTATCGCCTGTCAGTACAAAATAATTATCGTCATAGGCGATATCCTTTGATGAATGATATGAAAGTCTGCTTGTTACTGCCTGTTTCTCAAGTGAATATCTTACAAAGCCAGAATTATAGGCTGTTGTATACATCTCAGAGCCAATTAGCAGAGGAGTAGATGATACATCTGACATTCTATCCAAATCAGAACTTCCGTTGTTCTGACCAACACCAACCTGATTTAAAACAAAGCCATCAAGCTGACTTAGCATCATAACTCGGCCAGATGCAGTGCCAATAACAACAAGCTCATCACCAACTGCAACTGGTTTTGACTGACTTCTTAAATGAAGAGATTCTGATAAATCTCCAGACTCCCATATCTTTGCTTTTGTAGTCAGAGAAAAAGCAGATAGTCTGCCTACTGAATCCATAACAAAGATCTTATCGCCAGATGCATTGAATACAGGGCTGGTTACGATTTCTGAACCAACAAAAGCTTTGTAGTAGATTGAACCATCTTTACGATTCATGACATAAAGATAGCCATTCTCTGAACCCACAGCAATATACTTGCCACGTGTAGCTACACCGCCTGAAAGTCTAGCTGATCGCTTGTTATCATTCTCATCTTCATCTGAAAGATCAATCTTCCAGCGCTTACTTCCATCCTTAACATTGATGGCATATATCTTTCCATCTCTTCCTGCAACATACATAACAGAATGAGAAACAACCGGAGTAAGCTGAGAGAAGAAATCATCAGATCCCTGTGTTGAATATGACCATACATTCAATGGTTCAAACACATTATCAACATCTGGAGATTCTACAGGCTCAAATAAATCCTTATTCGAGCTACAACCGGATATTACCAAGCATATTGCGGCAGTTAATGCTGCTGTTATAAGCTTGTTCTTGATCATAATGCCACCTTTGTTCGTTTTTATTATTCTTATTATTTGTTGAATGTTGATGCAGAAGTTGCAATATCTTCAGCTAATGCACTAGCTCTTTCAAAAGCAGGAGTATCGCCATCTTTACGAAGACTATCAGCTTTCATCTGCAAGAGAGTATTAATTGCAATCTTTTTGCTCTCGCACTCTTCGATTGCCTTCTTATATGAAGCAAGAGCTGCTTGCTTGTCGCCCTTTGCAAGGTTAATATCACCCTCAAGTTCATATTTCTCAATAGCATAAGCATCAGAGTTAACAGAAGAAAGTTCTGCTGTTGCCTCATCAAACTTCTTAAGCTGAGTATATAAATGAGCCTTCATAATTGCTGCATTAGGAGAAATTAACTTTCCGCCGTTTTCTTTTGCAAATGATGCATTCTTTAAAGCTTCTTCATATTTGCCTTCAACTGCATTATTAGCAGCAAGCTCTAGTGAGAGTAAAGAACCATAAACATCTTTATGCTCTGCTAAGAATGCCTCTACCTCAGCTTTTGCCTCTGTTGGCTTTAAAGCAAGTTTTGTCTTTAATGCTGTTAATTCATATGCATATGTCTGAGCTTTTTCAGTCTGGTATGAATTGTAATACTTATAACCAACCATAGCAGATAATGCGATTGCGACACCTACAGTCAGTGAGAGCCAGTTTTCTGACCACCATTTACGAACGACTTGTTCTCTCTCGTGGTCATCTGTTAAAACATCCATTGTTTTTCCCTTACTTGTTGATAATTGATTTGATTATTTTAACACTTTCTTCAAGTGTATATTCTTTTTGCTCTGAATCCTTGTCACACATATTTTTAATTGTGACAGTATTGTTAGCAATTTCACTTTCACCGATAATGACAGCCACCTTAGCACCTGATTTATCAGCTCTCTGGAACTGCTTTTTGAATTTACCGCCACCGCAGTGGTTGAATACTCTAACATCTTCAAGAGCATCTCTTAAAAATGAGCTTACCTGTAACTGACGAAGTTCGCACCCCTCACCAGAGCCTAAAACATAAACGTCTGCTGCTGAATCTGCCTTAACCTTCTGTAAAGTTTCAAGCAGTAAAACCAGTCTTTCCATACCAAGAGCAAAACCTACAGCCTTGGTTGGAGCTCCGCCTAACTGTTCAACCAGGGTATCATAACGGCCACCGCCACATACAGTACCCTGTGCACCCAGTGCTGTGGTAACCCACTCAAAAACAGTCAGATTGTAGTAATCAAGGCCTCTTACAAGACGATGATTGATTGTATATTTGATACCTAACTTATCAAGATATGATAATAAAGAATCAAAATGAGCTTTTGTCTCTTCACCAAAATAATCTGATAATTTTGGAGCACTCTTTAAAAGCTCTGCTACATTTTCATCTTTGGTATCTAAAACTCTTAATGGATTGGTATGAGTTCTTCTCTTGCAGTCCTCATCTAATTCATCAAAATGAGCTTCAAGGAAAGCTACTAAAGCTTTTTTGTACTCTGCTCTTTCCTCTGATGAACCTAAAGAGTTAATCTGAAGTTCAAGATCGTTCTCAATACCAAACTTCTTCCATAATGAATATGTAAGAGCAATAATTTCAGCATCTATATCTGGACCTGTAAGGCCGAATACCTCTACACCGGTCTGATGGAACTGACGATAACGGCCTTTTTGTGGACGCTCATGTCTGAACATAGGCCCCATATACCATAATCTCTGTTCCTGGTTATAAATCATATTGTGTTCAATACATGCACGAACACAGCCAGCTGTACCTTCAGGCCTTAAAGATAAATGCTCTTTTGATCTATCTTCAAAAGAGTACATTTCCTTCTCAACAACATCAGTAACTTCACCAATAGCTCTGCAGAAAAGATTTGTCTTTTCAACGATTGGCATTCTTACTTCCTGATAGCCGTATGAAGTTAGAGTTGAACGAATAACTTTCTCTATCTTCTGCCATACTGATGTATTTTCAGGTAGCAGATCGTTCATACCTCTAATAGCCTGAACTGTTTGTGCCATTTTTTAATATTCCCTGTTTTTTTTACTTTACTCGAGCTCTAACTCGATCTTCAATAATTTGAACAGCCTGAGAACATGGGAATTTTCCCATCATCTCACCGTTTTCATAAATCAGACAATTTCCTTTAGCAGCACCACATACTGCAATATCAGCATGTTTAGCCTCACCAGGACCATTTACCACACATCCCATTACTGCGATTTTAATGCTCTGACGGATATCAGAAAGCCTTGATTCTAGCTCATTGACTGTAGCTACAACATCAATTCCTCTTCTACCGCATGTTGGACAGGCAACAATTTCTGCACCACGTGAACGAAGATGTAAACTCTTTAAGATTGCCCAGCCAACTTTAATTTCTTCTACAGGATCAGCTGCAAGAGAAACCCTTATAGTATCACCAATGCCGTCTTGTAAAAGCTGGCCAATACCGATAGCTGATAATACAGTACCACCTGTAAGACCGCCAGCCTCAGTAATTCCAAGATGCAGTGGAGCATCTGTCTTTTGTGCAAGCTGTCTGTATGCAGCTACACACAGATTGAGTTCTGATGCCTTAACAGAAAAAGCATAATCAGTAAAGTTATGCTCATCTAGTGTCTGCGCAGCTCTAAGTGCAGCCTCAACCATTGCATCTGGACAAGGTGAGCCGTACTTTTCTAAAAGATCCTTATCTAGAGAGCCCGCATTCACACCGACTCTTATAGGAAGGCCGTGATCTTTTGCAGCCTGACAGACCATTTCAATCTTTTCGTGAGAACCAATATTACCAGGATTGATTCTAAGTGCAGCTGCGCCCTTTTTAGCACATTCAATCGCAATTCTGTAATCAAAATGAATATCACTGACTACAGGGATATGAACCTGCTTTACAATCTTTTCAAAAGCATCTGTAGCTTCTAATGTTGGTACAGTCACTCTAACGATGTCCGCACCAGCTTTTTCCAATGCTAAGATCTGATTTACTGTTGCTTCAACGTCCATTGTATCGGTACATGTCATTGATTGTACTGAAATAGGAGCATCTCCTCCAACTTTTACAGTACCAACAGTAATCTGTCTTGACTTTCTTCTCTGAATTTTAGGAGCCTTCCATTCCATAATTCATCTCTTTACTGTTTAGGAAGCTCAAAATTAACCTGTTTTGCAGAAGGTACACTAACTTTTGCACCTACATACTTTACAGATATCTTTGACGAATCTGATACATAGATTCTAAGTGGGATTAAGCCTGCTGCAACAACTGTATCACCAGCTTTATAATTTCCCTGCTTTAGTGTTTTACCATTACCGGTTATCTTCATGGCAACATTGCCTGAAACTTTTACTGTTACACTATTTACGCCTGCAAGAGGATCACGCTTTGTTGCTAGTCTTACTGAAGATGAAATATCTTTAGTAGATGATGAAAGTTCTACCTTTACCTCACGAACTTCCTTTACTTTTTCATCGGCAGTGGCTTTAACCTCAGGTTCAGCAGTATTGTCAGCTTTCTTAGTGTCCTTTGCCTTAATATTTACAGTCTCAACTTTCTTGTCATTTGAAACTGAGTTGTTTGACTGCTTAACACTAGTTGAACCTGTATCAATATTTACACTCACTAGGGAATTTGCATCTTCCTCATACTGTAAAGGAGCATCGTCTTCCTGAACAGGAGCATTCTTAACTGTAAGAGCAACAACTTCATTACCTGTATTTTCAGATAGCTGAGGTTGATTCTTTCTCTTTATTAGTTCATTTGAGTTAAGAGTCTTATCCTGCTCTTTTGCAATCTGAGTATTTAAATCTACGTTGTTTTCAGGTAATTCAACAATGTTTGTCTTCAGTTTTGAATTCTCTGTATCCATAACTAAAGCACCATTTTTCTCAATCTCAGGCGTTACTGTATCCTCTATTACAAGAGCACCTGCGCTCTTTGGAGCAGATCCTGAGAATGCAATATATGCAACAGAAACTGCCATTATTAAAGCAGCAACTGATAATATGATTGCAACAAATTTCTTCCAGCTCTCTGTTTTTGCTGATTTATTTCTTGCAGCCACTTCCTTTGATTTCTCAATTGCACTTAAACGTACAGTCTCTTTATATAGATTTACAAGGTAATTTGGATCAAGATTGAGTAACTTTGCATAGTTTTCAATATGAGAACTTACAAAAGGAACAGCTGTTAACTGATTTAGTCTGTCATACTCAATATCTGCAACTGAATTAACTCTTAAATTAAGCTTGTGAGAAACAGTGTTTAATGACAGGCCTAACTTTTCTCTAGCATGCTTTAAAATTGCGCCTGCTCTTCTTGGAACATCATCTTCAGCTAAAGATGTTCTCTCAGGCACAGCATCAGGATCTTCTATCATGCCAAAATCAGAAGATTCCAGTACATCCTGCTCGTCTTCATTTGTATTGATATTATGTACTACTTCATCTGCACTAGCAGCTACCTGCTCGTTTGCTTCTTGTGAAGGTTCAACCACGTCATTTAAATTCTGACCTAAAGACTCCTCATTAGGTGTCTTTTCCATCTCGCTTAATGTTTCGTTTTTTGTTTCCATATAAGGCTCGGTTACCTCATGTTTTAATATGTTTTGATTTTTATAACGGTCCTGTCTGTTTCTTAAAGCTCTTAACTTTTTTGAACTCATGTTTTAGCCCTGATTAACCTTTGCTTCTATTTTTTTTCTTGCAAGCTTATCTTTTACCTGACCTGCAAGCTGTCCACATGCCGCAGAGATTTCATCTCCTCTGGTTGTTCTTTTTATTACAGTAAATCCAGCATCAAATAAAACCTTATAGAATTTATCAATTCTGGTATTTGATGGCTTTTTGTAATCACTGCATTCGTGCTCATTAAAAGGAATAAGATTAATTTTGCAAGGAATTGTTCTTAGCAGTTTTACAAGTTCATGTGCATTTTCAACACTGTCATTTACATGATCTAACAGAACATATTCAATTGTTACACGACCACAATTAGCATTTGATTTGTCGATGTAATTTCTTACAGACTCCATTACTTTTGCTATAGGAAATTTCTTGTTGATAGGAACAAGTTCATTTCTGATTTCATCATTTGGAGCATGAAGAGATAAAGCTAATGCAACGTCAAGTTTTCCTGCAATTGAATTTAGTACATTTGCAACGCCTGATGTTGATATAGTTACTCTTCTTTTTGATAACGCAAAAGAATAATCGCTTAAAAGAAGCTCTGTAACCTTAATTACGTTTTCAAGATTAAGTAATGGTTCACCCATTCCCATCATTACAACGTTTGAAATTGGTTTTTGCTCCTGATTCTGACTGAATCCAACTCTTGTTGCAGCCCTAAAAACCTGACCTATAATTTCATTTACAGTAAGGTTTCTGTTAAAGCCCTGAGCACCGGTTCTACAGAATGAGCATTTTACAGGGCACCCAACCTGTGTGGAAATGCAAAGAGTATTTCTGTCAGGCTCTGGAATTAAAACAGTTTCAACTAGCTGGCCATCACCAATATCCAAAGCCCATTTAGTTGTTCCATCTGATGCAACCTGCTCTGATACTATTTCAGGTGCACTGATGGTGCACATTTCTTTTAGCTTTGCCCTGAGATCCTTATTGATATTGGTCATTTCATCAAATTCAGTAACACCAAACTGATATATCCAACGCAATACCTGCTGTGATCGGAAAGATTTTTCTCCAATCGAAACAAAGAATTCTCCAAGTTCTTTTGGAGAAAGACTCATAAGGTTAATTTTCTCAGTCACTGTCTTATTCTCTTTTATTTGCACTCAAAATGAGAATTATATCATTTAATCATATTATTTTTTTCTAAAAACATTCTTCAAAGCTAAATTTTCGAAAAATACTATCTTATTTCTGAGATATTGATTATGGCGAAATTATGGATCAGCACTAAGTTCACACTTTTGAACTAAGTATAAACATTGGATGCATAATTCGTGTTTATACCGCTCAACAAGCTTAAGCGGTGTTCTTTAACAGTTATTGTA
>NZ_JAGFNY010000010.1 GCF_019448115.1 Succinivibrio faecicola | reverse complement strand
TTTAAAAAGCAGATTGTAAGTGAATTACAACCTTGGTTAAACTGTGATCAAAGTCCGTTTCATTTGGTCACCGTAAAAAAAAGCTTTTTATAGCAAAAAGAAAGTAAGTATATATAATTCGCTAATTCTAAAAAAAATACTACACATAATAATTATCAATAAAGATTCTCACCTGTTTTTTATAGCGAATTCATATATTTAGCTTTATAAATACTGATTTTTAATTTTGTGCTGTTAAGCAGTTGAAGATAAATTTTGGATGTGAACTTATGAACGAAAAGCCTGCCCTTATTGATACATAAAAAATGAATATCACCAAACTCACATCACGTAGAGCTCTCTACACTGGTAGTTTTACCAGAACTGAAAAACTGATGTTTTACACAGGATCTTATCAGTCTCAGATTCGATTGCGAGTATATCCCCACCAGAGACATGAAAGAGGCTTTAAAAGCATCTAAAAAATAAAAAAAAAATTTTTTCTGATTAAAAATATTACTACAAGTTAAAATAACTAACTTGTTGTAATATAAAGATTTTAAGCGGTAACTGTAAAATTCTAGATTATTTTTATTTAATATGATGCTATGACAAAAGATCAATTACTTGAAAAGATAAAAAAACTGCTTGCTCTTTCAAACAGTTCTAATCCTCATGAAGCTGCAACTGCGCTATTGAGAGCACAGAAGCTGATGGAGAAATACAACATTGAAAAAGAGTCTTTAATAGATGACGATATCAGTTTCATAGAAGTCACTCCTATAAAAGGACTAAAAGCCATAAATATAAATCGCGATATTGGCGCCATCATATCTAAGGCATTCGGTGTTGTGACCATTTATGTTTCAAATAAACGAAGTCTCGAAAAGATAATGTTTTTTGGAGCTAAGGATATATTAGAAAGCTGTGAATATATCTATGTCATACTATCTAGAGCCTTCCTTTTTGCTAAAAACAATCATGCGATCGGTGTTAAAACAGAAGCTTTTTTTCAGATCTGCGACCTTCCTAAAAAGGAAATCAATAGACTGCTAAGATTAGATGAAATAGAAAAATCAGATTTTGACATTCTGGAAACCAAAATTAAAGACATTATTGATTGCAATCTAAATCAAGCTTTAGAAGGTAATTCAATAGCAATCAGTAATATGAAAACAGCTGATAAAATGATTGATACATTTCTTGGTAATTATTCTGTTATCGATATGTATATCAAGAAGTATGTAGAACAAAGTAAAAAAGGATTTGTCGCTGGTTTTCTATATTCTATTTATAATAATGTTGCACAATATAAAATTGATGAACAAACAAAAGGCAGAATTTTAAAAGCAGTAGATCAATATTTTCATGGGGCTACAGTTAAAACATCAAAATCAAGAGGATATTCAATAAGTTCTGATGCTGAATACAATGCGTACCAAAAAGGTATTAAAAGCGGAAGCTCTGTTTCTATCTGTACTGCAATAAAAAACAGAGCTAAAGAAAGATTACTGCTAACTAATGAATCCTAAATGCTAATATGGAGACCAGTCAATTGAAGTGATTGGTGACTGAGTCTCACTCTTTGAGTTTGTTTCAACCTTTTCTTCTACAGCATCTGTTTTTTCAGATGTATTGTAGATTTTCTTTCTTGCAGATAATAGCTTGTCTTTATTTGCATTTACCGCAAGAGCTCTTCTTAAACTAACGCCTGAAACAATTATCTGACTTAACAGTAGAAGTGATACTCTATTATCAAAATATGATTCATCATCAGGAGAAATCTTGTCTGTTACACTGACAACTAATGAAGCATCATCTTTGAATTTTGTCTCATCTGAGGTAAGTACTACACTTACAGCACCATTTTGTTTTACCGATTTTACAATGTTAATCAGATCAGGATGTTCGCCACTTGAGCAAATAACAAGGGCAACATCTGAAGAGTGAAGTGTTGCAACAGCTAATTCCTGTGACATTCTATCTGTATATACTTCAGTTACAAAGCCAAACTGAAGCATTCTTGAATGAATGTCTTTTGCAATGAACTCAGAAAGACCTAAAGCTAAAATAATCAGTCTTCTTGACTGGCTTATTACATCAATAACTCTTGATATTAACGACTCATCAATGTTTCTTTCAAGGTTGAGCAGCTGTGAACGAGCCTTTCCAATAGACTTTGAAATCACATCAGAAACACTGTCTCCAGATTTTATTCCGTCTACCTTCTTTATATCAGATGAACTTACAAGTGAACTTAAAAGAAGCTTGAATGCAGGAAAACCATCGGCACCAAATCTCTTACAGAATCGGCATACAGAAGGTTCTGACACACAAGCTCTTTTTGCAAGATCAGCAATATTCTCATTAACAACTGCTGCAGGGTTCTTCAGAATGATTGATGCAAGTTTTCTTTCTGATTTTGTTAATTCTGTTTCGCTTGCAATTCTATCTAAAATATTCGCCATTACATCAACTCTGCAATACTCTTTACAAATCCGTTCTGAACAACATACTGAATCTTGAGATCATCATCAAATACAATCAGATCGGCAATATTACCTGTTTCAATACAGCCAAAGTCATCAAGACCTAAAGCTTTTGCAGGAGCATAGCTTGCTGCTATTAAAGCCTCATCTAAAGAGAAATCGCACTGATTTATCAGGAACTTGATGCCATCCAGCATATTGATTGATGTACCTGCATAAGATCCCTTCGAATCAATAAGGCCACGTTTCTGATCAACAAAGATTTCAGTACCGCCTGCAACAAAGGTTTGAGGAGTTTTTGACATACCAGTTACAGACTGACTGTCTGATACAATATACATTCTGTTACCAAGGATCTTCTTTGCAAGTTTTACTAAAGCAGGATGTACATGTCGACCATCTGCAATAACACTTGCAAATACTCTGTCTGAATGGAATGTAGCTCCAACCACGCCAGGCTCACGGCCAATTGCAGGGGCCATACCATTAAACAGATGAGTAACGTTAGTAATACCTGCCTTAAAGGACTGTACAGCTTCAAAATAAGAACAGGCAGTATGACCAATGGACAGTTTTACCTTACTTGATATCAGTTCAACAATATTCTTTGGTTTTACAACTTCAGGCGCAATTGTCATATAGGCAATGCACTCTCTTGCATCCTTGATAAACTCCATATCAGCTTCAGAGAAAGGTCTTATATAACCACTTGGATGAAATCCCTTGAAATTAGTAGAAATAAACGGACCTTCAAGATGTACGCCAGGACAGACAGTCGGATGTTTGTTCATAAAATCACTGACGGCAGAAATAGCGTTAGACAGATTTTCACGTGGACCTGAAATGATAGTTGGAACGAAGGTTGTCACACCTTTCAATGTCAGGTAACGTCGCATATGCTCTAATGTTTCAACTGTAGGAGTCTGAGCAAAAGAAACACCGTTGCAGCCATTAATAAGCAGATCGATTAAACCTGGAGCAACATGAAGCCCCTGAAAATCAATTTCTTCAGCAGTACCGTCTTCAAGCAGAGAAGGTGAAAACGGAACAATCTTTCTGTCTGAAATTGCAAATGCGCTGACATCTACGAATTCTTCAGAAGTTACATGCAATGTTGCATTTCTGATAACTGTAACTGCCATATTAACTCCTTGTTTGCTCTACTGCTGTTTTTGTGCAAGTTTCTGAGCCTTTTTAGCTCTCTTGAGTGCAAAATCCGGTTTACCTTTATTCTTCTTGTCTCTTAGACGATCTTTTTTGTGAGGCTTTTTCTCTTCAGTTTTGACTTTCTTGTCAAAACCGCCCTTTCCCTGAGTACTTGCTCTTGAACGTTTCTTTTCAGACTGATGTTTCTGACCTCCATCTTTTGGAGGGAAAGATGCGCAGATATTCTTGATTGCACGTCTTTCAATATCAACTTCAGTATAGCGTTCAATTCTTTCAAGAAATCCTATTTCATCTGCAAGAACAAAAGTGATTACAACACCCCTAGCACCAGCTCTTGCTGTTCGTCCTGCTCTGTGAACATAGATTGCAGCATTTGCTGGCATATCAAAGTTGTACACATGAGAAACTCCAGTTATATCAAGACCTCTTGCTGCAACATCAGTTGCTATAAGAATATCTGCACTGCCCTCAGAAAAACGCTTCATAGCAGCTCTTCTTTCGGCCATGGACATATCACCTTGCAGTGTTGCAACCTTAAAGCCGGCGCGTCTTAATGTACCATCCAGTTTTGAAAGTCTCTCTTTAGTTTTAACGAACACAATTGAGCGACCTTTAACAGTTGTCAGTAAATGATGAAGAATTTTTACCTTTTGTGTATCGCCTGCCGCATAATAGGCTCTAGACTGAAGGTTGGATGGCAACATCTCATCTGCTTCACCTCCGGTTCCGATTCTGATTTCAATCGGATTATTTAAAACCATTGAAGCAAATTCATTGATTCCAGATCCTTCAAGTGTTGCTGAAAACAGCATGGTCTGAAAACGGTTATAAAGCTCTCTTGTTATCTTTGCAACATCATCTCTAAACCCCATATCAAGCATTCTGTCAGCTTCATCAATGACGTACATTTCAACAGTTTCCGTATTGAGCCAGCCTTTTTCAAGATATTCAATGAGTCTTCCTGGTGTTGCAACTATGATTGAATCAGGATTTTCTCTTTGCATTTCTCTACTTGAGCCACCTGTAAGAACTCCTGCAGTTAGATTCATTCCCTCAACAAGTTCATCACATACAGATGCAACCTGAATTGCAAGCTCTCTTGTTGGCTCTAAAATCACAGCTCTGATGCCTGTTTTATCATCTAAAGACAATCTTGAAACAATAGGGATCAGAAATGCTGCACTCTTTCCTGTACCTGTAGGAGCTCCACCTAGAATATCGGCGCCCTCAAGAGCACGTGGAATAACCAAAGATTGAATAGGTGTAGGTGTCTGCCAACCTACTTTTTCAATGTTCAGAAGAACTGAATCTGGAATACAAAGACTTGCAAAATCCATTAAACATCCTCATGGCCAATGCGTTTTGCATGGCACTGTTTTATATACTCAATAACTTTCCTGCGACTTTCACTATCAGCAAGCTCTGTACCGTTGAACCATCTTACAAGTTGCAGATCGGTTGCCTCAAGAAGATCAACATAGTCATTAAGGAAACTCTCAGAACATTCTTGAAGATCATGTTCAACAAAAGGAAGAAGCATTAAATCAAGTTCTCTCATGCCTCTTCTTGACTGCCATTTAATTTTTCCTGAAACAGTAACCATATTTAAACTGAAACAACTCCCTTAATTGCAGGATATGGATCGTAACCTGATAAAACAAAATCCTCAAATTTATAAGAGAAAATATCAGGTGCTTTTCTTGTAATATCCATTGTTGGTAATGCTCTTGGGGTTCTTGACAGCTGAAGCTCAACCTGCTCAAAATGATTCTTGTAGATATGTGTATCGCCACCAGACCACACAAAATCGCCTAACTGAAGATTGCATTCTTTAGCTACCATCATTGTAAGTAGTGAATAGCTTGCAATATTGAATGGTACACCAAGGAACATATCAGCACTTCTCTGATACAGCTGGCATGATAATTTGCCATTTGCAACATAGAACTGATAAAGAGTATGGCATGGTGGAAGAGCCATCTTGTCAACATCAGATGGGTTCCAAGCACAAACAATGATTCGTCTTGAATCAGGATGATTCTTGATCATATCAATAGCATTTGAAAGCTGATCAATATGTCTTCCATCAGGAGTTTCAAAATCGCGCCACTGCTTTCCGTATACCGGACCTAAATCACCGTTTTCATCAGCCCATTCATTCCAAATTCTTACACCATTTTCCTGTAGATACTTGATATTTGTTGAGCCTGAAATAAACCATAAAAGCTCATGAATAATTGATTTTAAATGAACTTTTTTAGTTGTAAGCAAAGGAAAGCCTTCGTTCAGGTTGAAGCGCATCTGTGTGCCGAAAATAGAACGAGTACCAGTACCGGTTCTGTCTTCTCTATCCACACCGTTTTCCATTATGTTTTTTAGTAAATCCAAATATACCTGCACGGTTAGCTCCTTAATTAAACTTCTTTAGATCAATAATCTTTTCAAGATCTACTTTCTTTGCATACTCTCTGTATAGAGCTCTTATCTGATCAGGAGAATCAAGAGTTAATGCAATTTTTCCGATTTCTTTTAGTTCTTCAAGATTTACATGACGAACAATATACTTGACTCTAGCAATCTGAGAATAATTCATAGAGAGAGTCTTGTAACCTAATGACAGAAGCATAAGTGCTCCCATAGGTGAACCTGCAATTTCACCGCATACAGCAAGAGGTCTTTCAACCTGTGCACTTTTATCTGCAAGATACTTAAAACAGCGTACTGCAGCTGGATTGAAAGGATCAAATATCTTAGAAACCTTTGGATTTGATCTATCGGCAGCAAACAGATACTGTATCAGATCGTTAGAACCAATTGAGAAGAAATCACATAATTTAGCCAGCTCTTCCATAATAAATGCAATGCATGGAACCTCAATCATGACGCCAAAACGAGGTTTCTTGATTGCACAGCCCAAATCAACTTCAATCTCATGAATTGATTCGTTGAGAATACGCTTTACGATTATAACTTCCTCAAGTCTTGATACCATAGGAAGCATAATCTCAAGATTACCAAGATCCTTGTTTGCAAGAAGCATTGCCTTTAACTGAGTCTTGATAATGTTTGGCTGGTCAATACAGACTCTTATACCTCTAAATCCAAGAGCAGGATTCTGATCATCAATAGGAAGATATGTAAGTCCCTTGTCACCGCCAATATCAAGTGTTCTCATGCAGACGGGCTTATCTTTAAAGCGCTCTAAAAGAGTTTTATACCAGCCAAGCTGTGTTTCCTCTGATGGTAGATTCTGACAAAGCATGAAAGCAATTTCTGTTCTGTAAAGGCCAATACCATCAGTCTGTTCAGACAAATCATCATCATCCTGATTGTTAAGACCTGCATTTAACTGAATATTGATTCTTTCACCATCAAGAGTAATGCCCTTTTCGTATTTTTCAGCCTCAAACAGTTCATGCTGATGTCTTGTCTGAGAAATTAGCTGCATATACTCATCAACAACACTTGATATAGGATCAACTAAAACTTCAGCATTCTGACCATCAACAATAATTGTTCTGCCATCAACTTCGTTAAGATCAAGATTTACATCTATAACTGCAGGAATTCCAAGGTCACGGGCAAGAATAGTGGTATGAGAACTTGTAGCATTATCAACACAGACAAAGCCTACAACCTTATCTCTTGGGATTTCTGCAACAATTGCTACCGGCATGCTTTTTACCACAAGAACGATCGGTGATGTTATGTCTGATTCAGTAGGAGACAGATGAACAAGTCTTGATATAAGAATAGATGCAAAATCTCTTATATCATGTGATTTATCAGTATCGCCTCTCTTGTCAGCCTCTTCTATTCTTCTTGTTGCAACAACCTTGATAGCAGAGGCTGCTACATATCCGTTAGAAAAAATTTCCTCATCAACATCATCTTCAAAAGACAGATCATCAAGCATGCTTCCATAACTTGACATATAACCTGAAGCTGCTGCCTCATGAGAACTTTCCTGAAGGTGAAGAGCTGCTCTATCCATCTCTGTCTGAAGCTGGAATATGGTCTGGTGGAAGAGTTCAGACTGTATTTCCTTGTCATCAGAATACATTATATGGATTGTATCGAAGGTTACAGGTGGTTTCCAAACAACAGCCTGAGCAATCGCTATAGAGCCTGAACCTGTTTTTCCCTTGTATCGCTTGCAGTTGAAATCATCTATTTCCTTAGTTGATCTGTTTAGCGATATCGTACTTGCAATCTGAGCTGAAAGAGTGATTAAGAAAGCTTCTTCTCTTTCACCAAAAAGTCTTTTTTCTTTACACTGAATTACAAGAACACCTAACAGTTCACCCTGATTTATTACAGGAACACCAAGGAATGATAAAAATTCATCCTCTCCTACATCAGGAAGATATTTAAAATTTGGATGTGATGGTGCATCAGCAAGATTTACAATCTCTTGTTTCTGGGCAACAAGACCTACTAAACCTTCTCCTACAGCCAAAGTTGCCTTACCAACAGAATCCCTTTGAAGACCTACAGTAGCTTCAAGTCTCAAATATGTTTTTCTGTTGTTAATTAGATAAATTGAACAGCAGTCTACCTTGGTAGCATCTCGCAGACGCTCCACAAGGATACTGATAGCCTTGTCAAAAGAACTTGCACTTTGCACATCCTGTACAATACTTCTTAGTGAAACAAGAAAAGTATTCTGCTTATCTTCCATTGCTTATTTCCTGTTACGATTTGCTTTCTTTGATGAATCATCAAACAAAGCAGACTGTGAAAATACAGTTAGAACCTTTCTGTAGACATCACGTTTAAAAGCAACGACCTGTCTTACAGGGTACCAGTAGCTTACCCATCTCCAGTCATCAAATTCAGGATGACCTTTTCTGTTGAATTCTATCTGCTCAGAGCGGTTCTGATTTAAGGTCAGCAAAAACCATTTCTGTTTTTGTCCTACACAGACAGGAGTCTCGTTATAACGAATCAATCTTTTTGGCAATCTGTATTTGAGCCAGAACTTCGTACTGGCAAGAACAGTTACATCATTTTTACAAAGACCTAGTTCTTCATACAGTTCTCGGTACATTGCATCTTCTGGACTTTCTCCTTCATCAAGACCACCTTGAGGAAACTGCCATGAATTCTGTCTGATTCTGCGAGCCCATAGTACCTGTCCTTTTCGGTTACAGATTACAATACCTACATTAGCTCTAAATCCATCACTATCAATCACAAATCAGCCCAGTCTTATGTTAAAAAAAATACACTTTGCCTAAAGGCAATACTATGTTCTATTATAGCAGACAGACATAATATACACATAAGCTAAACATCTCATTTTCTAGGAATTTTTTTATATAAACAGGATTGGTTAAACATGGCACAGACTCCACCTGAAAGCTTTGAAGTACTAATTGAAAGACTTAACAAAATTACAGGTCTTTGCATAAGCGAAATTGCTGCTGATTTAAACGTAAAACTGCCTGTTAGTACCACAAGGGGAAAGGGATTTGTAGGCGAGCTTTTGGAGATGGCATTAGGGGCAAGTGCAAAAAACCAGTCAATACCTGATTTTCCAGAACTTGGACTTGAACTCAAAACTCTTCCTGTAGATCAGAATTTCAAACCACTAGAGTCAACTTTTGTCTGCCATGCTCCACTGATTAATGTACGAGATCTGCATTTTGAAAACTCACCACTGTACTCAAAGATTAAAAGAGTTCTTTTTATTCTTACAGACGGTACAAAAGGTCTTGAATATGGTGAAAAATATATTAGAGGTTATTTTTTCTATACCCCAACAAAAGAAGATCTCATAACATTAAAAAAAGACTTTGATGAGCTCTATGAGCTTATAAAAACTGGCAATGTTGAAAGCATTACAGCCCGCATTGGTCATATTGTTCAGTTAAGACCAAAAGGAGCAGATGGAACAGCACTTACTCAGGCAGTGGGAAAGGAAGGTCAGATTATTATGACTCGTCCAAGAGGTTTTTATATACGTCGCAGTTTTACTCAAGAACTTATCCGAAGAAATATGCAGTAAAATAATTAATATTCACAATTCTGTATGATGCAATCACGCTTTATTACTATATTTATTTTACTAATATACAAATTAGATTATTAAAACGTTTACAAATTTAAAAGAGTTCAAAAAAGAGTTTATTTTCTGAAATGTCAGTTATAATATTCTTCATTGGTTATGATAAATAGAAATCGCAATTTTTTATTTAATTATTAGCTAGTTAAATGAAAATAATTTTAAATTTTTTAGCACATTACCAGTGCAATTCTTGAACAAATTAACATTTAACAAACGAAATATAAGTATTTCAATGATTTAGTAAAAAAATCGGTTTGTTTTATCATAAAATATACTTGAGGTAAAAAAGAGTACCGTGTCAGTGTTTTGCAAAGTTAAAACCAATATTTGAATCGGTGCTTAACAAAGACAGGAGTAGACATGAGCGTTTCAAAGAGATTTACCAAAACTAATAAGGTTACTGTTACCTTTACAGTAAAGAAAGAAGCTGCACAGGGTGCTGAAAAGATTGATCTGTTATGCGAGCACAACGGCTGGCAGGCAGTAGCACTAAAGCCACAGAAGAACGGTACCTTCAAAGGTTCTATTTCTGTAGCTGAAGGTGAAAAGCCATCATATCAGTACAAATTCAAATATACTTTTGCTGATGGTTCAACAAAGTATGACAACGATTGGGATGCTGAGCGTTACGTTGCAAACCCATTCGGTGGTGAAAATTCAATGTTCTCTGCTGTACGCGAGTAATAAACAGTTTCTCATAAAAAACCAGGGCATGCTCTTAGCATGCCTTACTTTTTTGTAAAAAAGATAAGCAAATTTATTGTTTTTAACTTACTGATATAAAAGTATTTTTTTACAAAATGTAAAAAATTATATTATTTTTCTTGACAGATCGCACAGTTACGTATATCATACAACCACAATTTGACGCGGGGTGGAGCAGTCTGGTAGCTCGTCGGGCTCATAACCCGAAGGTCGTTGGTTCAAATCCTTCCCCCGCAACCATCATTAAGAAGCTTAAGCTTCTTTTTTTATATCCACACAAAATCAAACCTAAATTCTTTCTTTTATCTTTTATCTGTATTTAATCTATACTCTTTTCTGTATGCCTTATAGAAGAAAGTTAAACCATTGCTATAACAGCAATACAAAAACAAATCAGCTGCTGTCAAAAGATAAATGATCTTATAACAATAATAGCGATGAAAGATTGATAAATTCGTTTAGATTACTGACAAATGCACGAAATGATGGTGCTTATGAACTTGAATGAAGAGTTTTGAAAAGACTTCTAATTTATAGTTTTCGAAAAATAAGCCAGGCAAAAACAGCCTGGCCCATTTTAATAAAACAGTGTAGATTAGTTCTTTGATAACCAATCCTTAGCGAAAGAAACACCCTTATCGATGTTCTTCTGTAACTCAGGAATAGCTTCTTCGATTAACTTCTTCTCGAATGATGAAACCTTACCGTAGTCACATACTTTCTTCCAACCGGTCTTGCCGAAGATTACGTTCTGAGCAAAGTACTGAGCATGCTTTGAACCACCTTCAACATAGCAGTACTCGTTAACACCAGGCTCACCCATTAAACCTGCAACAACCTTAAGAGCAAAACGTGCACCAGCAGTTGCCATTGATAAGGTTGCAGAGCCTGCACCAGCCTTAGCCTCAACAACTTCAGTACCAGCGTTCTGAATACGGGTTGTTAACTCAGAGATACGCTTTGAGCTGATCTTCTCTGAACCGATAACCTTTGATAATAAAGGAATGATTGTGGTACCTGAGTGACCGCCGATTACAGGAACGAGAATACGCTTCTCAGATATACCTAATTCCTGAGCTAAGAAAGTCTCTGAACGTAATACGTCAAGAGCAGAAACACCGAATAAGCGGTGCTTGTCATATACCCCCTCAGCCTTTAATACTTCAGCAGCTAGAGGTACAGTTGAGTTAACTGGGTTTGTAATGATGCAGATGCATGCCTTAGGGCAGGTCTTTGCACAGTTGCGAACCAGGTTTGCAATAATGCTAGCATTGATATTGAACAGATCATCACGAGTCATACCAGGCTTACGTGCAACACCAGCAGGAATTACAACTACATTTGCGCCTTCAAGTGCCTTGGTTAAATCATCACCTGTATAGCCATCAACAGCAACGTCTGTAGGGATATGGCTAAGGTCAGTTGCTACACCAGGTGTAAATGGTGCTACATCATATAAGCTAAGCTTTGAGCCAGCTGGTAAATTGTTCTTTAAAATCATTGATAATGGCTGGCCAATACCGCCTGCTGCACCAAGAACTGCAACTTTCATGGGTTACTCCTAAAAATAAGTAATTATAAAATTTTGTTCTCAAATTATATTGCTATTATAGCAAACGTTTTTACTATCTGCCGTATTTCTCTAGTATACAGCTTCATTATGTGACTTAATATAAAAAAGCAGAGTAAAATTATCATTACTCTGCTTTACAAAGACACTTAATGTTATCTAATTACTTTGAAAAATCCAGTAAAGAGTAGATTTTATCCTCTTTTCCATCAAGGCATGAAGTATTTTCAAAGTATTCTTCAACTGTTGGCAGATGACCTAATTTTGCTGTAACAGCAGCAAGCTCTGCACTAGATAGGAACACGTTTGCACCATTACCTAAACGGTTAGGGAAGTTTCTTGTAGAGGTTGAAACAACAGTCGCATTATCAGCTACTCGTGCCTGGTTACCCATACACAGTGAACATCCTGGAATTTCAACTCTTGTACCAGCCTTACCAAGAATGCTTAACAGACCTTCATCTGATAATTCCTGTCTGTCCATTCTTGTAGGAGGAGTCATCCATAGACGAACCTTTGCTTCGCTCTTCATATCCTTTAGGATTTCTGAAGCTGCTCTGTAGTGACCAATATTGGTCATGCAAGAACCGATGAACACTTCATCAATCTTTGTATTTGCAACTTCTGAAAGTAAACGAGCATCATCAGGATCATTTGGAGCACATAAAATAGGCTCTTTGATGTCCTCGCAGTTGATCTCAAGAACTGCCGCATATGAACAGTCTGGATCAGCTTCGATAAGTTCTGGGTTATCAAGCCATGATTGCATTGCTGCAGCTCTGTTTAATAGAGCTTCTTTAGTCTGATAGCCTTCTTCATTAGCCATCTTCTTAAGTAAAGCAATATTTGACTTTAAATAGTTCTCAACAGATGTCTGAGACAACTTGATTGCGCATGCTGCAGCAGAACGCTCAGCAGAAGCATCAGCAAGCTCGAATGCATGCTCAACAGATAAATCCTCAAGACCTTCAATCTCAATGATCTTACCTGAGAAGATATTCTTCTTGCCTTTCTTTTCAACAGTTAACAAGCCTTTCTGAATTGCAAAATATGGGATTGCATGTACTAAATCACGTAATGTGATGCCAGGCTTTCTCTTGCCAGTGAAACGAACTAGTACAGACTCTGGCATATCAAGAGGCATAATACCTGTTGCAGCAGCGAAAGCTACTAGACCTGAACCTGCAGCAAATGAAATACCAAGAGGCATACGGGTGTGAGAATCACCACCGGTACCTACTGTATCTGGCAGACACATTCTGTTTAACCATGAATGAATAACACCATCACCTGGTCTTAAAGCAACACCACCTCTGTTGTGCATGAACTCAGGTAAAGTATTATGAGTCTTCACATCAACTGGCTTTGGATATGCCGCTGTATGACAGAAAGACTGCATTACCATAGGAGCTGAGAATTTGAGACATGCCAAATCAATAAGCTCATCACGAGTCATAGGACCTGTTGTATCCTGTGAACCTACTGTAGCAATAACAGGCTGGCAGTACTGACCTGGACGAACGCCTTTTAAGCCGCAAGCCTTACCAACAATCTTCTGAGCTCTTGTAAATCCACCTTCAGCCTTAACTTCAGCTGCCTTAGCAAATACTTCGCTTGAACCTAAACCTAAGTACTTACGAGCCTTATCAGTTAAGTCCTTACCGATAATCAGAGGAATACGGCCACCTGCTCTAACCTCATCTAAAAGGGTATTGGTCTTTAAAGCAAATGTTGACAGAACTTCATTAGTACCATGCTTTACGATAGTGCCGTTATATACGTTCAGATCAACAACATCACCTGAATTTAATTTGCTTACATCTGCTTCAATAGGTAGAGCGCCAGAATCTTCTAAAGTGGTATAGAAAATAGGAGCAATCTTGCCACCTACTACAACACCGCCAGCTCTCTTGTTTGGTACACCATCAATATCATGACCGATATGCCAGATTAGAGAATTTGCAGCACTCTTTCTTGATGAACCAGTACCAACAACGTCACCTACGAACATTAAAGGATAGCCCTTGCTCTTTAAATTCTCGATGGTTGATACAGGGCCTTTAACGCCTTCAACATCTGCCTTTAAATCATCACGGCTGATCTTATACATTGCAAGTGCATGTAAAGGAATATCAGGACGTGACCATGCATCAGGAGCAGGTGAGAAATCGTCAGTATTAGTTTCGCCTGCAACCTTGAATACAGTTAAGGTTACAGTCTTTGGATACTCACTCTTTGAGGTAAACCAGGTAGCCTCTGCCCATGACTTAATAAGTTCTTTTGCAGTAGTGTTGCCCTTATTAGCAAGTGCAGCTACATCATCAAAAGCATTATAGATAAGAAGTGTATTCTCTAAAGCCTTCTTTGCGTCCTCTGCAAGAGAAGCATCCTCTAGAAGAGAAATCAGATAAGAAACGTTGAAACCGCCTTTCATGTTGCCAAGAAGCTCAACAGCCTTCTGCTTTGAAATTACAATGCTAACTTTCTTGCCACTTGCAATTTCATAAAGGAACTGAGCCTTAACCTTACTTGACTCATCTACACCAGGATTTACTCGGTTTGAAATAAGATTTAACAGTTCCTGTTCAGAACCTACTGGTGGGTTGAGCAGAAGCTCGCATAACTCTTTTGTGAATTCTGCATTTAGAGCCAATGGTTCAACGCCTAAACGCTGACGCTCAGACACCATGTCATAATACTTACTTAAATAGTTAGCCATAAGCTAGGTACACCTCAGTTATTATTGTTTACTCGCGCCCAGTCAAAGAAAGGACCAGGATCGGTCTTTCTGCCAGGTGCAATATCGCTGTGGCCGGTAATATTGTTTCCAATTTCCGGATATGTATTCTTTAGAAGTGAAATCACTTCATTAAGACATTCGTATTGATCATTAGTGTATGTTGAATCGTCACATCCCTCAAGTTCTATACCAATTGAGTAATCATTGCACTCTTTGTGACCATTGTAAGATGATCGACCTGCATGCCATGCTCTATCAAGGAAAGAAACATATTGAGTTATTATTCCTGCACGATTTATAAACAGATGAGTGCTTACCTCTAGAGGTGCTACGTCCTTAAAATAAGGATGTGCATTCGGATCTAAGGTACCTGTGAAGATATCATCAACATAAGGACCGCCAAACTGCTTTGGCGGAAGAGAAATGCAGTGTACTACAATCAGGCTAATCTCAAGAGGTGATGGTCTTTTATTAAAACGACTGACAGGAACCTGTCTTACACCTTCTATCCAGCCTGATTTGATAGTTAACACTGGTAAAACCTATTAGAAAGCTGCAATAGACTTTTTTGAATCAACAAACTCAATTGAGCCTTTTTGCTCTGAATACTCCTCAGAGAACTCGATTAACTCGTAGTTTTCTGGATCTGATAACAAGGCTCTTAGCAGACGGTTATTCAGATCATGACCGGTCTTATAAGCCTTGAAACTACCAAGTATGCTTCTGCCAGCCATATACAGATCGCCAATCGCATCTAAAAGCTTGTGCTTAACAAACTCATCTTCGTAGCGAAGACCTTCAGGATTAAGTACTCCACGGTCATCTAAAACTACTGCATTTTCAAGAGAGCCACCTAATGCAAGATTGTGAGCATGCATAAACTCAACATCTCTCATGAAGCAGAATGTTCTTGCTCTTGATACCTGACGGACAAAATTCTCACCAGTAAATGGCATTGCAAAATGCTGCTTATCCTTATCCATTGCTGGATGATCAAAATCAATCTGAAGATCAACATCGAAACCTGAATTTGATGGATTAAGCTCTGCCCACTTTCCTTCGTTTTCAACTCTAACCTTACGCTTTACTCTGATAAATGATTTTGGAGCAGGGAGCTCTGTTACACCTGTTGTTGTGAACAGATAAATGAAAGGATGAGCTGAACCATCAAGAACCGGCATTTCTGGGGCATTAACATTAATGAAAAGATTATCAATGCCAAGTGCACTTAGAGCAGCAGTCAGATGCTCTACTGTAGAGATACGTACACCATTTTCGTTTACAAGTGCGGTACAAAGCTGAGTATCTCTTACGCAGTCTGCAGAACACTTCATTGTTACATTCGGTTCAAGATCAGTTCTTGTATAGATAAGGCCTGTATTTGCAGGTGCTGGACGAAATTCAACTTCCACCTTGGCACCAGAATGAAGGCCAATACCTGTCATTGAAACCGGTTTTGCAATGGTACGCTGTCTGATCATGATTAATCCTCTGAACTCAATTAGTGCAATTGTACATCATTTTTGAGATCCAGTAAGCATTTTTAACAAAAATAATATAAATATTTTACATTGCTAATTTAATGCAAATGGCTTATTTATCGGTTTTTATATCTAAGTTTAATAAAATTCATATATTGCAGACTTAGACGTTTCTATTTTATTAGACCGTTATTTTTTAAAAAGTTCTCTAAAATTTCAGCAGCATCACCAATTATTTTCATACATGGACGTACATCATAAAAATTAGCAGTTCTCTCTGATGATACTGGAGGTTCATGCTTCACATCAAGATTCAAGAGTTCTCTACATACAATTGATCCACGAGTCTTTTCAAGTTCTAAGCCTAACTTCTGTATCTTTATATATAAATCGTCTTTTTTCTGCTTATCTTTAGGATCAGAATAGCCAAAAAGTATAGATGCAATAATAAACATTCCGCTTACAGCACCACATACCTCTCTTAAGCGCCCCATTCCTCCACCAAAACCAGAGGAAAGTTTTAATAAGGCATCTTCTTTCATATCAGTTAAATCTGCAAAAGCCAGTACCAGAGACTGACTGCAGTTGTAACCTTGCATAAAATTTTCTTCAGCTTTTTCTCTTCTTGTCATTTTCTACCTATAAAAAAGCCTGGCATAAAACCAGGCGTTGTTGATTATTCTGACTTAGAGCGGAGAATTGGAGGCATATCATCATCGCCCCATAAATCATTTCCGCTATCTTCAACCTTACTCTTTCCAAACGAATTTACTGATACCTCTGTTGGAGTATTGTCAGTTGCACTAAATGATGGAACTGTAGTATTAGGCTGATTGTATGTAGCACTGAATGGACTTGTCTGATTTTCCATTGGTGCACTGGTTCTTGGAGCACTGCTCTCACGAACCTTGTCTAAGAAATCAGAACCTCTGTAAAAACTGCTCTGTGCCATTGGAGTCTGTCTTTGCAGATTATCTCTTGCCTTGTTTGCTACAAGATTTGTATCAGTTGCACTGATGCCTGTGATAAGAATTGTAACACAGACCTGATCTTCGGCAATAGTCTCATCAAAGCTCATACCTAACTTGCAATCTGCCTCTTCATCAGCATAGGACTGAATTGCATTACATACATCCTCCCACTTGCTGATTGGGAAGTTAGGATTAACTCTAACATTAGCAAGCAGACCTGCAGCTGATTTGATATCAACCTGCTCGATAAGAGGAGAATGAATTGCTCTATCAACAGCATCCTCAACGAAGTTAGGACCCTGACCTACACCGTTACCGATCATAGCATGACCGCGACCGCGCATGATGGTTACAACATCAGCAAAGTCGAGGTTGATGAAACCAGGATTTGTAATTGCATCGGTAATTCCCTTAACTGCATTTAATAAAACATCATTTGCAGCCTTGAATGCAGTCATGATTGATATGTTGGCACCTAAATTCTTAAGTAACTTATCATTATCGATGACAATTAATGAGTCTACATGCTTTGAAAGTTCGGTAATGCCAGATTCAGCATTAACCATGTGACGCTTGCCTTCAAAATTGAAAGGCTTTGTAACAACTGCAACTGTAAGTGCACCAGTTTCTTTTGCAATCTCAGCAATTATTGGTGCTGCACCAGTACCGGTACCACCACCCATACCAGCTGTGATGAATACCATGTCTGAGCCCTGAATAAGCTTCTTGATATCGTCTCTGCTCTCTTCTGCAGCCTTACGACCCTTGTTAGGATCACAACCTGCACCAAGACCGTTTGTTAACTTAACGCCAATCTGAACCTTAAGTGGAGATGTTGACTTACCTAAAGCCTGTGTATCAGTGTTCACAGCTATAAACTCAACACCTTTCATATCATTGTTGATCATGTGCTGAATGGTATTGCCACCGCCACCACCGATGCCTAATACGCGAATAACACAGGTTGATGATGGTGTAATGCTACCAACACCAGTCATTGATTCGCTATCTATACGTAAGTCACTCATAAAATGCTCCGTGAAGTTTTGACTTTTTTGCATATTACAATAATTACTTATTATTGTACATTTTAGAAAAAAAATTTGCCCTATCGTTTTGCTTTTTTTGTTAAGGTTGTCATTGATTTTGCAAAGAAATTTGAATTTACATCATCATTTAAGAACCTTTTTTGCAAATTTTGACAGGCTCCTATTTGTTTTGAGTTACAACCTCAGGCTTCTGAAGGTGCTGTATTCACCTAAAGAACATTTTTTTCATAATACTCCTGAACAATCATGGCGTTAATATTTCTTCCATGTCTCTTTCATGAATAATACCAAGTGTCTTACAGCTTTGAGCATCTTCAGTATTACAGCCTTTTTTAGCAGCTTATGACCTTTTTCTGTCATTTTAGCGGCTATATCTTTATCATTGTGTTTTGAACTATATCAATTTTTGCTCTGTGCCTTCAATTCTTCTTGCACTTTTTATAGGCTTCATACTCATCCTTGAGCATGAATAACATCAGGTTATAGCAAAACCCGATCTCTAAAATACAAACTTTTTGATAATATGAAAAGGATTTTTTCATATCATATTAAACAGTGCGACCTGTTGAGTATATTTTTGCAAGTTCTATACATCTTTCATGAAAGCCTAAAGAGTGTGCTTTGTTATTCAAAGCACTTGCAACTAAAAGTCCTTCTTTAGTGTTTTAGCTGATCTGCACTATGATGACACTGCCTTCATCAATTGGCACTGCTAAAGCAGCATGTTTTTTCAAAACCTGCATTTTAAGATAAATAATCATGGTTATCTATTGCCTTCTCCTCTTGCAAAAGCAAAAGGATCTCTGCTACATAGGCTAATTGTTTAGCTTGCAAGGTAGGTGGGATCTGATGACATCCTATGAGGTTTACACAGCTACAGTCTTTTTTAAAACTGCAGCTGATCTAATTTTTGACAAGACTCACTCCCGAGCCTTGATAGACCTTCCTTTTATATTTTCACTTTCAAACAAAAACTAATTTTTTTCTAGATCTTTGCAGACCATAAACCATGAAGATTGCAGTAAGCATATGAACAAACCGCGTGATCGCCATCTGCTAGACCAAACTTGTATTCTGCTGCCTCAAAATCAGAATCAAGATACTTTATCTGAACACCCTGCATAGTTTCAATTGCAATGAACTCGATATAATGCTCAGGTGTCATAGGATGAGGTGCAGAACCAACCTTTACAGTTATGGTATCTGCATTAACTTCAACAACTGGAACGTGTTTTTCAAATGCAGCATCAACTGCTCCAGGGATCAGTTCCTGCATTTTTTCGCCGCAGCATACAACGTTAACTCCAGAATCCTTTACCATGGCTACGATATTGCCACAGTGATTACACTTATAAAACTTAACACTCATAATAAAATCCTTATATTTGCTTAGGGTACTTTAATAATATATCCTTTTTACTTTTTATTATGTGGTATAAACATAATCATTTATCGTAAGATATTTTTTATCATCTGCAAAAATAAGGCCTGACAGCAAATGCTTCAGGCCAAATCTAAATCGGTAAAAAGGATCTGTTATTCAGACTTTGATCTTAAAATTGGAGGCAGATCCCATAAGTCATCATTCTGCTCTTTTGCACTTTGACGGCCGAAAGAATCAATAGCAACCTCATTTGTCTGAGTTGCAGTGCTTCTAAAAGCTGTATTGCTGTCAGATGAAGTAAATGACTGAGCATATGAGGTCTGCTGTCTGAATGGACTATCATTTACTGTACTTGAAATCACTGAAGAATCAGTACGGGTCATATTCTGATTCTGAGCTCCGATTGAACCAAAGAAATCAGTTGTATTCTGAGGTGGTACCACCTGATTTACAGACTGTCTTTCAGTTGGAGGAATACCGAATTTCTTCTTAGCTGCAACATTAGGATCGGTTGCACTAATACCTGTAATCAGAATTGTAATAGAGGCCTGATCCTCTGTTAGAGTATCATCAAAGTACAGACCAATCTTGCAATCAGCTTCTTCATCTGCATATGCCTGAACAGCATTACACAGCTCCTCAAACTTCATAATTGGGAAGTTTGGATTTACCTTGATATTTGCAAGTAAGCCTGCAGCTGACTTGATATCAACATGCTCGATAAGAGGTGAATGAATTGCTCTATCAACAGCATCCTGAACGAAGTTTGCACCCTGACCTACACCATTGCCGATTACTGCATGTCCACGACCACGCATTACAGTTACAACATCAGCAAAATCAAGATTGATATAGCCAGTATCTGTAATAGAATCTGTAATTCCACGAACAGCATTTAAAAGAATATCATTTGCAGCCTGGAATGCATTGATAATTGAAATATTTGCACCTAAATTCTTTAAAAGATTGTTGTTTTCAATAACAATCAGCGAATCAACGTGCTTTGAAAGCTCAGTAATGCCAGATTCAGCATTAACCATCTTGCGCTTACCTTCAAACTTGAATGGTTTTGTAACAACAGCAACAGTTAATGCACCAGTTTCCTTAGCAATTTCTGCAATGATAGGAGTAGCACCTGTACCGGTACCGCCACCCATACCTGCAGTAATGAAAACCATGTCTGAACCCTGAATTAACTTCTTGATATCTTCACGGCTTTCTTCTGCAGCCTTACGACCCTTGTTTGGATCACAGCCTGCACCTAAACCATTAGTTAACTTCACACCAATCTGAACCTTTAATGGTGAAGTTGACTTTGATAATGCCTGAGAATCAGTATTAATGGCAATAAATTCAACGCCTTTGATTGTCTGATTAATCATGTGCTGCAGTGAATTACAGCCACCACCGCCGATGCCCAATACTCTGATCACGCAATCCTGATTCTGCTTTATTGTGTTGGTTTCGTCAGTATTTCCAACCTGTTCTATACGAAAATCGCTCATTTTATCCCTACTTTAACTTAATATCTTTTTGATAATACCAATATTTACCATAACTGTCCGTAAATGTAGATAAATTTTGGTGTTAGCTCACGTAATATTCTAAATTTCAAAAATTCTATTAGAATACTTCTCTTTTTATCCAGTTTTTCATTGCATTTATCTTAGAACCGATACCTGGACCTGAACTGTATCCAATTCCATCAGTTTTAGAGAACTGATTTGGATTATCGGCTATATGAGATCTGATTATTCCAAGTGCTACAGCCTTGTCTGGATAATTTAATTCCTCTGGACGCTCTAAGGCTGAGTTATAGGCTTTTACACCGATTGGTAAACCTAGTTTTGCCTTTGGTGAAATCTTTACTTGGCTGTACTTGTTGCTTTCATTATTCTTGAAAATCACCCATTCTACAAGATTTGCTATATCTTTAAGATGTGAACCACCGCCTACTAGTACAACGCCGGCATCTAACTTATACTTAATCTTGTTCTTTTCCCTGTTATCAATCTTATTCTCAAGCTCACGCAGTATTGAAGTGAACATTTCATATACAGCCTGAGATATAAGCCTTGAAAGATCTGTTCTGCTGATAACCGGCAAAGATGGATTGGTCTGTCTTAATTCATACATTACATCATCTGATGCCTGATCGCTGTTTTCAAGACGTTTTGGATTTGCCTGTCCATATTTAATCTTGATATATTCAGCTTCACGCATATCGATTCTAAGTGATGAAGCAATATACTTGGTTATAAAGTCACCGCCCTCGCTGATTCCAAAAGATAGTTTCTGGTTTCTTTCTGCAAATAAAGTGATGGTTGTTGTACTTGCACCTATATCTACCAATAGGCAGCCTAATTCCTTATCAGAATCGCTTAACACTAATGATGCAGCAGCATTACCATCAAACACAATTGAGGTGGACTCAATTGTATTTGACACATTTCTGATAATCATATCGACATTCTTAAGATAGATCTTGTTGCAGGCAATAAAATGAACCTTTGCTACCAGTTTTCTTGCATACAGGCCAATAGGATTAATCAGATTCTTGTTACTTCCAGATTCATATTCTTGTGGAATGATATGAACAATGCTGTATTCATTGAGATTGATGTTACTTACAGAATCCTGTGCATCCTTGATTGCAGCATTTCTGTCAAATGCAGTTATCTGATTATTCTGAACAGTGGTTTGCCCCTCACCTGATCCTGATTTTATGTAACAGCCACATACATTAGTCACAATGGATTTAATCTCAACATTGAACTTCTGCTGGAAAGTAGAAATCAGATCTGCAATTGTGTTTGCAAGCAACTGAGGATCAGCTACAGTACCATTTTTTACACCGCGACTTTGTATTTCCTGATAACCGGTTACGGTTATTGTAAGGTTATTATTGTCGACAATACCTGAAACAAGTCTTATTTTTCTTGATCCGATATCAAGAGCAAAAATTTGATTGCCGGAGTTTGAGGCAACAACCGGATACTGATTCTGTTTCTTGCTAAATAACGACATCTTTATCTCTTTCCTGATAATTATTTTCTGCCAATGGCAAAGCCCACATCGTACCTTAAATCGATATAATCAACATCATTTATATCAACATCAGCTTTTGGAAATGCCCTAATAAATCGGTCAAGGCGCTTTATTCCCTGATCTTTATCGCGACCAATAATCAGTCTTACTCCATTTTCAAGAGTAATTGTATAACTTCTGACATTATCAAGTCTTAGCTCAACAAGCTGATATGGAGAATTATCTAATTTTCTTACAAATGCTATAGCAGTTTCATAGACTTCTGTACACAGATCATCAGAATAAGCGCCTAGTTTCACAAAATTTCTGTGAAGAGATGACATGTCAGGATAAAAAATGCTCTTTGTTTTTGCATCATAAAGTCCGTTGTCATTCCAGATTGCAAAAGGGACGTGCTCAACAATAGCCACTTTGATAGTATCAGGCATCTGTTTTGCTACTGCCACCTGTGCAATCCAAGGCTCTTTCATGATCTCGTTTTTAAGCTCGTTTACAGGACAGGTTGCGATATTTCTTTCACCACAGACTTTGCCTGTAATATCTGCAATCTGTTTTTTTGTAACCTGAGTGAGCACACCATCAATATGCACCGCCCTTACAGGAAGTGCATTTGAATTGTACAAAAATGAGCCTATGAGCTGATCACCTTTAAAGAGTAAAAAGCTTATGAATATCAAGAATACGATTCCTAATATCACATACAGTGCTTTTTTCCTCTTTGGCTGCATTTTTAATCCTTACAACTATGCTTTCTGCCAGATATTGCTCAGATTTCTTGCAACCTGAACCACATTACCTGCACCCTGGGTAATCACAAGTGATCCGTCAGAAACAATGCGCTCTAAAAGTTCAGGAACCTCATCTACAGTCTCAACAAAATGAGGCTCGATTTTACCCTGAAGTCTTATTGACATGCAAAGATGTCTGCCATCAGCACCATTGATTGGCTCTTCACCTGCAGGATATACTTCAACTAAAATCAGTTTATCCACTTCCTGAAGGATCTTTACAAAGTCTTCATATAGATCTCTTGTTCTTGTATAACGATGAGGCTGGAATACCATAACAAGCTCTTTTTCAGGATATGCAAGTCTTGCAGCCTTGATTGTTGCAAGAACCTCTGTTGGATGATGACCGTAATCATCAACAAGAGTAAGGTGATTTCCTGATTTATTGATGAAATCACCATAATTCTGAAATCTTCTGCCAACCCCCTTGAAGCCCTTGAGAGCATCAATAATCACTTGCTCGCTGATACCTTCTTCTATTGCAACTGCAACAGCTGCAGCAGCGTTCTTTGCCATATGAATACCAGGAACAGGAAGTGTAATATCAAGTGAAGGTCCGTTCTTTCTTACAATGGTGAATGTAGACTGTGGACCGCTTTCTTTAAAGTTTGTCACTCTAAAATCTGCATCCTCTGACTCACCATAGGTAACAACTGTTCTTCCAATATCAGGAATGATCTTTCTTACATTTGGATCATCAATGCATACTACTGCAACACCATAGAATGGAAGGTTGTGCAGGAATTCAACAAATGTCTTAACAAGGTTGTTAAAATCACCTCCATAGGTTGAAAGATGATCAGCTTCTATGTTGGTTACAACAGTCATCATTGGCTGAAGATGCAAGAATGATGCATCAGATTCATCAGCCTCTGCAATAAGATATCTTCCAGTACCAAGACGTGCATTGGTGCCAGCTGAATTTAAAAGACCACCGATAACAAAGGTTGGATCAAGTTTTGCCTGTGCATAAATAGATGCAATAAGACTTGTTGTGGTTGTCTTGCCATGTGTTCCTGAAACAGCAATACCGTAGCGGTAGCGCATAAGTTCACCTAGCATTTCAGCTCTTCTTACTACAGGAATATGCTGTTCAATTGCAGCATCAACCTCAGGATTTCCTTTGTGAATTGCAGATGAAACTACAACTACAGAAGCACCATCGACATTTGATTTCTTATGACCGATAAATACCTCAATACCAAGAGATTTAAGACGCTGTGTAACTTTGCTGTCTGCAATATCAGAACCAGATACAGCATAACCTTCGTTTCGAAGAACCTCAGCAATACCGCACATACCGGCACCGCCGATACCTACAAAATGAATTCTCTTTACTTTGTGCATCAATGGCACGTTATATAATTCTGTATGTGTATTCATGTTATCAAACTAACTCTTTTATAATTTCTACTGCTTTTTCTGTTGCATTGAGTTTTGCACAGTGTTTTGCGTTTTGAGACATTTGCTCGAGTTTTGCTCTGTTATTATTCAAATCATTTATTGTATTGAACAGAATCTCTGATGTCAGTTCGTGCTGTCTGAAAATTACAGCACCACCTTCTTTCTGAACGAAGCTTGCATTCTTGTACTGATGATCATCAACTGCTGTTGGAAGTGGCACAAATATGGCAGGAACACCTGCGCATGTAACCTCAGCAACTGTAAGTGCACCTGCTCGACAGATAATAAGATCTGTATTCTTATAAAGGTCATCCATATCATCAACAAAATCACTTACACTTACGTCAAATGCTGCTTTCTGATAAGCTTTTTTCACATTTTCAGAATTTCCTTTTCCGCACTGATGAACAACCTTAATTGAATCTGATTTGAAATTCATTAAAGCCTCAGGCACAATCTCGTTGAGTGCTCTTGCACCAAGAGAACCTCCGATAATGGAAATCTTAAGAGGATTTAAAGTGAAATCTCTTACAAGCTCATTGAGTTTTACAATACTCTCTCTTACAGGATTTCCAACAACAGTAACCTTACTTCCAGTAAAAGCACCGGGGAAACCTAATAAAGCCCGCTTTGCAATCTTGAATAAAAGACGGTTTGTAAGTCCAGCCTTTGCATTCTGCTCATGCAATACTACAGGAATGCCTTGTAAATAGGCTGCAACACCACCAGGACCTGAGGCATAGCCACCCATGCCAAGCACAACTTGAGGTCTGAATTTTTTGATTACCCTCTTTGCCTGAAGTACAGCCTTTAAAACCATAAAAGGAGCAGATAACTTTGTTCTTACTCCATTTTTTCTAATTCCCTTTACATCGATATATTCAATATCAATGCCGTATTTAGGAACAAGCTGTTCTTCCATTCTGCCTCTTGTTCCAAGCCATAGGATCTGACAACCTTCATCCATAAGTTTTTTGGCAATAGCAAGAGCAGGAAACACATGTCCACCTGTTCCACCTGCCATTATTAAAACTCTTTTAAGCTCCATTTATTTTCTCATCTCCAATTAATCCTAACTTCCACTGATAGTCTATGCGCAGCAAAATAGCTACAGCTATGGAGCAGACCATCAAGGATGAGCCACCATAACTTACAAGCGGCAAAGTCAGACCTTTAGTTGGGATAGCTGCAGTTGCTGCACCAACATTGATAAAGGTCTGAAGAGAAAACCATATACCAATACCTAAAGCGACATATCCTTCAAAACATACATTGTTCCCAAGGATTTTAAATGCAATGCTGATTGCCTTGTATACCAGTATCAGCTCAAGTGCAATAAGAATTACCACACCGATGAAGCCAAGCTCTTCACCGATTACAGCAGTAATAAAATCAGTATGAGCCTCTGGGATATATCCAAGTTTCTGATAAGAGTTACCAAGGCCTTCACCGAAAAGTCCGCCTCTTCCGTATGCCATAAGTGACTGAGTAAGCTGATATCCAGATCCTTGAGAATCCTTCCATGGATCCAAAAAGGCTGTGATTCTTTTCATTCTGTAGTCAGATGGCAAAACGAATAGAGCAAAAACAGCAGCACCGATGCCACCGAAAACAAACATCTTGTTAAGACCAAGGCCTGCAGCAAACAATACTGCTGTTGTAATAACCAAAATTACTGTTGCAGAGCCAAGATCAGACTGCAAATAACAAAGACCCAGCATTGTTCCTATAAAAAGTGCAGGAATAACACTAAAATCTGACAGAAACTTTTTAAAAGGGTCGGATAGCTTTTTTACTCTTTTTGCAATAAAACTTGAGAAATAAAGGATCCAAAACAGTTTTAAAAATTCAGACGGTTGAGCATTCATGAAACCTAAAGACAACCATCGTTTAGCACCATTGATTTCTCGACCGAATATGCAGGTCATGATCATCATAACTATTGCAAGAATAAAAAGGTACGGAGCGGCCTTTTTGTAAAAATCTGTCTGCACAGTAAGTGCAATGAGAGCTAGAACAACTGACATTACAACAGATATAAGATGCTTTTTCATCTGAAACATGGAATCGCCGTATTTCATCATTGATTCCATGATAGATGCAGAACTTATTGCAATAATGCCAACACAGATCAGAATAAGAGCATCAACCAGGATAACTCTGTCAAAACTTGATCTGCTCTTTATTGCCATAAAAGATCCTCTTAAGACTCTAGTGATGAAACCAGCTCAACAAAAACCTGCCCTCTGTGTTCAAATCCTTTGAACTGATCAAAAGATGCACATGCAGGTGATAGGAGCACAGCCTGACCAGATCTTGCAATCTCCTTGCTTCTGTTTAGAGCCTCCTGCATTGTTTCAACATTGATGCAGTACTCTGAACTTAAATCAAGGATCTGCTGTTTGTCTTTTCCAAAACAGAATACCTTGCTTATCTCTTTACCAAGATATTTCTTTAGAGGAGTAAAATCCTGCCCTTTACCAAGACCACCAGCTAACAGAATAATTCCATTCTTGTGTAGGTCACGAAGACCTGCAATAGCAGCCTCTGTTGATGCAACATTTGTAGCTTTTGAATCATTGTAGTAGCTTACGTCATTTAAAACTTTTACAAGCTGGCATCTGTGAGGAAGACCTGTGAATGTTCTTAAAGCTTCTACCTGAGCTTTTCTGTCAATTCCAACACTGTCAGCTAAAGCCATACAAGCAAGTGCATTCAGGTAATTGTGCTCGCCATAAATCTTAAGTTCATTAACATTTAAGATTCGTTTTGAATCAACAGTCAGATATGTTGCAAAAATAGTTTTTTCAAGACCATACTCCTTGTAGTCAGAGCCAAATGATTTGATCTTGTAATCGCCTTTTAAAATTGGCTTTGTTCTTTCATCCTGTCTGTTGATGATGATATTCTGTGCGTTGTGGTATGCAACCTGCTTTGCCATTGCATACTCTTCAATGGAACCATGATAACGATCAAGATGATCCTCTGATACGTTAAGGATGGTTGCAGCCTTTAGCTTTAAAGATACGCATGTTTCAAGCTCGAAACTTGATAGTTCAAGAACATAAAGTTCGATATCATCAGAGAGAATGTCAAAAACAGGAATACCAATATTTCCACCAAGACCAACCTTGATGTTTGCTACATTTGCCATGTAAGCAACAAGAGATGTAACCGTTGATTTACCGTTTGAACCTGTGATACCAACAATTGGAGCCTTAGCTACTCTAGCAAACAGTTCAATATCACCTACAATTTCAACACCACAGCTCTTTGCATAAGCTATCTCTTCTTGATAGATACTTATACCAGGTCCTATTACAACCATGTCATAAGTAGCAAGAACCTCTTTATCCAGAGGACCTAAATGCAGATCGATACCTACAGGCAGATCTGAAATATGTGGAGGATTCTGTCTTGTGTCAAAAGCTGTAAACTTTTTGAGATCATGCTTTATCAGATATCTGATAACAGAAATGTTGGACATTCCAAGTCCAACAACAGCAACTTTTTTCTGATTTAATGATGTGTCCATAATAGCCTTCATTTTTTATCTGAGTTTGAGAGTTACAAGGCCTAATAAAACAAGTACGATTGTGATGATCCAGAATCTTGCCATAACTCTTGGCTCTGGCCAGCCACCCTTTTCAAAGTGATGATGAATAGGAGCCATTCTGAAAATACGCTTGCCTCTCATCTTGTATGAACCAACCTGAAGCATTACAGAAATAGTTTCTAAAACAAAGATACCGCCCATAATGAAAAGCAGAATTTCCTGACGGATGAGAACTGCAATCATACCTAAAACAGCACCTAATGATAATGAACCTACATCGCCCATGAATACCTGTGCTGGATATGAGTTGTACCAAAGGAAGCCTAAACCTGCACCAACAATTGCTGTACATGCGATTGTCACTTCAGTTGCATTTGGTACATAAGGAATATACAGATAATTTGCAAAGTTTGCATTGGAAGTTGCCCATGCAACAATACCAAGTCCTGTTGCAACGGTAATTGTTGTAATAATTGCAAGACCGTCAAGACCGTCTGTCAGGTTAACCGCATTTGATGAACCTGTAAGCACAAAATAGGCAAGAGGAATAAGGATAAAGCCTAAATCAGGCATAAAATCCTTAAAGAAAGGTATTACGAAAGTGGTTTCAGCAGAACTCTTTGCACCGCCGTAAATACAGCATGCAAGAATAATTGCAATAGCTGACTGCCAGAAGTACTTGTACTTTGCTCTAAGTCCATGAGGATCGTGGCGAACAACTTTCAGATAATCATCTGAAAAACCAATTGCCGCATAGCCTATAAGTGTGGCAAGAATATACCATACATATGTATTATCAAGATGGCACCACAGGAGCATTGAAACTGCTATTGAACCTACGATAAGAACACCGCCCATTGTTGGAGTTCCGTTTTTTGAAAGATGAGACTGAGGGCCGTCATCTCTTACTACCTGACCAAAATGCAGAAGCTGTAGCTTTTTAATCAGATATGGTCCAAAGCATAATGAAATTACTAAAGCTGTAAACAGTGACATTACAGCTCTGAATGTTAAATAGTCAAAAACTCTGAATGATGGGACATACTCATCAAGATACTGTGATAAAAGAACTAGCATGTTCTCTCTCCTGATTTATTTATTCTCTCTACGATTTCATCCATATGCATACTATGAGAGCCTTTTACAAGGAAAGTCACATGCTCATATCTGCCTATTAGAGTGAGTGCATATTTTACGAGATCTTCTCGGGTTTTAAAATGTTTTGATATCTGTTTTGCTATAGAACAAGTGCTTTTTGAAAGTTCTCCTACACACAGAATTTCATCCACCTTTGTCAAAGCATGCTCGCCTACCTTTTCATGCAAACTTACAGCACTGTCACCTAGCTCACCCATATCACCAAAAACAAGTACTCTATGCCCCTTATAGGCACTTAAAGTATCAATACCGGCAATTACTGCGTTGTAGCTTGCATTATAGGCATCATCTATTACTGTCATATTTGCATGATTTGTAACAGTAAGTCTGCCTTTAAGAGAAGATGCTTTTTCAAGACCTGTTTTTAAAGTTCTATCCTTAGCACCTGAAATAAGTGAAAGAGCACAGGCTGCAGCTGCATTATAGGCATTGTGCAGACCTATAACATTCATTGTTGTGCTAAAGGAGCTCTCTTGTGTTGTAATATCAAAACACAGAGAATCCTCATTCTGCTTGATGGAACTTACCTTCACAAAATCATTGTCATTTGTTCCAAATGTCAGAAGATTTCCTGATCTGAAAGCCGCTGCAAAGTCTGAACGCCATCTGTCAGCATAAGGTGAATCCGATGGTACTACTGCTTTTTTACCTCTTGATAAAACATCATCAAGAATTTCTGACTTGCCATGATATACACCATCTTGAGAGCCAAATCCTTCAATGTGAGCTGAACCTACATTGTTGATAAGGGCTGTATCAGCTTTTAAAAACTCACATGTATGAGCAATATCATAAAGATGAGATGCTCCCTGCTCTACAACTGCAAAATCATAGGTGTTATCAAGTCTTAAAAGAGTTAATGGCACACCAATATCATTGTTGAAGTTACCAAAAGTGCACATGCTGTTGCCATTTTCTGACAGAATTGAATTGGTAAATTCCTTTACTGTGGTTTTACCGCATGAACCTGTAAGTGATGCAATGGTACCTTTGAATTTACGTCTTACAAGATATGAACAGTAACCTAGTGCCTTTTGTGTGTCATCACAAAGAACAGCACTGATACCATTTGGTAAGTTATTTGCAACCTTTGAACATAAAACTGCAACAGCTCCATTTTCTATAGCCTTTGCAATAAAATCATGTCCATCAAAACGCTCGCCTGCAAGAGCAACAAAAAGTGCATCCTTACAGTCACGAGAATCTGTACTTACTTTATTGATTTGCTTGTCTTCGCCACTAAGTTTGTAGTTAGCAAAAATACACAGTTCTGATAATGAAAAACTAATCACACTTGACTCCTAATAATCTGCAGGCTATTTCCCTATCAGAAAAGTGAATGGTTTTATCCTTAAAAATCTGATAATCCTCATGACCTTTTCCGGCAATCACAATACAGTCATTCTCTGTTGCCTTGCTAAAGGCGTATTCAATTGCCTTTTCTCTGTCTTCAATCATTACAACATTATCAGCCTGAGCAACACCTAATGCCATATCATCCAATATTGCCTTTGGATCTTCCGTTCTTGGGTTATCTGATGTAAATACTGCTCTGTCAGCATAGATAGATGCCTTGATAGCCATGATAGGACGCTTTCCCTTGTCTCTGTCGCCACCACAACCTAAAACCACATAGACAAGGCCATTTGAGAAATGCTGCCTAACACCCCTTAATACCTGCTCGACACCATCTGGTGTATGTGCATAATCAACAATTACATGAGGCTTGCCAGGTGCACTAAAGCACTCCATTCTGCCCTTAATTGGTTTTAAATCTGATGCTGACTGCAACAGTCTGTCAAAATCAAATCCCAAAGATAAAAGAGTTGCTAAGGCACAGGCAAAATTTTCAACATTAAAATGCCCCAGAAGACCTATTTCACATTCTCCTGTACCAAATGATGACTCTATTTCCAGATGAATTGAATGTGGTTTGTAACTGATGTTTCTTATCCACACATATCGTGAGCATTCTAGAAGCTCTGAATATGTATTGAAATCTGAACTGCAAGAATAAGCTATAAACCCAGGAAAATTCTGAGAATATGCTCTACCCTGTTCATTATCAATATTGATTATCACATTCTGTTTTGGAACCATTTTCAGAAAATCTTCTTTTGCCTTTGCATAGTTTTCCATGGTCTTATGATAATCAAGATGATCTCTTGTAAGATTTGTAAATGCTCCGGCTACGAAATGAACTGAATCAACACGACCTTCGCATACACCGATTGAAGATACCTCAAGAGCTGCAAATCTTGCATGCTCATTTACAACATCCCTTAATGCTCTTTGAAGTCTTACAGAATCAATGGTTGTGTTCGCGCTCTTTTTAAGATTAGGTAAAAAACCATAACCTAATGTTCCAAATACAGCGCACTTTCCATAGTTTGCAAGTTCAATCCACTGCGAAATCAGTGTGGTAATGGTGGATTTTCCGTTTGTTCCTGTTATACCGATAAGGCCAAGCTTGTCTGAAGGATCGTCATAAAACCAGGAAGCAAAATCACCAAGAGAACTCTTTTTTGGAATAATGAACAGAGGAATGGTTACATCTTTTAAATATGATGTCGGGATCCTTGTTGTATACTCAATAACTATAGCAGCCGCACCTAAATCCTGAGCTTTTTTTGCAAAAGAAAGGGCATTAACCTTAGTTCCCTTTACTGCTACAAAGACATCATTCTTTTTTATCTGTCTTGAATCCATCTCAAGATTATTCAATTCAACAGAGACATCCTCATTTTCTGGAGTCTTGCCAAAAAACTTATATAAATCAGCTAATTTTTTCATATTTTCCTACTGCTGAGAATTTTCTATCTGTCTGTCAGGTTTTATATTATAAATCTGAAGAGCATGTGACATCACATCTCTGAATACCGGGCCTGAAACCACACCACCGTAGAACTGACCTGCCTTTGGTGCAGAAATAACTACAACAAGCGCAAATCTTGGATCGGAGATTGGTGCAAAACCTGCGAATGTTGAAACATACTCGTTAGAGTATCCTCCAGATTTTGCAATCTTTGCTGTGCCTGTTTTACCTGCTACTCTATATCTTTCAATAGCAGCCTTTCCACCTGTGCCTTCTGAAACTACAGTCTCCAGGGCATTCATCATATATTTTATCTGACGGTGATTTACTATCTGAGCCCCTTCTTGAGGTTTTATCGTTTTTAATACAGAGATAGGTCTTCTGTAACCGCCTGATGCTAATGTTGCATATGCCGAGGCTAACTGTGCTGTTGTAACAGAAATACCATAACCAAAACCCAATGTAGCTTCATCAATTTTTGACCAAAACGATCTGTTTGCATTAAGTTTTCCAGAGCTTTCGCCTGCAAGATATGTTCCTGACTTATGGCCAAAACCAAAATTTTCCACCATCTTAAGTACTTTATGAGGTCCTATTCTCATAGAAAGTCTTGCCATACCGGTATTTGATGAATACTGAATGATATCCTTTAAAGTTCCGCTCTGCATTGCATGAGAGTCACGTACAGTCTTACCATCTACGATAAATGGTCTTGTATCAAAAACCTCATTCCAGCTTGTAGCCTTTGATTCAAGAGCTGCAAGTGCAACTATTGGTTTTAGAGTTGAACCTGGCTCAAATGTATCTGTAATGGTTCTGTTTTTTGCATTATTGCTATCAAAATGAGTTCTATCATTAGGATCAAAAGAAGGTGATGTAACCATAGCCAGAACTTCACCTGTTTTTACATCAACCAAAACAGCACATCCACTGTCAGCCTCATTGCTTGTAACAGCTTCTTCAAGTTTCTGATATGCAAGATCCTGAAGTCTTTGATCCACACTTAAAATGAGATTGCCACCCTGATTACCTTTCTGAACGGTACCAAGATTCTCTACGATATGATTGTATCTATCCTTATTTGCCTTATCCAACTGAGCATGAGATGACAGATAGGAATTAAAGCTCTGCTCCACGCCATAAATACCAGCCCCCTCACCGTTTAAAATTCCAACAAGTGGAGCATTCACTTTACCGGTTGGATAATATCTTTTATAGGTATCAACTAGTATGAGACCTTCTGGGCATATGGCTTTGACAGATGAAGCTTTATCAAAATCAAGATAATGCTTTAAATTTACAAACCTCTTTTTTGGATTTTTGGTTTTCTTGTAAAGAACTTTAATATCAATATCGAGTAAGGATGCAAGCTGATTCATAGCAGCCTTATCCTGATAAACACCAGATTCATGAAGTTTTTTCGGATCGGCATTCACTTCCTTTACAGGAATTGAAAGTGCAAGAATTTTTCCGTTTCTATCAACGATATATCCGCGAGGTGGTTCATAGGAGTAATGACGTACAACTCTGTTATTGCCTTCCTGGATAAGACGATCAGGCGCATAAACCTGCATGTAGAAAAGATGGCCTATTAAATACGCAAATAGGGACGCTATAACGCCCCATATTATTGCTTTTCTGAATGTACCTAACTGTAGTTTTCCAGATTTGGTCTCTATAAGTGACATGCTATCTTAAATCTATTACTGTTTCGTCTTCTGTCTTAACTGCAACCATACCAAGCTTGTTTATTGCTCTGTTTCTGATGATCGAATACTCTGTATAGTTTTCTCTTGTTGCAAGAAGATTCAGCTGCTCTCTCATCAGGGTATCATTATAACGCTTGACCTCATTATATTGAATTGTAAGATCACGAGTTCTTTGAACCTGATGTACTTTTATTACTGAAACAGCTGATACAGCAATAATTAAAGCGTAAGCTACAAAATTTCTAGAAAATTCCTTAAATACTTCCTTTAAAATCTTAGGAGATTTAATCTGCTTTTCAGGATGAAAAGATGCGTAGCTAATCAAAGATACTTCATTATCTGTATTGAAAGACAATGAAGGCGCACTTACATGAATAATCTGTTCAACATCTACACGAGTTTCAACCTCAGGGCTGTTTACCTGAGGAACAACAGGTTTAATATCAGGATTCGCCCTACGACCAAACTGTGGTCTTTGAGACTGACCATCCTTGTCTTTACCTGCAACTGGTTGAGTACTGTTTATTCTAAGTGCAGTTGAATTTTGCATATTTATTGAAGCCTCTTAAGCCTCTGACAGACACGCAAGGTTGCACTGCGTGATCGGACATTGGCAGATATTTCCTCTGAAGTTGCCTTAATGGCTCCTCCTACTGGCTCCACTTTTGCTGTAGCTAGTCTCATTTTTTCTGTTTCTTCAAAAGTCAGAGGTAATCCGTTTGGAACCTTCTGCCCCTGAGACTTATCTTTTATAAATGTTTTTACAATTCTGTCCTCTAATGAATGGAAGGAAATCACACATAACCTACCTTCATCATTTAGAACATCAATGCTGTTTTCTAATGCAGTTTTTAATTCATCAAGCTCTGCATTTACTGCTATGCGAAGAGCCTGGAAGCAACGGGTTGCTTTATGTTTTGGTGTTGGCTTTCCACCAATCACCTTTTTTATAAACTCTGATAACTCAAGAGTTGTTTCAAACGGTTTTCTGTCTCGTTCGCGGACAATTGCAGAGGCTACCTTAGATGCAAAATTTTCCTCTCCGTATACCTTAAAAATATAGGAGAGATCCTGCTTTGAATAGGTGTTTACAATGGTTTTAGCATCAAGTTTTGCGGTCGTGTCCATACGCATATCAAGCGGACCATCCTTTTCAAATGAGAATCCTCTTGAAGGATCATCAATTTGTGGAGATGACACTCCGATATCCATAAGAATACCGTCAACTTTTCCTGCTATACCAAGATCTTCACATACCTCTTTAATTCTAGAAAACGGACTGTGGGTGATACAAAAACGTTCATCCTTTATGTTTCCTGCAGCCTCTATTGCTGTCAAATCACGATCAAGGGCATACAGTCTTCCATTTTCATTTAATCTTTTTAGTATTTCTTTTGAATGTCCACCTCTACCGAATGTTGCATCCACATATATTCCATCAGCCTTGATTCTCATGTTTTCAAGGACTTCATTTAATAAAACCGGAATATGTGAAAATGCCATCGTTACAACCTGAGATCGGATAATACGCTGTGAGTCTCAAGAGATGAAAGTTCAGCTTTAAGCTTGTTCTCATCCTCAGCAATACATGCTTTAAAGTTCTCTTCAGACCTGATTTCGAACTTATTGTTCAAACCAATTAAAAATACTTTCTTTTCAATGCCACAAAGTGCTCTCAATTCTTGAGGTAGCAGAATTCTGCCTTGAGAATCAAGTTGCAGATACACTGCTGATCCTAATATTACTCGCTGTATTGTTCTGCATATTGGATCACTTAGAACTGGTAAGGAGCCTAAGGATTCTGTAACCTCATCAAACTGTTCTTTTCTGTAGAGCCAAAGACATCTGTCAAAAAGGGATCTGGTGACAACCAGCTGACCTTCATTATTTTCCTGAATGCATTTTCTGTATCTTGCAGGCACAGCAAGTCTACCTTTAGAATCTAAAGATATTTCTGTTGTTCCGCAAAAAAATACACCGTCATCCATATGAAGCCAAACCTAAAGGTACACTATATGCCACCTTTTACCACTTTTTCCCATAAGTTTACAGATAAGACAGCTAAAATTCAAGTTTTAAAAGACGGATTTAAAAAGAAAATATATTATATTTCAATAAGTTATTGCTAAGAATATACTAGATAAAGATCCCATTTTTATACAATTTTTTAAGCTAATTTCTTAAAATTAAAAGAAATTTTCCTTACACAAATATAATTAGCTAAGAATTAGGAAGATATTTACAAAAACGTGACTTGACCAAAAATTCATAATTTTTGTTTCCATTTTTTTTGTACCTGTTTAAAACAAACTGTCTTTGCAAAAAAAACTACATTTGCAAAATCCTCATAAAAAAGTATGATCGTATCAGTAAGATCAATTACGGTATCAGTTATGGAAAGTGCACTTTATATTGTTCCAACTCCTATTGGAAATCTTGATGATATAACCTTAAGAGCAATCGATGTTCTAAAGAATGCAACCTTAATTGCAGCAGAAGACACAAGACATTCAAAGATTCTCTTAGACAAGCTTGGCATAAGTTCAAAGAAAATGATCAGCTGTCATGATCATAATGAGGAAGAGAAAGCACAGATTATCATCAGTGAGGTGAAAAACGGTGGTATTGTTGCGCTTATCTCAGATGCAGGCTCTCCGCTAATTAACGATCCTGGATATAAGGTCGTTACTCATTGTGCAAAGGCTGATGTTAAAGTTGTGCCACTTCCAGGACCTTGTGCACTGATTACAGCTTTAGAGGCCAGTGCTCTTCCAACAGATAAATTCATGTTCAGAGGCTTTTTCCCAGTTAAGGAAAAGGAACTTGAAGAAACTGTATGCTCTCTTAAAGATGCTGACTATACATGTGTTTTCTATGAAGCTCCAAGAAGAATCATCGCTACAATGGAAGTTGTAGGCCGCATTCTTCCAGAGCATGATGTTACATTGTGTAGAGAAATGACAAAAACATTTGAGTCTTTTTACAGACTCAAAGCAAAGGATGCCGCAGCATTTTTAAAAGAAGATCCTGATAGAACAAAAGGTGAATTTGTTGTAGCAATCGGATCTTTGAAAAACGATATTACTGATATCCCTGAAAATGTTAAGGATGCAGTCAGTGAACTTATCAGAACTGCTCCTGTAAAACAGGTTACTGCGGTAATTGCAAAACTGACAGGGCTGAAGAAAAACGATCTGTACAACTACGCATTAAGCCTAAAAAATGAATAACATAGGACAAAAGAAGATCCGTTTGGATCTTCTTTGTATCTGTATAGGTTTACTCCAGTATTAGTATATTTCTCCACTCATTTTCTTGTATTCTTCAAAAAGTACATTCGCTCTGTCTCTGTCTATCTGTGTTATTTTAAGAACACAACTGTCTTTGCACTTCTTTTCAATATACTCATAGATGAAAGCATCTCTAAATCCAGCCTTATCAGCATCATCTGCATTACAGCCATACCATATCTCTTTTATATTTGACCATATGATTGCTGACAGACACATAGGACAAGGCTGACAGGTCGTGTATAGAATACAACCACTCAGATCGTGAGTATTAAGTGCCTTACATGCTTTTCTAATACAGCAAATCTCTGCATGTGCTGTAGGATCATGCTCTTTTAGAACCTGATTTGAAGCATAAAAGATCTGTCCGTCTTTTGTGATTATGGCTGCACCAAAAGGACCGCCTTCTCCATTATTCATGGTTTTTCTTGCCTGATTTACAGCATTATCTATTATTTTTGAATCTATCATTTTCTATACCGCTTTTTTACTATTCACGTTCTATTAGGTAGTATAGATTATTTTTCAGTGTTGACTCATCTAATAAATGCATTAGCTTTTATTGCAATAATATATTCAAGAATTAAAAAAAATTCAGACCATTATGGTAGAATACTACGTTGAGTCGACCGGGCAATCGCTGCCTTGCATACGTGTTTACGATATGTAAGCATACGCGCAAGGGGGAGGAAAGTCCGAGCTCCATAGGACAAGGTGCCAGGTAACGCCTGGAGAGCGCAAGCTTATGACCAGTGCAACAGAAAGGATACCGCCAGAAATGGTAAGGGTGAAATGGCGAGGTAAGAGCTCACCGCTTGTACAGTAATGTATGAGGCAATGTAAACTCCACCTGGAGCAAGATCAAATAGGCCTTCTATAGTCTCGTCCGGACTGAAGGCGGGTTGATTGCTTGAACTGGCGAGCGATCGTCAGTCTAGAGGAATGATTGCCACTGCTTTGCAGGACAGAACTCGGCTTACAGGTCGGCTCAACTATCAATATCTCTTCACTTTTTCTGAATTTTACAATCTTGCTGACAAATCAGCTCGGCTTACTCACTTTATGATAAAATAAAGCAGTTATATTGTTTTTTAGGAAAATATTGTGAAAGCAAAAAAATCCATTTTAAGCATGGCCCTTGCCACTGCAGTTTGTATCAGTTCAATTACTGGCTGTTCATCAGATACTGCCACAAGGACTTTAGCTTCAAGCAACGCATTTGGAAATCTAAACCTTTCTGTACAGGAATATCAGAAACTATATTCTAATTCTGAAGAAAAAGATCAGTTTAAAGCACTGACTCTGCTTGCAAGATCTCAGATAGTTGCAGGTGACTACGCTCATGCAAATGAAAGCATCAACGAAATGTTTTCAAAAGCAAAGAACGATGTGCAAAAAGATCAGGCATCAATTGTTCTTGCAATGATGCAGTCAAAGCAAGGTTATACTGACGATGCCATTGCAACCTTAAAGGATGTTAACTACAAAGCTCTGCCAAGACAGGCGCTTTCTTATTTCCTCATTCTGAACTCAAACATCAATAATTTACAGTTCCAGAAAACAAAGAATCCAGAAAACGGTATTTATGCATTCAAGAATCAGGCAACTCTATTAAAGCTTGTTGATTCTAAAAATGACAGAAAGAAAGTCATTGAAAAGTCAGTTTCTATTTTAAGTGCAATTGATGAAAAGTCATTGGCTTCTGCTCTATCAAGATCAAACAATGAGATCGATAAGGGTTTCTATGAATACTCAATTATCAGCAGAACATCAAATGATGAATTAAAACAGAATCTTTTAAATGATTTTGCAAAACGATATTCAGATCATCCTGTAACAGAAGTTGTTCATATTGAACCTGTTGATGAGCAGGATAATGTAAAAGAAAGCAACTCTATTGCAAATGTAGATTCAAAAGCAATCTTTACTCTTCCTGAGAATGCAAAAATAGCAGTTCTCCTACCTCTAAGTGGCCGTTTTGCACCATCTGTTGGTGAACCTGCAAAGCTTGGCATTCTTACAGCTTTAAAGGATAGAAATATCAAGGCAAATGTTGTTTTCTATGATACCAACAAAGAAAGCATTTCTCAGATAGTTGCTACCCTCAAAGCTAACGGAACAAAACTGATTTTAGGACCAATCCTAAAACCTGAAGTTACCGCTTTAAATAATACCGGTATCAAAATTCCTTCAATCGTATTTAACGAGTCAGAGACAGTTCGTCCTGTAAATCAGTGGTATTTTGATTTAGGCCCGAACTACGAAGGCTCTATTGCAGCATCAAAAATCTTTGCAGATCAGAAACAGTCTGCTGTTGTTATAAGCAAGAATAATGATCAGAATGCAAAACGATCAGCAACTGCATTCAAGCATACATTTGCAAAAACAAAACTCACAAGCAATTTCTGTTTATACAATAGTGCATCAAATGCAAAGAAGGAACTGTCTAACTGCCCTCTTTCAGAGGTTCAAGCTGTATATCTGAATGCATCAACTAATGATGCTGTTTCAATAAAACCAATTATTCCTGCAACTGCTCAGATTTATCTAACTGACAAGAGCTATATGGGACTTAACAATTCTTCATCTGAATTTGCTTTAAAAGGTGCCCTTTTAGGCGATATGCCATGGCTCTTAACTGACAGTCAGTTAAAGGAAAGCTTCATGAAATCTTTACCTAAGGCAAATCCTCAGGTTCAGAAGATCTTTGCTGCAGCATATGACAGTGTTGCTTTTGCATACAGCATTGAGCAGCTAGCAAACAACAGTGAAGATGTTCTTCATGGTCTGACAGGTGATATTACATTAGGTCAGGATGGCTTAATTGAAACTTCACCAATGTGGGTTGAATTAGGTAAGCTTCGCTAGTCCTAATACTCGCATATTGAAAAAAGAGCTGATTTATCAGCTCTTTTGTTTTTTTATATGATTATTTTTAAACAAACTCAAAACCAGGCTCTTTGCTCTTGTCAGCTTCAGGATCTTTTTCATTATTCTTCTGCAAACTTTCTGCACTGGCAGATTCTGAATCTTTTGTTTCAATCTCAAATTCAGGAGTATCTTTTACTATACCTTCATCTGGATATATTTCATCTTCAGGTGCAAGGTCTAGCTGTTCTAAGGCTCTGCCAATTGGCAAAGCAGCCTGAGCTTCAACTGCAATAAGCTGTTCAATTGCTGAGTAAGGAACATATATATCCTCAGATTTTCCTGCAAATCTTGCCTTGAAAGATATCGCATTTGAAGATGCATGGAATGAATCTATAGATGATGGCAGCAAACTTAGAATAATAGAACCATCTGTAATATAGCTTTCAGGAACTATAACTCCTTTATAGGTTGCATTAACCAGAATATGAGGTGTCATTTCATTTTCAATAATCCAGTTGTAATAAGCATTAAACAGATATGGTTTCAAACTTTTTAATCGAACTGCCATTTGTATCTCCAGTTTTTTTTCAATTATACATTATAATCAACCAACTTATCCTGATAGATCTCATGCAGAAAAAATTATCTGAATATAAACTGAACCTCAATCATATAAATTATTGTTCCAAGTGCTATAGATAGCATCATATTTCTTTTGTACATATGTACCAGAACCGTAACAGTTATTGCAATAACTTCTGCAGCACCGTGACCTGGAGCACTAGGATCTACATCTTTAAGGCAGTAAACAAGCAGCATTCCGAACACGGATAAAGGAAGAACTGATCCTAGATATACTATAAAATTCGGAAGCTTTGAATTTCTCGAAAAAATTATAAATGGAAGAAATCTGCATATCATTGTTCCTGCAGCACACATTCCTATAATTATGCACTGCTCTGTAAGAGTTAAATTATCCATTTGGCAGTAATCTTCCTTTCATTTTTCTTGTATATAAGTACTGTAAAGACAGAATTGAAAAAATAATTATCATTGATGCAAGTAAAAATGAATCCTTACCAAGAGTTACAAGACAAAGTGCTGTAACACCTATTCCAATAATACCGTTTTGATGTTTCTCATCATTTTTCCACTGCTCCAGAAAAATAACTACAAAAAGAGCTTCCATTACAAACCAAAGACCTGTTGTGTCAAATGTAATAAAATCTCCTAAAATTCCTCCAAGAACTGAGCCTGATACCCAGTAAAAATGGTTTAACAATGTTACAAAAAAGAAACACCAACCTTTATCAAGATGCTCTGGGACCTTACTTGTATAATTTATGGAAAAAGTTTCATCGCACATTCCATAAATAAGATAGTAACGCTTTATTCCAAGTCCTCTATATTTATCAAGCATAGAAATTCCATAAAACAGATGCCTTGCCTGTACTACCAGCGCCACCACAAGAGCACTTAATGGAGCGAAAGTACTTAAAAGCATACTGACACAGATAAATTCCAGTGAGCCACCAAAAATAATAAGACTCATAAGCATTGGATATACAAATGAAAATCCTGCGACATTCATATATGTTCCGTATGCAATACCAACAAACCAGAATCCTGTAAGAATTGGCAAAGTTCTTGGAAAAACAAATTTAAATGCTTGAAACTTCATAGTAGTAATTTATAATAAACAAAACAAACAATATATTTAACAGAATATAACGTTAAATATAATTGATCAAGTGTTAATTTTAATAAACTCTCAATTTATTTATGGATATAAATCAGGTCATTTCCAGAAACCTTCAGCAATTAAGACTTCAGACAAATATGACCCTTGGAAAACTGTCTGAAAAAACAGGACTTTCCAAAGCTGTTCTTTCTCAGATAGAAAAAGGTAATTCAAATCCAACTATTAATACTATCTGGAAGATTGCAGAAGCATTTGGTGTTACATATTCAGCCTTGCTTGAATCAAAAAGAGTTACAGCACAGAAGGTTACTCTCGATCAGGTAGCTTTTCAGAAAGATGATGATGGTCATTACAGAATCGGTTGTATATTTCCATCTAATATAAACAGAAATTTTGAAATGTTTATGCTGATCCTTGATCCTGACAGTGAACATGTAACAGATGGTCATAAAAAAATTTCAGAAGAATATCTTTTTGTTCAGGAAGGATGTATAGAAATCGTAGTTGAAGATACCAGCTTTAAACTAAAAACTGGCGATTCTATGTGCTTTGATGGAATGGTTCGACACGTTTATAAAAATCCATATCAAAGAGTAGCAAAAGTATACTGTATGAATTATTACGGTAATAACTGACAATGATTGATTGAAATGAAGCAGAAGAAAATCTGATTTATTTTGGGTAAAGAAAACCTCCGCCTTTTGGGCAGAGGTTTTGAATACAATATAAATTGTATAAATTAACGCTTTGAGTACTGTGGACGCTTACGAGCTTTGTGAAGACCAACCTTCTTACGCTCTACAGCACGAGCATCACGAGTTACGAAGCCTGCCTTACGTAATGCAGGACGGAATGACTCATCATACTCAATTAAAGCTCTGGTAATACCGTGACGGATAGCGCCAGCCTGACCAGAAATACCACCACCAGAAACAGTGATGTATAAGTCAAACTTATCACCAACCTCTAAAAGCTCTAAAGGCTGAGCTACAACCATACGTGATGTAGGACGGCCAAAGTACTGCTCTAAGGTCTTACCGTTGATCTCTAACTTACCTGTACCCTGCTTTAAGAAAACACGAGCAGTTGCGTCTTTACGACGGCCGGTACCATAATACTGATTTGCTGCCATTTGCTATTGCTCCTTAAAACTTGATAACCTGAGGCTGCTGAGCTGCATGATTATGAGTCTCACCAGCATATACCTTTAGCTTACGGAACATAGCACGACCTAGAGGTCCCTTTGGAAGCATGCCACGAACAGCCTTCTCGATTACGTCTTCTGGCTTGCGAGCAAGAAGCTTCTCGAATGACTCTTCCTTGATGCCACCTGGGTAACCAGTGTGGTGGTAATACTTCTTATCAGAAGCCTTGTTACCTGTTACCTTTACCTTTGAAGCATTGATAACGATAACATAATCACCAGTATCCATGAATGGAGTATACTCTGGCTTGTGCTTACCACGTAGACGTGTAGCAATCTCAGTAGCTAAACGACCTAAAGTTAGGTCAGTAGCGTCAATTAGTAACCAATCTCTCTTAATAGTAGATGGTGTTGCAACGAAAGTTTTCATTAAAAAACCCTTAATTTAGTAAGGAATAAATCCTTATAAAACATACAGATCAAAAATGATCTGCTCTCTTTCCAAACAGACTGATTCAGTCTGCAACAAGAAACTAGGGTGGGAAACCTGTTCCTCGTTTAGAGGGGCAATGCGATATTTTAAACAAAAATAAAATTTGTTTCAAACTTTTTTTAAACCTAAATTGAGTATTTATTTCAGCTTCTTAAAAAGTCTGAATTTTGTATTCAAGATGATCTTCTTTTGAATCAACTAGTTTGGTTGTTTTGAGCAATTAAGATATGAATTTTCCTCTAAGACAAACAGAATTTATGGATAAATCATCGTTAAGAACAATAAAATCAGCTCTCTTTGAAATATCAATCGATCCTACCTTATCAAATATTCCAAGCTTTAATGCAGGATTTTTAGTACAGGCAATAAGAGCATCCTCAATTTTTATATTTGCTTTTTTTACTGTATGAATAAAACAATCATATAAGGTAGATACAGATCCTGCAATTGTTCCATCATGCAGTCTTGCTACATGATCCTTTACAAAGACTGCCTGTCCACCTAAAGAATACTCTCCATCATCAAGGCCAGTAGCCATCATTGAATCTGAAATCATTATGAGTCTATCAGTGAACAGATTAAACATCATTCTTATAACTGCATCATGTATGTGAGTTCCATCGCAGATGAGTTCTGCAAAGACATTAGCACTGTCAAAGGCTGCAAGAACAGGACCTGGAGCTCTGTGATTTATTGGAGACATTGCATTAAAAGAATGGGTAAGCTGTGTTATACCTGCATTCATTGATAATAGTGCTGTCTTATAATCACAAGAAGAATGACCAAGACTTAAATTGTACTTGTTTTTGTACTCTTTAATAAAATCCATGGCTCCGTCTGATTCAGGTGCAATTACAACAGTTCTGACAAGACCTCCACTTGCTGAATCAAGATCGTCTATAAACTTTCTATCCGGTTTTAAAATACACTCTATTTTCTGTGCACCGGATTTCTTTTCGCTGATAAATGGACCTTCTACATATATGCCCTCAAGGGACGACTCACCTTCTGAACATTTGAACTTCTTTGCATTTGAAAAAGCTCTGATTAACTCATCTTTTGATACTGTCATAGATGCAGGAGAAAAGGATGTAACCCCGTTTTTGGCAAGAAAGGAAGCTATCTTTGACAGAGTGTCATAACTTGCATCTAAAAAATCAGCTCCACAGGCTCCATGAAGATGCATATCAATAAAACCAGGAACAATTATTTTTCCCTTTAAATCAACTGAAATATCATCTGCCGATTTTTCAGAAAACACTGTTCTATCTGTATATACGGTTCTAGTATCAAAACACTTGTTTTGTACATCAAATACCTTGGCATTAGTTATCTTCATAAAAAACCTAAATAATAAAATGATTTTTTTCCTGATTTTAAAGCCAAAAGCTCGATTAATGATATAACTGAGCTCATGTTTTTAATATCTAAAAATCAAAAAGTTACATATTTTACGATAATATATAAGAGTGTGACGATTTTTTCTTTAAATGTAATACTATATTTCATTTAATAATCTGTTTGTCTTACAAAAAGACTATAAACTGTAAAAAAGGTTTTCTATATGAACGAGTACTTCTTAATACTACTCATGTTTCTCTTAGGTTTCGCTGCTGGATCATTAGCTTGTTACCTGATTCTTGCACGTATCTATAAACACAGAAGAGTTAAAGATGAACTGCTGAAAACCAAAAGAAAAGCAGTCAAAGCTCAACGAACATTGGACAGATTTGTTAAGACCTCCTTAGATCTGTTCTCAGAGTTAGATGAAGTACATCGTCAGTATGCAACTTTCTTAAAAGACAGTATTGAACATATTTCGCCTAAAGAGCTAGATAATTTCCCAAATATAAATAAATCAGTTCAAGGAAATGGCTTATTTAAGGCATTCCCTGATATTTCAGAAGATATATCAGAAAAAAATTCTGAAAAAAATGAAACTTTAGACGAAATTCCGACTCCAAATGTATTGAAGTCTCCAGAAATTCCAGTACCAAACGAAATTTCTCAGATTTTAAAACAAGAAAATAAGGAACCTGATGAAGATGAAAATCAGGAACCAATGATAAAACTATAATAAACCTTGGAGTTAGATTTAATGATAAAAACAATGAAAAAGGCTTTTGCGGTTTATGCATTAGGTGTAGCAGCGCTTTGTGTTACAGGACAGGCTTCAGCTACTACAGTAGTAGAAGGTCTTGCAGCAGATGGTAAAATTCCATCTTTATCCCCTATGCTCAAAACAGTACTGCCAGGCGTTGTTAATATATCCGTTAAAGGCAAAAAGGACGTACAGGGATTTGCTATTCCAGATGAGTTCCGTTTCATGTTTCCAGGAATGGGAGATGCTTTTGGTTCAGCTCCACAAAAAAGAGATTTCCAAGCATTAGGCTCTGGTGTAATCATAAATGCTAAAGATGGTCTTGTAGTAACAAACCATCATGTTGTTGCAGATGCAACCGAAATTAAGGTTCAGTTATCTGACACAAGAGAATACGAGGCAAAACTCGTAGGTTCAGATCCACATACTGATCTTGCATTGTTAAAACTAAAGAATTTCAAAAAACTGACCCAGATTACTCTGTCAGACTCAGATAAACTTGAAGTTGGAGATTTTGCTGTTGCCATAGGTAATCCATATGGACTAGGCCAGACAGTAACATCAGGCATAATTTCTGCACTTGGCAGAAGTGGACTGAATATCGAAAATATTGAAAACTTTATCCAGACAGATGCTGCAATCAATTCAGGTAACTCTGGTGGTGCTCTTGTAAATCTTAAAGGTGAGCTTATAGGTATCAATACCGCAATTATGGCCCCATCTGGCGGAAACATCGGCATTGGTTTTGCCATCCCATCTAATATGGTTAAGACTGTAACTGAACAGCTTTTAAAGTATGGTGAAGTTAAAAGAGGAATGCTCGGTGTTCAGGGCACTCAGTTAAATGCTGATCTAGCAGAAAGCTTTGGTTATGAGGAAAACTCAGGCGCCTTTGTTAATGAAGTTATCAAGGGATCTGGTGCTGATAAGGCTGGCATTAAATCAGGTGATATCATTACAGCAATCAATGGTAAGAAGATTACCACTTTCGGACAGCTTCGTGCTGAGGTTGCAACACAGCGTGCTGGCACAAAAGTAAAGCTGACTGTTTTCAGAGACGGAAAGAGTCTTGATATCGATGTTGTGCTTTCAGACAGTTCTTTTGGTACAACAGCATCAAAAGAAGAGACTAAGCAGATCTCTCCTGCATTTGATGGAGCAACTTTGACAAATGCTAAAAATGGCGGTGTTGAGGTTACTGATGTCGCTCAGGGTTCTATGGCTGCAAGATTCGGTCTTAGAAAGGGAGATATTATTACCGGTGTAAACCGTTCTGATGTAAAAACAATAAATGATCTGAAAAAGAGCCTTGAAAAGGTTAAAGGCAGAATCTCTGCTATCAGAATCAACAGAAATGGTGGAACTCTTTACATTACATTGAAGTAATCTAAATAGATCATTCAAGCCAGGGCCTGCCCTGGCTTTGTTTTATTTTTTGTCGAAAAAAAATCAAATATTAATTCTGTTTTGAATTTAAAAATCCCATTCATAGAACTGAAAATGATAAAATTACAGCTCACAAGGAGAAATGTCTTATGAGCGGAAATAACCTTCCATATGTACCACTTCATGTAAGATCCTGTTATTCAATCAATGACGGTCTGCAGAATGTTGGTGATATTGTTAAAAGGGCAGCAAAACTAAAAATTCCTGCAATTGCTGTTACCGATTTTAACAATATGGCAGGTTTCGTTCGTTTCTACTCTGCCTGTATGAATTCAGGAATAAAACCAATCATGGGTGCTGATCTGCAGGTAAAAGAATACTCAAGACCAGGTGAACCTGAAAAAATATTCACCGTTACACTCCTTGCAATGAACTCTAAAGGTAAACAAAACCTGTATGACATTCTCTCTGATGCATGGGTTAATACTGCAAGTCCTGATATTGCTCAGGTAAGAGCAACTATAGATGATCTGCTCAAATACTCTGAAGGCATTATCATGCTTAACGGTTTTAGAGGTGATATTGCAGCTTTTATTGCAGAAGATAATATGCAGAAAGCAGAACAGAGAATAGAACTATACAAACAATACTTTGGCAGCAGATTCTGTTTTGAAATTACAAGAACAAACCGTGAAGGTGAAATGGCTTTTGAAAGTGCTGCCTTAAATCTATGTATCAAACATTCTATTGCGCCCGTTGCATCAAACGACACAAGATTCTTGCTAGGACCAAATGAAGTTCCTGAAGATGGTCTTTCAGACTACTATGTTCATGATATAAGAGTATCTATTCAGCAAGGTTGCCAAAAAGGAAATAAGGATAACGCAAGAAGATATTCTAAAGAGCAGTATTTAAGATCGCCAGAGGAAATGGCTCAACTGTTTGCGGATATCCCAGAGGCTCTTGAAAACACAAGAAAGATTGCAGAACTTTGTACAGTCAGAATTGAACTAGACCATCCAAGACTTCCAAGATATGACACAGGAGATCTATCCACTGCAGACTGTCTTAGAATGAAGGCACATGAAGGACTAGAGAAAAGACTAAAATTCCTGTTCCCAGATGAAAAGGTAAGAGAAGAAAAACGCCCTATTTATGAAGCCAGACTTGAAACAGAGCTGAACGTTATCATAACCATGGATTTCCCAGGTTACTTCCTTATCGTGATGGAATTCATTCAGTGGTCTAAAGAGCATGGTGTACCTGTAGGTCCTGGTCGAGGCTCTGGTGGAGGATCTCTGGTTGCTTATGCGCTAACCATTACAGACTTTGATCCATTAAGATTTGATCTACTATTTGAAAGATTCTTAAACCCAGAACGTGTTTCAATGCCTGACTTTGACGTTGATTTCTGTCAGAGAAAAAGAGCTCTTACCCTTCAGCATGTTGTTGATCACTACGGTAGAACTGCTGTATCTCAGATTGCTGCATTCGGTACTCTTGCAGCAAAAGCAGCTATTCAGGGCGTAGGTAGAGCTATCGGCGTTCCTCTTGGACGTGTCCGTCATGTTGCAGGACTGATCCCGGAAAAACCAGGTACATCTTTCAATGATTGTCTTGGAATAGGAAAAAAAGGCGAGCCAAAAGAATCTGAAGCCCCTGATTTTTTAAACATGTATAACACGGCAAAAGCAACCGATGATAAAGAAACTATCGAGCTTATTGATGTTTCAAGACGACTCGAAGGTGTTATAAGAAGTATCGGTAAACATGCAGCAGGTGTTGTTATCTCTCCTACAAGAATTGCTGAATTTGCACCATTGATGCTTGATTCTGACGGTAACCCAATTACCCAATACGATAAAAAAGATGTTGAGCATGCAGGATTGGTTAAGTTCGACTTTTTAGGACTGACTACTCTTACAATCATCGACGATGCAAAAGAGATGATTGATGAGATGCTTGCACGAAATAAAGATAAGATTGATCTTAAATCAGGCCCTTATGAACTCAATGAAAAAGGAAATCCTGTAATCAATATTGCTGCTATTCCATACGAAGATGAAGCATCATACAAAATGATTCAGGAAACAGAAACCACTGCTGTTTTCCAGTTAGAATCAACTGGTATGAGAAAGCTTATAGGAAGCATGAAGCCTGACAGATTCGAAGATCTTGTTGCGCTGGTGGCTCTGTACAGACCAGGACCTTTAGGTTGTGGTATGGTGGACCATTTCGTTGACAGAAAACATGGTCGTGAAGTGGTAAGTTATCCTTTACCTGAAGCTCAGGATCTTGATTTAAAGGAGATCCTTGATTCAACCTATGGTGTTATCGTATACCAAGAGCAGGTAATGCTTCTTGCACAGATCCTTGCAGGCTACTCTCTTGGTGGAGCGGATATTCTTCGTCGTGCAATGGGTAAAAAGATCCCTGCAGAAATGGCAGCACAGCGTGAAGTATTTAACGCAGGTGCACTCAAAAAAGGTAAAGATCTGGAAATCATGACTAAGATTTTCGATCAGGTTGAACAGTTTGCTGCATACGGTTTTAACAAATCACACTCTGCAGCATATGCACTAGTTGCTTGGTGGACTCTCTATCTAAAAGTTCACTACCCAGCTCAGTTTCTTGCAGCCATGATGACTGCTGACTGCATGAAAACTGAAAAACTGATTGCCTATATCGGTGAGTGCCATAGACTTAATGTTGATGTATGCCCACCTGATGTAAACATCGGTAAATTCCGTTTTGGTTGTGATATAAAAGGCAATGTTATCTATGGTTTCTCCGCTATCAAAGGTGTTGGAGAAAGGCTCGTTGATCACATTGTAGAAGAGAGAGAGAAGAACGGAAAATATACTGATTTCTTTGACTTTGTATATAGAGTTGGAACAAATTTTCTATCAAAAGGAACATTAGAAGCTTTAGTAAAAAGTGGGGCTTTAGACAGTATTGGACCTAGCAGAGCAAAAATGTATGCATCTATTCCTACAGCATTAAAATATGCACAGCAAAAAGCGGAAAATCTGTCTACAGGTCAGCTAGATCTGTTCTCGATGATTGATGATCCAAATACTAAGCCAGCTTATGTTAACTGCAAGGAATGGTCAGATAAGGTAAGACTTTTCCACGAAAAGCATATTCTTGGTTTATATCTGTCAGGACATCCTATCGATCCATATAAAGCAGAACTTTTAAGATACTGCGGCGAGCTTACCTTAAACAACATGATACCAGGTACGATGGATAAACCTAACTTTGTTACAGTAGCAGGAGTGGTTATCAGCGTAGTAGAAGGACTTTCATCAAAGGACAATAGAAAATTCTACCGTATTGCTATTGATGATAGTACTTCAACCTTTGAATTCATGCTCTTTGGATCACAGGCAGAAGCATTTGAAGAAATTCAAAAATCTATTTTTGATAAAGGCAAGAAAAAAGGCTCTAAGGCAGCAGAAGAAATTCCATCCCCACTTGTAATTGTAGTTCAAGGCTTTTTATCCATGACCAATGATGGATTGACTCGACTCAGAATCAAAAAGCTTGAGACTCTTGAAAGCCTAAGATTAAAAAATGCAAGAAAAATTGTATTAAATCTAAGCTCACTTAATGTAGAAGAAAACATTGAACAAATAGACGAAATTATGCTCAGAAACCGTCTATATGTACCTGAGATTAATCAGATGATACAAAGTTCAGATGAGCCTGATCTAATTACAAAAGGGTGCAGCATCGACCTTATTGTTGATAACAAACTAATGAAAATTAGAGATGACCGCTTCAGATTTGCACCTACAGATGATCTGATTGAAGGGATCAGAGACATAGTTGGTAATAACGGAATCAAAGTCATCTACAGCTAAATTTTATGCACGGAAAATAATTACTGATAGTTCGTTTTCCGTGCAAAATAGAAATAATAAAAAGTTTTTGAAAATTAGAACTTTTTCTCAAAAATACCCCATGTATCTTATGATAAAATTACTTGCCTAGATCGTGAGACGAACTAGTAATTTTCTTCGCCACGAAACCTAAATTTAATGCGATACCTATTTTGAGGAGAAAATATAATGGCAGGCGGATTCAACAGAGTCACACTAATTGGTAACTTAGGTGATGAACCACAGGTAAGACCTTCACAATCAGGAACTACAGTTGCAACAATTACTCTTGCAATCAACGAATACAGAAGGGATCAGAATGGAAATAAAACTGAATCAACAGAATGGGTTCGCGTAGTTGCTTTTGGTAAAAATGCAGAAATCATTGGACAGTACCTACACAAAGGATCTCAAGTTCACATTGAAGGTAAACTAAGAACAAGAAGTTATGATGACAAAGATGGCAACAAGCGTTATATCACTGAAGTTGTATGTGATCCTGCAGGTCTTCTAATGCTTGGAAGCAAAGCTCCTCGTGAGGAGTCTTATGACATGCCTCAAGGCAATCCATCTTTCCAACCTCAGCAATCTAATACATATGCATCAAATCAGAATGGAAATTATGGACAATTTGGACAGAACAATTCACATGGTTTCCAGATTAATCAGAATCCACAAACAACAATGTTTAATCAGAATCAGGGAGTAAACAATTCCTTCAATCAGAGTATGACCAGCCGACCACAGAATGGTTATGCTTCAACTTCTGTTTCCTCTCCTTATCCTGGATCACAGAATAATTCATTTACTCCAAATCCTGATAATGATATTTCTGTTCAGGATGATAATGAATTACCATTCTAAACAACATTTAATGCTCACCTAATGGTGGGCATTTTGCAATGAGTCTGTCTTTATATGAAATTAAAACAAGCCCAAAAGAAATTCATCTCATTGTTTCTACTATGTACTGCAGGAATCATCATTGGTATTGGAATTCTTTTCTTTAAACCAGGTACTGGCAAAAAAATAGGCACATTCCTGAACGAAATTGCAATGACAAATGATGGATATTCCTACGCAGTTGGAAAGGCAGCTCCAAGTGTTGTAAACATCTACGTTGCAAATCTGAATGAGAACTACACTCTACCAGATAATTCATCAATTACATCATCTGCATCAGGTGTAATTATGGCCAAGAGTGGCATTATAGTTACAAACTACCATGTAGTTCCTTCAGGAAATGAGCCAAATAAAGCTATTTTCGTTCAGACAAGAGAAGGCAAGGTCTATCAGGCTTTTGTTGTAGGATGCGACAGAAGAACAGATATTGCTGTTCTTAGAGTAAACAATGTTACTTTACAGCCAATTTCAGTCAGCAAAAAAGAAGTTAGAATCGGAGATATTGTTCTTGCAATTGGCAATCCAAACAATCTTGGACAGACTGTAACACATGGTATTATCTCTGCAACAGCAAGATCTGGAACCGGTCTTGTAACTCGTGATCAGATGAATATTCGTGATGGAATACAGGAGCTTATACAGACAGATGCTCCAATCAATCAGGGTAACTCTGGTGGAGCTCTTATCAATACAAAAGGTGAACTTGTCGGTATCAATACAGCATCTTTCTCTGGAGCTAATACTTATGGTATTGGATTTTCCGTTCCTGTAAAGCTTGTATCTGAAGTTATGGACGAAATAATACGTCATGGAAAAGTAGAAAGAGGCTACCTGGGAATTGCAGATGACGAAACAAAGAACCTGGGGCAGAATAATGGTGTAACAATCGGATATGTCGATCCATTAGGACCTGCATTTGGAATTTTAAAAATAGGAGATGTCATTACAAAGGTTGATGATATTCCAATTAATAATGTAAAAAGCCTGATCTATCTTATCTCTAAGAGCAAACCAGGCTATTCAATGAAATTTGAGATTATTAGAAACAACGCAACTAAAGTCTATAAAATAACTTTAGCTGAAGATAACACCGCTGTTATCAACTAATTTTTAATTTTCAGAAGCTATCGGTTCAATTTTTGAAACAACCTTTGATGAACTGATAGCGGCTGATATATCATCTGCGACAGTTAATCCTGCAGTTGTAAGCATATCACCAGTGATTTCCGCATTGATTCCGTAATTATATAAATCAGTAAAGTATTTCTGAATAAGAAGTCTGCCTCCGGCAAGACGAAGAACAGTCTTTGGAAGAATATGTCTGAACATTGCAATTGTTCTTCTGACTTCATCAGGATGTACAGTTTCTCTATCCTGAAGAGGAGTTCCCTTTATAGGATTCAATACATTTATAGGTGCAGAATCTACTTTTAGTTTTCTAAGTTCAAGAGCAATATCTACTCTATCAAGATCGGACTCACCCATACCTATGATGCATCCCGAGCAGATTTCAAGACCAGCTTTTTTGGCCATTGCAATAACATCTTCTTTTTGCTTAATAGTATGGGTAGTACAGATTTCTTTAAAGAAATTAGGGCTTGTCTCAAGATTATTATGATATCTCTTAAGACCACTTTGCTTAAGCATTACAAAATCGTCATAATCAAGAAGACCTAACGATCCACAACATGATATTTTCAGTTCACTGGTGATCTTTTTGTATGCCTCTGAAATTACCTTTAATTCGTTTTTAGCTAATCTAACACCAGCTGTTACAATTGAAAAACGATGAACGCCTCTTTTATCATTGTATTTGGCTTCTTCAAAAAACTGATCTACTGACTTTAGAACTGATTTTTCAATTTCAGTATTGTAATATCTGCTCTGAGAACAGAACTTACAGTCTTCAGAACACTTACCGCATTTTCCATTTGAAATACAGCACAGTTCAATAGCTTCTTTAAAAAAATGGGATGTAATCTTGCTTGCGCTTTCTTTTAACTGCTCAAGAGGTGCATTATATAATTCTAATGCCTCTTCCCGGCTTAACTCATAACCGTCAATAATTCTGTCAGCAAGCGTATTAAAGTCAATCAATTGTATCTCCTAGTTTTTATGTATTTCTTACATATTCTATACACACCTGAAGTTTCTCTTGCAGGCAGCAATATTATACACAAAAGTATGAAAATTGATTTATTGTGAACTGCATTGAATGTTTTCATAGAAAAAGAAAGTGATTACTTCTAAAGACATTATTTTGTTGATATTAATCACAAAATATTTTTTTTGGGTCAAAAAAAAAAATACTTTTATTTCAAGTAATTACCATTGTTTTTATATTAATTATCTTTATAGTAACTTCCTGTATTTATTAAGCACTTCACATTTTAATTTTTTTCGTATTGTCTAAATAAGAATTTTTACTATCATAAAACTAAAACGATATGCAAATTCTTACAGAATATGCATATAGAAAAAAAATAATTGTTAACTGAACACAATTATAAGGATATTTCAGTTTACCTTTATGAGGGCATATGAACATGGCATTTTTTGATCGTTTGTCTATCAGACATAAATTCACTTTACTCCTTTGTGTTAGCTTCATCTTTCTTCTTGCTGTTGGTGTTATCTCAACTTATAAAGCATTAAAAGCACACAATTCATCACAATATGTAGTAACCACCATTATTCCATCGATAGATGCAATCGGAAAAATTACTGCTACATTTAAAGAGGTTCGTATCAGCGCAATTAAGCTTCCTACTGCACAGGGTAAAGCAAAAGAGGAGTTAATTGAGAAATATACAAAAGATAGCAATGACATACGTGGTGCTCTTAGAAAACTTGAAAAGGTTTTTAATTCAGAGAAATTAGAACCTGTTTTAAAAACACTAGAGAAATATGATCATGTTGTAAAAAACATACTTTCACCATTGTGTGACAAAGGAAGAGTTTTTGAGGCAACTAATGTTATCAGTGAACAGTTAGTACCCCTTGGAAAGGAATTTGACAAAGAAACAGATTTTCTTGCAAATGAGTTAGAACAAGAATCTGTTGCATCATCAAATGAGCTTGAAGCTGACGTAAATCCAACAATTACAATCGTTGTACTTGTAATTGTCATCATTGTTAATGCCTTAGCCTTAAAACAGCTTGCAAAGTCTATTACATCAAGAGTAAGAGTTTTAGCTAGCTCATCAGATAACATCGCTTCTGGTGATTTAACAAACGCAGTTCCTCACATAGGTCATGATGAACTTGGTACATTAAGACAAAACCTTAATAACCTGACAGAGAATCTGCATGCTATCGTTTCAGATATGAACAATGATGCTTCAACTTTAAGCACATCATCACAGGATCTGACTACTGTTGCAAATGAGATTGATTCAAAGGCAACAAACGTACTTGATAAACTAATTACAGTTTCTTCTGCATCTGAAGAAATGGCTGCAACATCTCAGGAGATTTCTTCAAACTGTAATCTTGCAGCGACTTCTTCTGATGCTACCCAGAAGATGGCTCTTGAGGGAATGGATTCTGTTATCAATACTGTTAACGAAATCCGTATACATTCTCAAAAGACTCACCAAGACGCTCAGCTTATCCTTGAGCTTGACCACAAGACTCAGGAAATCAACACCATTATCACAACCATTGAAGATATCGCATCTCAAACAAACCTGCTTGCTCTAAATGCTGCAATTGAGGCTGCAAGAGCAGGTGAACATGGAAAAGGTTTCGCTGTGGTTGCAGATGAGGTTCGTGCACTAGCAGTTCGTACAGCAGAGGCAACAAAGAAGATTTCGACCATGATTACAACTGTTTCTACAGATGTTAAGAATGCAAACGAATCTATTACTGAAACTGTAGAAAAAATGGGTGAAATTGCTACTAACGCTGAAGGTCTGCAGTCAACATTAAAGCAGATCACAGATAAGATTGGTGAAGTTAATATGGAAATTACTCAGATTGCTGCTGCAACCGAACAACAGTCAAGCACATCTAAGGAAATGTCATTAAATCTCCAGTCTATCAAAGATATTACTAGAGATATGGCAGATACTGCTCACCATTCAGAAAGTATCGCATCTACTTTCAAGGATATTTCTAGCAGAATGAATACTACTGTAGGTAAATTTACTATTTAATTGTGCATTCATATGCTTACCTCTATACTTTACGGTATAGAGGTTTTTTTGTAGTTTTTACATTTGTTAGTTTATACTAACAATATTGAATTAGTAAAAGAAAGATCCACTATGCTTACAGAAATTCAGACATACACTCTTTTTTCAGGTCTTTTTATATCTTTGTGCACAACGGCAGGCGCTGCCATTGTTTTTCTCATAAAGAGAAACAATAATGAATCAATTGCTCAGATTACACTTGGTTTTAGTGGAGGAGTGATGCTTGCTGCATCAATCTTTTCACTACTTCTTCCTGCACTAGAAGGATCTGAAGGACGAGGAGCAAATCTGCTGCCTGTTGTCATTGGATTTATACTTGGTATAACGCTTCTTATTATCATAGATAAGTCTCTCCCACATCTTCATGCACTGTCTGACACACCAGAAGGACCTAAGACTAATTTCAATAAATCTACTCTGCTTTTTCTAGCATTAACGATTCATAATATTCCTGAAGGTATGGCACTTGGTGTTGCAATTGCTGCATTCAGTATCGATCCGTCAACTATATCTATGATTGTAGTTCTTGCTTTCGGTCTTGGGCTTCAGAATATTCCTGAAGGTGCAGCTGTTTCTATGCCACTGTACATTGAAGGAAAAAGCAAAATTAGATCTTTTGTTTTTGGAGCTTTATCAGGCATAGTAGAACCTATTGCAGCAGCCATCGTTGTTCTTTGTTCATCTTTTGTCGCTGATTTACTGCCATTTTTCCTCTCTTTTGCAGCAGGAGCTATGCTCTATGTTGTTGTCGAGGAGCTGATACCTCAGTCACATGAATTTGAGCATTCTGATAAGGCAACTATTTCTGTGCTCTCAGGATTTATTCTTATGATGGTTTTAGATGTAGCTTTAGGCTAATTTTGATTAAAAAAATAAAAATGGCTTATATAAAAACCGATACGTCCCATCTTCTAAATCCATTCACCAATGCATACTCATATAGATTATTAATGGTGGAATCTGTATAGCTGTTTGTATCTATCCTGTACATGTCCTCTATTCTTAATGACTCATTTATTAGAACATTATTACGTTCAACAATATCATGAATAAATTTCTGTGGAGCAAGCTTATTGTTCTTCTGAGTATTACAGTGTGGACAAGCCAGAACAAAGTTATATAACCGATCCTCTTTAACAAAAGACCAGGGAATAAAATGATCCACGTGAATCTTACTTTTGAGTGATTTTCCACAGTAAAAACAGTTATGACATTCAAACTCTTCATAAAGGATCTGACGATACATACTAAGATCTGATCGTTGAGTACTTACATCAAGTTTTGTTGAAATTAACTTTGTATATTCTTCAGAATTTACCTTTTCAAGAAAGCGTGACCACTCAAAGTAGTTTACCTTTTCAAGCATCACTTTATTTGTGCACAGATATTTATATACAGTAGGATTAAACTGAATAACTTTTGTCTTCTTAGAAAATGAGTACATGCTCCGTGAAGAATCATCATATAGTGCTCCTACTACATATTTTGAACATTCAACTTTTACTGCTTTTATGATCTGTAATTTCTGTTCATTAGACAGAGATTCAAAAGGTATTACTTCACCGTATCCAAATGAATCAAATAATCCTTTCAGAATTGTAGTAATCTTTGCATTTTTTCCACTTTGCTGATTTAAGTTGTATTTAAGAATAAGATTCCAGTAACTCTCAGCAAAAGTTGAAAAAACAGTATCAAAAGAAAGACTAAGAGATGAATCTACGTTATACAGATTATCAAGTAATGACTTTATAAAACCGAATTTATAGCTGGTAGTATTTCTGCTAGATGGAGAAAATATCGAAGCAAAAATTCTGGAAAGATCACTGTCAGATAAAGATATCTTTGAATATTCACCTTCCGTAAGTGCCCAGCCAGCCATATTTACAGTCTCTTAGTAAAACAACCTAATCATTCTATCACTCAAATGGTAATAAAACTTGAACATACAGAGAATCTTTAAACATAATATATGTTTTACTGTAAAATGAAAGCAAGTAATCAGTACATTTTATTACAGTTAAAAATATGAAATATATTCTCTTTGATCTTGATGGTACCTTAACTGAATCCGGAATTGGAATTAAAAGAAGCGTTCAGTATGCTCTAAAAAACTTTAACATAGATGAAACTGACGACGAAAAATTAAGACTTTTTATTGGCCCGCCTTTATTCGATTCATTTACTAATAGATACGGATTAAATGAGGAGCAGGCTAATAAAGCAATCGAACTTTACCGAGAAAGATACAGAGAAAAAGGTATATTCGAAAACAGACTGTACGATGGAATTAAGAATATGCTCTCTGAGCTTAAAGCAAGAGACTTAATTCTTGCTGTAGCATCATCAAAACCTGAAGTATTTGTTATCAAAATCCTTAAATTCTTTGATATAGATAAATACTTCTCAGTAATTACAGGAGCATCTTTAGATGGCAAGTTATCAGCCAAAAAAGATGTAATACGTAAAACTCTTGAAATGCTAAATGCAACAAATAACAAGGATCAATGCATCATGATTGGCGACAGAGAACATGATGTAAAAGGTGCTATTGAAAATTCTATTAACTGTATAGGATGTTTGTGGGGATACGGATCTGAAAATGAGCTAAAAAAGGCTGGATGTAGCATATTAGTTTCAACACCAGATCAAATCACATCTATATTATAAAACATGGATTCAAAGAGAGAGAAAATTCTGATTGTCCGTTTTAATGTAGTGGCTCTATTATTTATATCAGAATAATATTCACAAAGAGAATAAAAAAACAAAAAAACCACCAAAAGGTGGTTATGACTGGTGCTGATACCGAGAATCGAACTCGGGACCTCACCCTTACCAAGGGTGCGCTCTACCAACTGAGCCATATCAGCACGGAGCAAATAGATTGTTGCGATAAACGCTAGAAAGGGATGCCTGGCAGTGACCTACTCTCACACAAACGTACGTTGCACTACCATCGGCGTAACTGCATTTCACTTCTGTGTTC
>NZ_JAGFNY010000009.1 GCF_019448115.1 Succinivibrio faecicola | reverse complement strand
CAAAAATAAGCTCCAAAAAATTCAAATTTTGGCGCTTAGCAAAAATAAGCTCCAAAAAATTCAAATTTTGGCGCTTAGCAAAAATAAGCTCCAAAAAATTCAAATTTTGGCGCTTAGCAAAAATAAGCTCCAAAGTATAAACGGCTCTCAATAATCACAAGTAAGTGTGACTTCAAGATGATCCATATTTTTAAAGAAACAACGTACTAATTTAGTGTGAAATAGGCAGATCACTTTCGTGATTTTTAGCAATCGTTAATAATATGTTTTTATCCAAAGAAAAACCTCGATCTTTTCAGACCGAGGTTTTTCAAAGCTTAAATTAGTTAATTAAGCCTTTTTTGGCATTTCAAAGTGACCAATTGTAGCAACTGGGCCATACTTGTTCTCGCCATCGGTACCCTTTAAGCACCAGAAAACGATTAATGCAATGTAAGCAACTAAAGCTAAGAACATTAAAATCTTCATAATGGTTACAAAAGCTAAAGACTCACATGCAAATGCTAAACCTAAACAGATTAAAGCAAGAACAATACATGCATATGGAGCAATAATGTATAAACCAGACTTATTGGTGTCGTGTAGACGACGAACCTGGATTGCCAGTGATGGAATCAGTGTGAATAAAGCCCATGCGTAAGTAATAAGTGTACCTAAATATGGGATCGCACCTAAAATCTGAACTACAATATTAGCCAAGAATAAAGTTAATACGAAGTACCAGAACTGAGCACGAGTAGCACGGCCCTTGAAGTTGAAGTAATTGTTTTTAAACTCGTATAAAGCGATACTTAAAAACTCAGGCATTTTTTTCTCCAGAAAGAATAATAAATATAATCAAACAAAATTGGCACCTTATGGTGCCTTAATTCTAGTCCTTTTTCTCTAATGAAACTGACATTTCCATTATAGAAGTAGAACCCTTTTTATCGATGTTGAACTCAACATCCTGCTCAGAATCAATTTGAATGTATTTTTTTAATACTTCAAAAATTTCCTGACGTAGCTTTGGCATGTAATCAGGGGTGTCTCTACCTGCACGATCGTTAATCAGAACAAGGTGTAAACGCTCCTTGGCAGAAGTTGCTGAACTTTCTGTCTTATCTTTGAAAATAGCATCAGAAATTGCCTTAAGTAATGACATAACACAACTCCTTATTTCTTAAAGATCTTACCAAAGATACCTTTCTTTTCGGTTACAAAGCGCAGTGGCACCTCGTTACCTAAAAGTCTTTCAACCGCATCCTCATATGCCTTACCTGCATCAGACTGAGCGTTAAGAATAATAGGGTTACCTGAGTTTGATGCCTTTAGGACATCAGGTGACTCTGGAATAACACCTAACAGAGGAATTGTAAGTAATTCTTGTACGTCTTCAACTGAAAGCATTTCTGCTTTTTTTACACGACTTGGAACATAACGGGTTAATAGAAGCTTTGCAGCAACAGGCTCAAGCTCTAACTCGCTTCTGCGTGATTTTGCGTTTAGAATACCGATGATGCGGTCTGAATCACGAACAGATGAAACCTCAGGATTTGTTGTAACAATAGCTTCGTCAGCAAAGTAAAGTGACATTAAAGCACCTGTTTCAATACCTGCAGGGCTGTCACATACAACATATTCAAAGTTCATATCGTCAAGTTCGCGGAAAACCTTCTCAACACCATCATAGGTTAAAGCATCTTTATCTTTTGTCTGAGATGCTGGAAGAACGAAAAGATTATCTACGTGGCGATCTTTGATTAGCGCCTGATTGAGTTTTGCTTCACCCTGAATTACGTTGATGAAATCGTAAACAACACGGCGCTCGCAGCCCATGATAAGGTCGAGGTTTCTAAGACCAACGTCAAAATCGATAACAGCAGTTTTGTGTCCTTTTTTAGCAATACCAGTTGCAATAGCTGCTGATGATGTTGTCTTGCCAACACCACCCTTACCTGATGTTACAACGATAACGTGGATATTCTTAAAAGGCTCTTTCTTTGTAGATTCTTCTTTTTTCTCTTCTGTCACAGTTTCTTTCTTTTCTTCTTTAGCTTCACTCTTAACTTCAGCAGTTTCCTGTGTCTGTTCTTTTAATTCTTCGTCTTTCTTTTCAAGTTCTGACATACTTTTTATCCGTAATTTGTTGATATAAAAACTTATAGTTCACAGTAGCACAATGATCGTTCATTTAATGTAATTTTCAGATCAACTTTCTTGTTGCACAGCTTGCTGACACTTTCAATCTGTTCCATGTCATCTGCAGTCTGATACTGACCTGCAATAGCAACAAGAGTCGGTCTGAAAGTTCCGTTTATATATATAAACGCATCTTTCATTCCACTGCAATCTTTATTTTTAGGTGAACCTGCATAAACTTCACCTTGCATATCACCATAAATGAAAACATTATGGGATGCTACTATTCTTGCTGTTCTTCCGACGTTACCAAAGACAACAACGGAATTGTCTACAGCATTTATCTGTTCACCGGCTCTGATGTTGCGATTTATCACAATAACAGGTTCACTAACCTTGACTTCATAAGGAACTCTTACTTCGTAAGGTTCTTTAATATGTACAGGAACCTGAACTTCAAGTGTCTTTGTAATTACCTTTGGCTTGAAGTTTTCTTCTCGCATTCTTGCAAACCTGCTTGAATTTACCACAGGAATTCCCATGGAAATTAGTGTATTTGCACGCTGCTCATTTACAGCACCAGAAAGTCCGATAAGAAACAGACCATATTCCCTACAGGTTTTTACAAGCATACTGTAATCAAGATCGTTAAGATAATTAACCATCGAAATATCGATAACTACAGGAGTATTTAAATATGCCTCCTGATTTGGTTTTATCTTGCTTTCAAGAAATTCTCTAAGCTCTTTTACAGAACCAGATAAGAGAGTTACAGTATTGAACGAATAACCTGTTCGAGACATACTTGCAGCAGAATTTAGACTGTTGCTGTTTGTATTGTCCATATTTACTTTCTTATCCTTTTAACCTGTCATGAAATCAGTTAATTTTATCACAAGTTAATATAAAAATAAGCCACAAAGAATTGCTTAAGTGCATATATTTGTCATTAAAAACAGTATGGTAAGACATAAAAAACGTCTGTTTTTATACCGCGTGAAAATTTTGCATTAAATTACTTAGAACAGAATTAGATTGATAAAGTGCTTATGTCTAAACAAACAGGACCGGTTCACTATATTCACATCAAATGAAAATATCCTTTAGCAAACATTTAAAAAATGAAAAACTCTATAATTTTTATTCCAAAATAAATAATATGACAAATATCAGAATTTTGATGTGTATCACAAAAGCAATCTGCCATAATTTCAAGTTCATTGTGTCAGTTTGTGTGCATATTTTGTGTTTTATATAATACGGTTGATGAATATATAAAAGAGTGGAGTAAAAAAAAGGATAACAAGATGAGTGATACACTTGTTTATGTATATAAAAGTGAGAAAAAGAGCGGTCGGTACCTTTATCTTAAGAACAAGGATATGTTTTCTTTAGTTCCAAATGAATTGTTAAATGCTTTCGGTCCATTAAAGTATGTAATGATGTTTGCCTTATCAAAGCACAAGAAAATTGAGAAGATAAGTGTACAAGAGCTTGAAAAAGCACTTGATGAGAAAGGTTATTTCATAAGAATTGATCTTTTATCAGATGAAGAAAACCTGATAAATCAGGAGCGAAAGTACAGAGGCCTTGCTCCTTTGTCAAAAGAAGAGCTTGATGATATGTTCAAGTAAAATCTAACACTTAGACCGTGTAAGGATTTTCTCTGATTTCATCTTCGATTGTAGAATCTTCACCATGACCTGGAAGAATAGCTGTACTTTTATCAAGAGTGTACAGCTTTTCTTTTATGCTACTGATAATCGCATCGTAACTGCCAAGAGGAAAATCTGTTCTTCCAATTGATCCTGCAAACAGAGTATCACCTGTTAATACGAATTTTTTAGCCTCTGAATAGTAGCAAACTCCACCTGGTGTATGTCCAGGAGTGTGAATAACCTTTAAAGAGAATCCTTCAATTGGAATAATAATATCCCCATCATTCAGATACTGAGTGTTGAACTGTTCACATTCAGGTAGACCAAATGCCTGAGCCTGCATTCTTATATTCTGTAAAAGAGGTGCATCTTCAATTTCAGGACCCATTATTTTTGCGCCTGTAAGCTTAGCAAGTTCATAAACACCACCTACATGATCAAGATGCATATGTGTAATGAGAATAGTCTTTAGTTTTAGGCCATTCTTTTTAATAAAATCTGCTATCTGCAAAGCACTGCCGCCAACATCAACAGCAAAACACTCTAGACTTTCATCATCTACAAATATTCTGCAGTTTTGCATGAATGGAGTTACACATATCCTCTGATAAGCTATTGCCATAAAAAATCCTACATTACAGCTATTTCAAGGCCCTTAAGATAGAATGTTTCTGGGCATGGCAGTGATACGACATGATCAGCATCCTGTCTTAGTGTAGAGATAATTCTACCGTCAACACCAGCATCAAGAGCTGCATCAGATACTATTTTTTGGAATAAAGCAGAATCAACAAGCCCTGAGCATGAGAAAGTAAGTAATCTACCACCTTTTCTCACCAGTTTTAGACCCAGTCTGTTAATATCCTGATAACCTCTGCATGCTTTTTTAAGATTTGCTGCACTTTCAGCAAACTTAGGAGGATCAAGAATAACAAGATCGTATTTAACTCCCTTTTCAACCTGTTCTCTTAAATAGGCAAAAACATCCTTTTTTAGGAATCTGCAGCGACCCGGATCAAGATGATTGAATACAACACCAGCTTTTGCCTTCGACAGAGCATTTTCTGATACATCAACATTCTCAATTCTTTTTGCTCCGCCTTTAAGGGCCCATAATCCAAAGCCGCCTGTATAGGAGAAGCAGTTTAGAACCTCAGCATTTTTAGATAGTGTTGATGCCTTTATTCTGCTAAGACGCTGATCAAGATAAGCGCCTGTTTTGTGGCCGTTTTTAATGTCTACAGGAATATATACCTGACCTTCTTCTTTGACATATATGCAATCATCAGGCTCTTTACCGCATACAACGCCGCATCTTGGTTTTAAGCCTTCCTTTAATCTAGATTTGGTATCCGATCTCTCATAGATAGAGCAGTTTGGATAAATCTCATTGAATGTTTTTGTAATGACATCTTTGAATCTTTCCATTCCAGCGGATGAAATGGAATATACGATAAACTCATTATATTTGTCAGCAATAAGTCCTGGCAGCAGATCACCTTCAGAACTTACAAGTCTGACACCGTCGTTGCCTCTGTCAAAAACATTTTTTCTAAGTGATACAGCCTGTCTTATTCTGTCTGCAATAAGCTCATCAGTAATCTTGATATTCTCATCAAAAGAGATTGCTCTTACAGTTATCTGAGACTTTGGTGATGCAAGACCATAACAGAGAAACTCACCCTGACTTGATACAACCTTTACGCTATCACCAGATGAAAGATCGGATGGAATTGAAGATAAAGCCTTTGAGAAAATCCATGGATGACGGCGTAGAAGAGATTTTTCACGACCTTCATTTAAGGTTAGAGTATAAATGGAGTCAGACATTTTGTTTCCTGAAAAATAAAATTAACTGATGGGTATATGCCTTTAGCAGTCAGAAAAGACAATATTAAATCATTGTTCGTATTGTATCACAGCTGCTGATTATATTTGATTTGCTCATTTTGCATATTTCAAACATATATATAACATTTTGATGTCATATTTTTTACTATTTTTGTATATACATACAATTCTGTTTTTTGTGTCTTTGACTTAGTTTTTTGGCAAAATTAAAATAAAGTAAAATTAAAGTTTGTTTATATCGATTGTATGTAACCAAAACTAAATAGTTACTGTATTACGGATAATCCATGATAGATTTAAATAAATTTACAAAACATAAGAAGTTTAAAAAATATCTTGTCATTAGTGTTGTATCAGCTCTTGCCCTTTCTTTTGCTAGCTGTCAGTTTTTTAAAAGCGATGCTCCAAGTTATATGACTGTGACCGCAAAGAACAGAGATATTTCTAAAAAGGTTTTTGCAACAGGTACTATTGCAGGTGTAACACAAGTAGATGTCGGTGCACAGGTATCAGGCCAGATTTTAAAGCTTTATGTAAATACTGGTGATGATGTTAAAAAAGGTCAGCTTCTTTGCGAAATTGATCCGAAAATTCAGGAAACAGCACTAAAAACAGCAAAGGCACAAGTAGAGATCATAGATGCTCAGATTTCATCAAAACAGGCCGAACTTAAAAAACTGCGTCTTGAGTATGACAGACAAAAACGTCTCGTGAAACTTGATGCCACATCAAAGCAGGATATGGAGGTTTCAGAAGCTAGCTATCAGATGGCTTTAGCATCCTTAAAAGAGTTAAATGCTCAAAGAGCAAAAGCACAGTTAAGTGTAGATGACGCCATAACAAATCTTGGTTATACAAAGATACTTGCACCAATGGATGGTACTGTATATGCAACAGTTGTAACAGAAGGTCAGACTGTTAATGCAAATCAGACAACTCCTACAATTCTGCGTCTTGCAACATTAGATAAGATGAAGGTAAAAACAGAGATTTCAGAGGCGGATGTTGTAAATGTTGTTCCTGGAATGGACTGTTCATTTACTGTTTTAGGTCTTCCATTTAGAGTATTTAAAGGAAAGCTAGACAGAATTGATCCTGCACCATCTTCCTATGAGTCAGCAAGTCAGTCATCATCTAATTCATCTTCTCAGTCAGGCAGCTCAACAGCTGTTTACTACAATTCTGACATTATTGCAGAGAATAAGGACAGAATACTTAGAATTGATATGACAGCTGATGTGACAATAGAAATTGCAAATGCAAAGAATGTTCTGTCTTTACCTCTGTCTGCTATGAGAAAAATACATGATAAGACAGGTACTGTATTTGTGCTTTTAGATGGAAGTGTAAAAGAAAAGGAAGTTCAGATAGGTCTTAAAGATGATCAGTTCATTCAGATTGTTTCAGGCCTTAGTGCAGATGATGAAGTTGTTATCGGCGATGATGTGAAAAGTGCTGAAGCAAAGGCTCAGGAAAACAGCAGAAACAGAAGAGGCCCATTTTAATGTCTGAGGTCATTCTGTCGCTTAAGGGAATAAAAAAATCCTATGGTTCAGACAGTGCCAGGGTTGAGGTTCTTCATGGCATTGATCTTGATATCAGACGTGGTGAACTTGTAGCCATTATTGGTCCTTCAGGATCTGGTAAATCAACTTTAATGAATATTATAGGCTGTCTTGATACACCATCTGAAGGTTCTTACTTTGTAGGTGACAAGAACACATTTAATATGCAGCCAGATGAACTTGCATCTTTAAGACGAGGCTTCTTTGGATTCATTTTCCAAAGATACCATCTTTTAGGACATTTAAGTGCAACAGAGAATGTTCAGGTCCCATCAGTCTATGCACTGACAGACAAGGCCCAAAGAGAGAGCAGATCTGTAGAGCTTCTATCAATGCTTGGTCTTGAAAACAAGACACAGTCAAAACCATCAGAGCTATCAGGCGGTCAGCAGCAGAGAGTTTCAATTGCAAGAGCACTGATGAATGGCGGACAGATTATTTTAGCAGATGAGCCAACTGGTGCGCTTGATTCAAAATCAGGATCAGAGGTGATGCGCATTTTATCTGATCTAAATAAAAAGGGGCATACCATTATCATGGTAACCCATGATCCAAGAATTGCAGCGCATGCGCACAGAGTTATTACAATTGCTGATGGAAAAATTGAATCTGACAGAATAAATGAGGATGTTCCTGACTATTGTGATTGTGATAATCATGAATCATTTGAATCATCTAAAAAGCTGAATATTATCTCAGCCTTTGTAGAGAGTTTTAAAGAAGCTTTTACAATGGCAATAAGAGCAATGGTTGCTAACAGAATGAGAACATTACTGACCATGCTCGGTATTATCATCGGTATCATGTCGGTAGTATGTGTGGTAGCTTTGGCAAGAGGTGCATCTGACAAGGTTATCGAAAATATCTCCTCAATGGGAACCAACACTATTACCATTATGCCTGGTGCGAAAATGGGCGATATGCGATCAGGCAGATTCAGAACACTCAATGTTAAGGATTTAAAGGCATTAAAAGGTCAGCCTTATGTTGATTCAGCATCCCCTACAGTTCAAAACAGCGGACTTGTACAAAAAGGAAATATTGATGCTACTGCAACTGTTATGGGCGTATCGGATGAGTACTTTAGAGTATATGGTATGCAAATAGCAAAAGGCAGATTCTTTAATTCATATGAGTCAGTTATGGCACCTCAGATAGGTGTGATTGACAATATGACAAAGAAAACCTTGTTCCCATTTGAAGAGCCGATAGGAAAAAGGATCTTTGTCATGGGTAAACCCATAACTGTTGTAGGAGTACTTACAGATAAGGAGATTGCCTTTACAAGAAGGGACAGTCTCAATATCTATGTACCTTATACTACTCTGATGAACAGAATCATAAAACAGAACTATATTTCATCTATAATTGTAAGAACAAAGGACGGTTTCTCTCCTGCTGTAGCAGAGGCATCTATTACCTCACTTTTGAAAAACAGACATGGAAGAAAAGACTTTTTTATGATGAGTTCTGATACCATCATGAAATCCATATCAGAGACAACAGGAACCTTTACGGTTCTTATATCTGCAATTGCAGTCATTTCTTTATTAGTTGGCGGTATAGGTGTTATGAATATCATGCTTGTATCTGTTACAGAGCGCACCAGGGAAATCGGAATCAGAATGGCTGTAGGTGCAAGAGAGAGGGATATAATGTCTCAGTTTTTAATTGAATCTGTCACGGTCTGTATTGTAGGCGGTCTTCTAGGTGTAAGTCTATCCTTGCTTACAGGTTTGGTTCTTTTTTATCTTGCCCCTGCAATCCCGTTATCATTTTCAATAGGATCAATCATTGTTGCTGTTGTTACATCCATGGCAATCGGTGTGGCCTTTGGCTATGCTCCTGCAAGAAAGGCAGCAAGACTAAATCCTATAGATGCACTAGCAAGAGAATAAGGAGTTTATATGCAGGAAAGTTCAGTTTTGGATCTTGAAAACCTATGTGGTGTAGATCCTCTTGTAAATACATTTTGTGAGCTTATCTCATATGATACTAAAGCTGATCCTGATTCAACAACTGTACCATCATCAGTAGGACAGTTAAGATTCGGCGCCTATCTTCTTTCTGCTATCAATAAGCTAGGTCTTAAAGGCGTGCAGGATAATAACGGTGTAGTTAGTGTCTCTATACCTGCAAGTGAGGGGATGGAAAATGTAAAATCACTTTGTCTTCTTGCTCATATGGATACAGCACCTGATAAATCTGGTGCAGATATAAAGCCTGCTCTTGTAAAGAATTATGATGGCAGTGGAATAAGACTTGCAAACTCCCTTGTCATTGATGAGAGTGTATCTTGTGCATTAAAGGAATTTAAAGGTCAGGACATCATTGTTACAGATGGAAATACACTTTTAGGTGCAGATGATAAGGCTGGCATTGCAATACTACTTCGACTGATGCATGAAATCTGTGTGGATTCAAATTTAAAGCACGGACCATTAAAGATTATTTTTTCTGTAGATGAGGAAATTGGTAAATCCACAGATCATCTAAGTGTTTCAGATATTGATTGCAATTACGGTGTAACTGTTGACGGTACAAAAGAAGGTGAGCTTGATATTGCAACTTTCAATGCCTATGGAGCAGTTGTCAATTTTAAAGGCAGAAGTGTTCATACTGCTGTTGCATACAAGACACTTCACAATGCACTTATGATTGCAAATGAGTTTATAAATATGCTCCCAGCATCGCAAAGACCTGAGACAACTTTAGGTGATGAAGGTTTTTATCATATTCATGATCTGTCAGGCTCTACAGATAGTGCAACACTAAAAATGATAATAAGAGACTTTACAAAAGAAGGCATGGAACAGAGGCTTGAAACTGTAAGGTCAATAATATCCTTTTTAAATAACAGATACTCAAAAGATACAGTAGATGCCAAATTTACCTTCCAGTATGCTAATATGGCGGACGTTTTAAAGGATCATGAGGATTATATTTCTTTAATTAAAGATGCTTACAAAGATGCTGGAGTGAAAGTTTCACTAAATAAGGTAAGAGGCGGCACTGACGGCTCAAATCTTTCAAACAGAGGACTTCCAACTCCTAATATATTCACAGGTGGACTTAACTGTCACGGTCCGTATGAATGCCTTGTTGTATCCTCATTTAACAAGGCATATTCTGTTGTAAGAAATCTTGTAACATCCATGCATAAACTGTCTTAGGAATAAAAATGCCATTAGTTTTACTTACAGGTGCAAAAGGTCAGGTCGGTCTTGAACTCAATCAGGTTCTTTTAGAGCAGGGCTTTAAGGTTTTAGCATGCTCTCACAGTGATCTTGATATTACAAATGAGCAGGAGATTTCATCCTTATTTGAATCATCAAAGATTGATCTTGTCATTAACAGTGCAGCTTATACAGCTGTTGATAAGGCAGAGGATGAAAAAGAACTTTGCTATGCCGTAAATGCTTTAGGTCCAAAGCTTTTAGCAAGAGAGTGCATAAAGTATGACATTCCTCTAATTCATATTTCCACTGATTATGTTTATGACAATAATACACAAAAAGAGCATACGGAAAATGATGAGGTTGCTACCCATTGTGAGTATGGCAGAACAAAACTGTTTGGCGAAAGATTTATTTTAGAATCCGGCTGTAAATATGTAATTTTAAGATCATCTTGGATTTTCGGTCGATATGGAAAGAATTTTGTTAAGGCAATGAGAAATCTTGCAAAAACAAGAGATTCTTTAAAGGTCGTTGCAGACGAGCTTGGCAATCCGACATCTGCAAGAGCTTTAGCTGAAGATATTGGCATGATTGCAAATCTTATTTTCAAAACAGACTTTGATGACTTTGGTATTTATAATTACTGCTGTACACCTGCAATCAACAGAAATGATTTTGCAAAGATAATTATAGACAGAGCTGCAAAACTAGGTCTTGTTGACCATCGTGTAGATGTCCTGATGACCACTCAAAAAGAGTTTGGCGCAAAAGCTCAAAGACCAAATGATTCAAGAATGAGCTGTGACAAATTTGAAAAAACATTCAATGTAAAAATGAGAGACTGGTCTTATTATCTAGATGAGACTCTGTCTGCTGAATAGATATAAAGAACAAGATTAAAGGAGTTATATGTTAAAAAAAGCATCCGTTGCACTTTCATTTGCATTCGTTTCTTTTTTATTAGCTTCTTGTTCTACTTTTTTTACAGATTACAAAGAGCCGGAATTTGAAAAAGAGACATTTTTTAAAGGCTCTTCCCGCTATAACGGATCTTTAATAGAGGAGAACTATTATCTTGCTTTTAATGATGAGAAACTCAATGAGATAGTCAAAAAAGCGCTTTTGAACAATATTTCATTGAAGTCATCATATCTTAACGTAAAAAAAGCTTTATTAAATATCGATCTTGCATCATCTGATCATAATATTGATTTATCAGGAAGCTTATCATCATCAAGCAGCAGACATACTGATTATCATGATCATTCTGTAAAACGATCTTCTGCTAATTTCTCCGCAGCCTATCAAGTAGATCTGTTCTCAAAGCTTGAAGCATCAGATGATGCTGCACTGCAGTCATTTAATGCAACAGCATATGAGTATCTTGCTATGAAAAATACTGTTATTGCAACAACACTCAAGGCATACTGGAATCTTGCTTTTGCAAGACAGGCATTGAAGATTGCAAAAGAGGATTTAGCAGATAGTGAAACAAGATTGAAACTTGTTGAGAACAAGTACAGTGCAGGTGCGGCTGACTCACTTGATCTGGACGATGCAAGAATAAATCATCTGAAGGTTAAAAAGCAGCTGTTCTTACGAGTTCAGAATCTTAAGAATGCATCAAATGCACTTAACGTACTGTTAGGAAATACTGTTATTGAAAGAATTGAAACATCAAATCTTGAAGATAGCAGCATAATGGATTTTTCACTTTCAGTTCCTGCAAAACTTTTAGAAAACAGACCTGATCTTAAAAAGAATGAAGCAAATCTGAGAAAAACGTATGCCCTTTACAATAAGGCAAAGATGGACTTCTTCCCTGACTTTACCTTAAAGGCATCCTTATCATCAGGAGAAACAGATACATTTTTCAGATTCCTTGAAAATCCTGTTGCAACACTGGGTGCTGCTGTAACCATGCCTTTTTTAAACTTCAATTCTCTTAATATCAAAAGAAAGCAGGCACTTACAGATATACAGATTGCTGAACTTGCATTTGTTGACGGATATATAAATGCTGTATCTGAGGTTTATGACAACATAGCAGCTTTAGATTACTGCAGCAGGAATCTTAAGATTAGTGAGGAGTCTTTAACTCTTGCTGAGAATAATTACAGAAGATATTTTGAAAGATATCAGGCAGGATTGGTATCCTTGAATGATTTTATTACATCTGCTGACAACAAGCGAACAGCCAAGATAAATTACCTTGAGGCAAAGCTTTCAAGACTTACAAAGTCTGTTGATCTTATTACTGCTTTAGGTGGTGGAACTTCGATGGATATACAAGGACTTACAAATCAATGACAATTACTTTAAGCTCATGGAATGTGAACGGAATTAGAGCCTGTTCTCAAAAAGAAGGTTTTTCCTGGTTTACCAATACTGATTATGACATCATAAGTTTTCAGGAAACTAAGGCAGATGAAAGCCAGCTTGATGATTCAATAAGAACAAAAGATGGCTATGACAGCTTTTTCTGTTCATCAACTGTTAAAAAAGGTTACTCAGGCACAGCTGTATTTACAAAAATAAAACCGCTGTGTGTAGAGCTTGAACTTCCATATGAGGAGTTTAAAGGTGAAGGAAGAATAGTTCACCTTGAGTTTGAAAAATTCCATTTTTTCAACGGTTATTTCCCAAATGGCGGTGCTGCAATTTTGGATGAATCAGGTAAACCTACAGGTGAGTTTAAAAGAGTTCCATACAAGATGGCTTTTTTTGATGCTTTCTTTGAATATGCACAGAAACTTCGAAAAGACAAGCCTATTGTCGTATGCGGTGACTTTAATATCGCTCACAGAGAAATTGATCTGGCAAGACCTAAGACAAATATGAAAAACACAGGTTTTCTGCCAAATGAGCGCGCTTTTTTAGATAAGCTTGTAAATAACGGATATATAGATACATTCAGATTTGTAAACGGCGATGTAAAGGATGTATACAGCTGGTGGTCATACAAGTCTTTTGCAAGACCCAAGAACATAGGATGGAGAATTGATTACTTCTTCGTATCTGATGAACTTAAAGACTGTATTAAGGATGCAAGAGTTGAAACAAATGTAACAGGATCTGATCACTGTCCTGTAACTTTGGTTCTTGACTTATAAGACAAATGATGGTGACATAATTTCCTTTCAAGTATTGATTATTAACACTGATCGTCATTATAATTAGGAACGTTTTTATTTTTTTTTGTGGTAATGGAAATTACCATTTTTTATTTTTTAGGAAACTATCGTGAACAGTAATAAAGATATAAAAAATACAGTGCTATCTATTGGCTCATCTAACAGCATGTTAAAGTCACAGAAAGCTGGTGTATCCTATTATTACTGGCGATTTTATTCTTTTTAAATAATTAGGCGGAATGCTATATGACCATTGATAAGAATTTAAACCTGACCCCGCCTAATGAGGCAGGGCACGGTATTGTAGATACGAGAATTAGTGAAATGTACCAGGTGCTACCTCCAATTGCTGTAATAGAGAAATTCCCAGCAACAGAATTTACAAATCAGGTTGTCTCAAAGGCAAGAACTGATATTCATAATATTTTCAACGGTGTTGATGACCGTCTAGTTGTTATTGCAGGCCCATGTTCTGTACATGATACTCAGGCTGCAATCGACTACGCAAACCGTCTGATGAAGCTTCGTCAGAAGTATGAAAAGCAGCTTGTTATCATCATGCGTGTATACTTTGAAAAGCCACGTACAACTGTTGGCTGGAAGGGCTTAATCAATGATCCTAGTCTTGATGATTCACATGATATCAACAGCGGTTTAAGAATTGCCCGCAAGCTTTTATGCGATATCAACTCACTTGGCATGCCAGCTGCAACCGAGTTTTTAGATCCAATTACAGTTCAGTATATCGATGACTTCATTTCATGGGGTGCAATCGGTGCAAGAACTACTGAGTCTCAGCTACACAGACAGTTAGCTTCAGGTATCAGCTGCCCAATCGGTTTCAAGAATGCAACCGACGGTTCAGTTAAGATTGCTATTGATGCTACTATCGCTGCTGAGAATGAGCATACATTCATGTCTGTAACAAAGATGGGCCACGTTGCTATTGTTCATACAAAGGGTAACGAAGACTGTCACGTAATTTTACGTGGCGGCCATGAGCCTAACTACTCAGCTGCTGATGTTGAAAAGACCTGTCAGGCTCTTATTAAGGCAAACTTAAAGCCTATGGTTATGATTGACGCATCTCACTCAAATTCAAACAAGCAGTTCAAGAAGCAGGTTGACGTATCAAAGGATGTTGCAAATCAGATTGCAAACGGCGATAACCGCATCTTCGGTTTAATGCTTGAGTCAAATCTTGTTGAAGGTCGTCAGGATCTGCCAAAGGATTTACGTAACCTTGTATACGGTCAGTCAATTACAGATGCATGTATCAATATAGATGATACAGAGGAAATCTGTGAGATTCTGAATCAGGCAGTGCTTGAGCGCAGAAAGAAGAATCAGGCTAAATAGTTAATAGTGCCCAGCGATAGTGCTGGGCATTTTTGCTTGTACCAAGTAAAAAAGAGGAAATCATGCATCCATCATTATCTTTAGAAAAATCAAAGATTAAAATCCTGTTATTAGAGGGTGTTGATCCTAGTGCTGTTGAGGCTTTAAAAAAGTCAGGTTACACCTCCGTTGAGTACCTGAAGAAAGCTTTAGATGGTCAGGAGCTTTTAGATAAAATCGAAAATGTTCATTTTATCGGTATCCGCTCCCGTACTCATCTTACCCGTGAGGTTTTGTCTCACGCAAAGAAGCTAATCGGTATCGGTTGTTTCTGTATCGGTACTAACCAGGTTGATTTAAAGGCTGCAGCTGAATTTGGTATTCCTGTATTTAACGCACCTTTCTCAAATACACGTTCTGTTGCTGAGCTTGTAACAGGTGAATACTTACAGTTACTTCGTGATATCCCTGCAAGAAATGCTCTGTTGCACAGAGGTGGCTGGGATAAGTCAGCTACAGGCTGTCATGAGGCTCGTGGTAAGACTTTAGGTATCATTGGCTACGGTCATATCGGTACTCAGGTTGGTATTCTTGCTGAAGCTTTAGGCCTTTCTGTTATCTTCTACGATACAGAAAACAAGATGGTTTTAGGTAATGCAAAGCAGGTTGAATCATTAGATGAGTTATTAGCTCAGTCAGATATCGTTACTCTGCATGTTCCTGAGACTGCAAATACAAAGGGTATGATAGGAGCAGAGCAGTTTGCAAAGATGAAGGATAGAGTTCGCTTCATTAATGCATCACGTGGTACTGTTGTAGATATCAATGCTCTTGCTGATGCATTACGTTCAGGTAAGGTTGCAGGTGCAGCTGTTGACGTATATCCAAAGGAGCCTTCAAAGAACGGTGAAGAGTTTGTAACTCCTCTTCGTGAGTTTGATAATGTAATTCTTACACCACACATCGGTGCTGGTACTGAGGAAGCTCAGCGTAACATTGGTACTGAGGTTGCAGAGAAGCTTGCTTTATACTCAGATAACGGCTCAACACTTACTGCTGTAAACTTCCCTGAGGTTTCACTACCTGCAATTCGTGAGGATGTATCTCGTCTACTGCACATTCATAAGAATGTTCCTGGTGTTATGCGTCAGATCAATGAGATCTTTGCTAAGGAAAACATCAACGTTGCAGCTCAGTATCTGCAGACAAATGCTGATATCGGTTACGTTGTTATGGATATCCACTCAGCAGATCCTGCATCTGTAGTATCACAGCTCAAGAAGATTGATGGTACATTAAAGTGCCGTATTCTTTACTAAGATCTTAATGAATAAAATAGCGATAAATGTTTATCGCTGTAAAAAAAGGGGGCTAAAGATTAAATCTTAGTTCCCTTTTTGTTTACTTCAAAAAGAAGTGTTTTCTTTAAAACACAATTCAATTTGTATTTTTAAGTTTGCCTTTATTTGATAATAATTTTTACTTTTTGCAAAGAGTTCAAGACCATTGTTATAAACAAAATTTCTTCACTCCTCTCGTAATAAACAAATTTTATACTGTATATGTGTTTCCGCCTTCACAAAAGCCAACATAATTCAATTTTTATTTTTAAAGAATTTAAAATCTATATTAGAATAAAGGCATGAAGTGCAAGAATATTTTTAAACATCTGCTTTTAGCTCTACCTTTTGTCGCAGCACCGGCCTGTGCTGTCATGACTTCAGGCTGGTCTATATCTTCTTCATATATATGGCGTATATATGATTCAGGATCTTATTCCTTTACAAAAGGATCTGCAGCTAAGATTATCGAGCTTGACAGAACAATAGAAAACCGTCAGGCAAGTATAACTATTCATAATTCACTGACAAACAAATTTACCTTCAAGGCAGCATGCATGTATCAAAGTGCAACTCCTGCATTTGAACTGCACGTACCAACTCTTGATATATCAGTAAATGACAAGATAAGAGGTTTTTCCTTTGCAAGATTCCTTGTAGACAGAGGCAGAGAATATTCTTTAAGAGCTCAGGTTGTTGCACCTAGTAGACTTGTTTTCGCACCTATTACGGCGCCACAGAAAAGAGCATTATCAGATTTATATCTTCAGTTAGCAGAAGGTGGAAAGCTTACCATCGGTCTTTTACAGGGAAAAGGCTTCAAACCAAGAATATATACAATTCCGCTTGAAGGTTTTCTTGAGTATTCAAAGATTGTTTTAAACGACTGTGTAAGATTAAATTCAATTGCACAGAATCACCGTGGTGAGGTGAAACTTCTTCCTGACTATATTACAAAAGAGCCGGTTGATGCAGTAGAGAAGGATTTCTCATTAAAACCAAAAATTCCATCAGATGGTCTTGCAAAAGATGAGGAGGAAACTCCAGCTGTCGATTCTGTTGTTGAACCTGCTAAAGAAGAGCAAAAAGAGCCTGAACTAAAACTCTTTACGCCAGGTGGAGAGGAGGCTTCAATTGGTGAAGATGGAAAACCTATTACAGAGACTCCAAAAGAGGAATCTTTAGGTACAGCAACTGAAATGGCTATTGATTCTGATGGAAATGCTGTAAAAAACAGTTCGAATTAACAGATTATTAACCATTTAACAATCTCAATTTAACTATATTTTTAGATAATACTCCTATAGATAAAGGAGTATTTTTTATGAAATTCATCTCAAAACTGTTTATAACATCTCTTCCTTTTCTTGCTTTAAGTGCTCAGGCAATTGAAATAAGTAAGATAAATATCGAGCTTGATAAATCTCAGTATGTGAAATACAGTGGCAGTAACAAGTCACTGAAAAATGGTTTTAAAACAGGCTTTGGCTCATCTTTAACCTATTACAAAATGGGAGATCATGGAGAGCTGTATTTTTATGGACTGACAGATAGAGGTCCTAATGGCGATGCTCCAAACTTTAAAGCCAAAGATGGCTCTGAAAGTGCATCAAAATTCTTTTTAGCTCCAGATTTTACACCTCAGATTGGTCTTATCAGAGTTGAAAAGAATAAGGCTACAATTGAAAAGGTAATTACTTTAAAAGATCAGAATTCAAATAAGATTTCAGGTTTACCAATTCCAAAAGGAAAGATTGGAACAACAAACGAAGTTGGTTTGACAGATTCACTTGAAATATTGCCTTTTGATAATAAAGGACTTGATCCTGAAGGTATAACAATTGATAAGGACGGTAATTTCTATATTTGCGATGAATATGGTCCTTTTGTTATCAAGTATTCAAAAGATGGTAAAGAGTTAAATCGTTTTTATCCAGGAAACGGACTTCCTGAGATCCTTAAGTACAGAATCGAGAACAGAGGCTGTGAGGGCATTTCTATTACACCATCAGGCGAGCTTGCTGTTTTAGAGCAGAGTGTTCTTGAAATCAAACGAGATGGTAAAAAATCATCACCAACAGCCAAGTTCACCCGAGTTGTTTTAACCGATCCAAACACCGGTAAATTCAGAACATATGCATATCCAATAGATGCTGATGAGTACAAAAAGACAAAGGATGCAAAGCTTGGAGATATTCTTGCTCTGTCTGATACTGAATTTTTGATTATTGAACAAGGCAAAGACAAGAATAAGAAAATGAGAAACCTTATTTATAAGGTAGATTTTTCAAATGCTACTGATATTACTGATTTTTATAAGGATGGTTTTGAACCTGAGTTCTATCAGGACAGCGCTGATATTGTTATTGGCGAGAAGACTTTAGTTGCTGATTTAAGAGCACTTGGCTATGTGCATGAAAAGGCAGAAGGTCTTGCTCTTCTTGATGATAGACAGACTCTTGTTGTAATCAATGACAATGATTTTGGTCTTGATGTAAAAATCAAGGATAAGAAGCGTAAGGAGAAAATAACAGATTATACTGTTGATTCAAATAAACAGCTGTACTTTGATAGCCTGATGTCAGATGCAAAAATCAAGTTCAGCTATTTAAGTGATGAAGAAAGTGTAAATGAGCTCTTCTTTATAAAGCTTGATGAAAAACTGTAATTGAATTAAAAAAAATAATGAAGCTGCCATAAATAATTATGGCAGTTTTTTTTACTGTTTTTTATTATCAACTTTAGGTAAGAAAATAGTACCTAGAGCTTCTAATACAATGAATATTGCAACAGTTTTCATTGTCACATCAAGACCGTAAGTGTCTCCAAGTTTGCCAAGCAGTGGTGACATAAGTCCGCCAAAACTCATAGAAAGACCAATGGTAAATCCTGTTGCCATACCTACATGTCTGCACAGAAGTTTCTGTCCTATCACAACATAAGGTGACATTGACATAAAGAAACAAAAAGCAAATGGCAGTAAAGAAATCACTGCAAATAATGGTGTCTTTGTGAAAAGGAACACAATGAAACATAATGCACTCATAGATGAGCAGATCATAATCAGTCTCTTATAGCCAAGCTTATCTGAGAATGTGCCTCCTGTGAATGTTGCAATTGCACCTGTAAGGCAGATAAAGCCATTGATAAGAGTTGCAGTTTCATCCTTAACATTCATAAGATGCATAAAATACAGTGAAATGAATGAAATGAATGTAAACCAAGCAGTTGATCTGATAAATAAAACTGATACAAGATAGATAAAGCCTTTTACATTTTCCTTTTGTGTGCTGTTCTTGTCTTTTTTCACAAGATTGTCATGATGCATTGTCTTTAAAGTATAGTATCTGTTCTTTAACATAAGCAGTGCAATAACGACAAGGCCTGGAATACACATTGCAAGTGTAGCTTTTAGCGAGAAGAACATATAAAGGAATGTAAAATAAAATGGTCCTGCAGCCATTCCTGCATTACCGCCAACAGAGAACAAAGACATGCTCTTGCCTTGTCTTGCACCACCTATAATATGTGACATCTTTCCGCCTGCAGGATGGAAAATTGCAGAACCAACTCCGTTAAGACAGATAAGGGCATACAGAAGGTAGATATTATCTATAAAACCTATGAACATTACTCCTGAAAAAGCCAGAAATATTCCAACGCTCATAAGATAAGGTCTTGCCTCTTTATCTGACAGATTTCCAGCTAGTGGCTGAATGATGGCATTTAAAATAGTATTTGCCATCATTAAAAGAGCAACCTGTGAATATGATGTCAGAATATTATTCTGATATAGATAAGCGAGAATAATTGGCAGTGAGCCGTGATTGATGTCTGTTGCAAAGTGACCAGCACTTAAAAGTAGTGAATCTTTGCCTGATAGTATTTTCATAAAGTCTCTTCTTAAATTAAAAATCAGGCAATGGTTTTGCCATTGCCTTTTTACTTACTGCTTGGTAGCTTCTTTCATTGCCTTTATAAAGCTTGATATTTCGGATTTCATTTTATTAGTGTTATCAAGATTATTTGCAATTATCTTAACAATTGCAGAGCCTGAAATAGCACCTTTTGCGCCAGCCTTGATAGCAGATCTTACATGATCTGGCTTTGATATACCAAAACCAAGTACAGGTGCAGGGCCATTGTTCATTTTAACAGATTCAATAACCTCTACAGGGTAGCCAGATTCGCTGTCAGTACCGGTAATACCAAAACGTGATACTACATAGGTATAACCTTTTGACTTGCTGCAGATAGTTTTGATTGTATCTTCTGATGCATTAGGTGGAGCGATAAGAACAAGATCAACATCATTGTCCTTTGCGCACTTTTCAAAATCGTCACATGTATTTAGCATATTGCAAGGAATATCTGGTATAAGAACAGCATCGATACCAGCATCTGCTGCATCCTTGTAGAATCTGTTGATTCCTCTTGCAAGCACAACATTGGCATATACAAGAATACTTATAGGAATTTCATTGTTATACTCACGCATTTTCTTGATGATTCTGAAAAAGTCATCAGTATTTGCTCCTGAATTTAATGCTCTCTTGTCGGACTGCTGAATAACAGGACCGTCAGCACTTGGATCAGAGAATGGAAAACCTAGCTCTAAAGCATCAGCACCAGAGTCAATAACAGTCTTTAATATTTCAAGGCTTGTATCAAAGTTTGGATCACAAAGTGAAACGAAAGGCATAAAGGCACCTTCATTGAGTTTTTCAAGCTTTGCAAAGGTATTTTCAAAACGCTGTGTCATGTCTTTCTCCTTATAATGTGATCTTTAATTTTGATGTATCAACTCTGTCATCTTCAATACATCCTTTCTTCTCAAGAATTTCTGATACATTGAAGATATCCTTGTCGCCGCGACCTGAAATATTAACAACCAGGATCTGCTCCTTGTCAGGATTCTGCCTCATAAGTCTTAGAGCATATGCAAGCGCATGAGATGATTCAAGTGCCGGGATGATGCCTTCCTTTTGTGAAAGTTCAACAAATGCATTTAAAGCATCGTCATCGGTTGCACCAACGTATTTTACTCGGCCAGTGTCTCTTAAATAAGCATGCTGTGGCCCTACAGATGGGAAATCAAGACCTGCTGATATAGAGTAGGATTCATTGATCTGACCGTCTTTGTTCTGAAGGCATTTTGAGTATGCACCAAAGAAGATACAGTCATCGCCCTTGTTCAAGGTAGCACCGTGTTTTTCTGTATCGATACCAAGACCATATGGTTCAACACCATAAAGTGGTACATCTGTATCAAGAAAATCAGTGAATACGCCAATTGCATTTGAGCCACCGCCAACGCATGCAATACATGCGTCAGGAAGTCTGCCTTCCTCTTCAAGTATCTGCTGATGAATTTCCTCACCTATGATCTTCTGGAACTCTCTTACGATAGTTGGGAATGGATGAGGGCCTGCAGCAGTACCAATCATATAGTGTGTATCCTTGAAGTTTGCAGCATAATCACGAAGAGCTTCATTGCAGGCTTCCTTCAATGTAGCAGCTCCTACAGATACAGGGATAACCTCAGCACCCATAAGTCTCATGCGAAATACGTTAGGCTTCTGTCTTTGAGTATCTGTTGCACCCATGTAGATGGTACACTTGAAGCCTAAAAGAGCACAAATTAGTGCTGTAGCAACACCGTGCTGACCTGCACCTGTTTCTGCAATGATTCTTGTTTTACCCATTCTTTTTGCAAGAAGAGCCTGACCTAAAACCTGGTTTGTCTTGTGTGCACCGCCATGAAGTAAGTCTTCACGCTTTAAATAGATTTTTGTTTTGGTACCTTTTGTCAGGTTTCTGCAAAGAGTAAGTGGAGTTGGTCTGCCTGCATATTTGTTTAACAGATCGGATAACTCCTTTTTAAAGGTAGGATCATCTCTGCACTCAATAAATGTTTTTTCAAGTTCGTCTAAAGCTGGAATAAGAACTTCAGGAACATACTGTCCGCCGTATTTACCGAAAAATGGATTTAGAATAGTCATAATAACTCCTGTTAGAAATTGTTTATTATTCTGAATGTATTCAGAATTTTAGTAACTGATTTAATACCTTTTGTCTCTTCAAGCTTTGAGTTCAGATCAAGTCCTGCAAATCCAAGTGATAGAGCCTTTTCTACATTGTCAGGTCCAATACCGCCTGACAGAAGAATTTTTGATTTGTCATATGAATCAGGGATTGTATTCCAGTCAAAAGAGCTGCCTGAGCCTGGGGTTTTTGAATCTAAAATGATGTATTCACATGTTTGAATGTAGTTGTCAATTTTTGAAAAATCATCAGATGATTCTATATTAAGAGCCTTAATGATTTTTATATTTTCTAATCTTCTTTTTAGCTCATTTATATATTCGGCATCTTCACTGCCATGAAGCTGAATATAATCAAGACCAACCTTTTTAGCTATCAATTCAACAGTATCTAATGTTTCATTTACAAATACACCTGCAAATCGGATTTTGCCTCTTGCAAAATCTGCAAATTCAGCAGCTTTATCAGCACTTATGTTTCTTACTGATTTTTCAAAGAAGATAAATCCTGCAATAGATGCATGAACATCAATGGCTGCTGCAAGTGCCTCTTTGGTTGTGATACCGCATATTTTGTTGGTACCATAGAGCATTGAGTTTGCTTTAAATACGATATCATCAGACTTTGTAAGTGATGATCCGATTAAAAAGCAGCTGATATCTCGAAGATAAAACAGATCAGAGTGTTCATTGATACCAGATTCTGAAACTACGATGGTATCAGAGTCAAAAATCCTGGCTATTTTTTTAGCATTGCTAATATCAATCTTTAAGGTTCTCAAATCTCTGTTGTTAATACCAACGATGTCTATCTTTTGAGATTTAGCAAATCTAGCCTGTTCTTCATTGTCAACCTCTGTTAGCACATCAAGATTTAATGATTTTGCATAGCTGTACAAAGAAAGATAGGTATCATTATCAAGTAAGGAAAGCATTAGCAGTACAGCATCAGCTCCACTTACATAGGCATCATCAATCTGCTCTTTACAGATTACAAAATCCTTGTAAAGAACAGGCAGAGCAGTTTTGCTTTTAACATAGCTTAAATATTCACTTGATCCGTTGAAAAAATGCTTTTCACACAGAACAGATATTGCACTAGCTCTTGTGTTGTAGCAGTTAGTGATTCTATCCAGGTTAAAATCCTTGCAGAAATTTCCAAGAGTTGGAGATGACTTCTTGCACTCTAAAATAAAATTCTTTTTAGTTCTATCACTTAAAGCCTTTTTAAAGGAAACTAAAGGTGCTGTTCTTTTGCCTGTAACTTTTAGCTCTTTTACATCCTGAACTTTTCTGTTCACGATGGTTGCAAGTACTGTGTTTTCAATACCTGCAATATTAAGACCTTTAAAAGACTTTGCCTGTTCTGTTAGTGGTTCTTTTTGCAGCATTTTATTAAAGACCCATAGAGATTTTTGCAATTTTCTCAAATCTGTTCAGAGCGCGACCTGATTTAATTTCTTCTAATGCCATTTCAAAACCGCTCTTGAAATTGTCTGTTTTGCCAGCTAAATAGAGCATTGCAGAAGTATTTGCTGCAATTACTGCATTGTGAGCATCGCAACCCTTGCCAGATAGGATCTGCTTTGCTGTCTTTGCATTTTCAACAGCATCACCGCCTGTTAAATCAGATTGTGTATAGTTGCCCTTGATACCAAAATCCTCATTTGTGAGAGTATATTTTCTTGTATCTCCGTTTTCTAGTAACTCACAAACCTTTGTTTGACCGAAGATTGAAATCTCGTCCATACCGTTGCCATTGATTACCATAGCTCTTTTAACATTGTTGAGTTTTAATGCTAAAGCCATATCCTCAAGAAGATTTTCGTCATAACAGCCTAAAAGCTCATAATCAACGTGTGCAGGGTTACAGATTGGTCCTAATATATTGAAGATTGTTGAGGTGCCAAGAGCCTTTCTTACAGGAGCTGCGTATTTCATGCCTGTGTGATATTTCTGCGCAAAGAAGAAAGCAAATCCCTGCTCTTCAAGTGCACGTAAAGTATCCTTTTGCTCAGCTCTAATGTTGTAACCTAACTGTGTTAGAACATCTGATGCGCCTGACTTTGAACTTACTGCTGTATTACCATGTTTTGCAACATGTAAGCCTAATGAAGCGCAGACAATTGCACTGATTGTTGAAATATTGATTGTTTTTAATTTGTCACCGCCGGTACCTACGATTTCACCTACGCAGATATCACGGTTACGGTTGAATGGTAGAGCTGCACTAATCATTGCATTTGCTGCACCACCAAGCTCGTCAGAGCAGTAGCCTTTAATCTTCATTGCAGTAAGTACTGATGAGAATACGATAGGATCAAGTTTACCTGCAAAGATTTCCTCAAAAATTGTTTTTGTCTCATCAAAGCTTAAGTTATCTTTGTTGTAAAGTTTTTCGATAATATCTTTCATTTTTTTTGTCCTTTAAATTTTTAATCTGAAACGAAAAAGGCCCGCAAATTTGCGGGCCTTTTATTAAATCTGTAAATACAAACACAAATACCCCGCATTAAACGAGGCACCACCATAACTTAGCTGAATTGTTTGTATTGAAAAATGTCATTTTAAATTTAATTCCGTGAAAATATCTTTTGATAGCAGTATTACTCAAAATTTATCTGCTGTAAACAAAAATCTAAATTTATTTTATTACAGTAGCTAATCTGCACCAAATTGAAACAGTTTTACATGTTTTTTCCGATAAGACAAGTGATGGCGTTATCTAAAAGTACTCTTCCATAGGTAGACATTATAGATTCAGGATGAAACTGAAAACCTAAAACATTGTACTTTTTGCTGTATAGAGACATACACATATTATCAACACTTGATAAAACATCAACATCCTCTGGCAGATCTTCTACAACAAGAGAGTGATATCTTGCAACCTTAAGTGGATTTGGAAGATTTGAAAAGCAAATCTTATTGACATGATTTATCATAGAGCTTTTTCCATGTACGATTTTATCTGCTCTTACTACCTTGCCGCCTAATACCTGACCTAAAGCCTGATGACCAAGGCAGATTCCAAGCATAGGATATTTACCAAGATTGCTTTTGATTATTCCAATTAGATTGTTTGCATCTGATGGAGATGATGGTCCTGGTGAGAGAACAAAAAGTACTTTTTCACCATTCTCTTGCTTTTGCTTTGCAAGATTACTGATAAAATCAATATCAGCATCATTTCTGTACACCAGTACTTCATGATTTAATACTCTGAATTCGTCAACAAGGTTATATGTAAAAGAATCGAAATTATCTATGAAGATTATTGTTGCCATTTTATTCTGCCTTTGCCATTGTAATTGCTGTTAATACTGACTTTGCCTTGTTTACTGTCTCAAGACACTCTGCACTGATATCTGAGTCGAATACCACACCGCATCCGGCCTGAACGTAGGCTTTATCATTTTTTACGAAAGCTGATCTGATAGCAATACAGCTGTCTAGCGATCCATCATTTGAGAGAATGCATACAGTACCGCCATAAGATCCTCTTTTTTTACCTTCATATCTGTAAATAAGCTCATGAGCTTTGATTTTTGGTGCACCTGAGAGTGTACCCATGTTCATGCATGCAAGGTATGCATGCAGTCCGTCAAGATCGTCTCTTAATGTTCCATGTACATCTGATACAAGATGCATAACTGACTGGTATTTATCAACATGCAGCATGTTATCAACATATCTTGTGCCAGGCTTTGAGATTCTTGCAATATCGTTTCTTGCAAGATCAACTAGCATAAGATGTTCAGCTACCTCTTTTCTGTCTGTTCTAAGTTCAAGCTCGATTCTTGAATCAAGCTCTCTGTTAACAGTACCGTCAGCGTTAAGACCTCTTGCTCTTGTTCCTGCAATGGGACTTATTGAAACCTGTCTGTTATGAGCCTCATAGCGTACGGCATATTCAGGAGAGGCTCCAAAGAGTGTAAAGTTCTCGTCATGGATAAAGTACATATAAGGGGATGGATTGAGTTTTTTAAGATAGGTATACGCAAGTAAAGAATTTTTACAGTCAAGAGAGAATGTTCTTGATGGAACTACCTGGAACGCATCACCTTTGATTATATGCTCTTTAATTGCACAAACGATTTTTGAAAATTCCTGATCATTTAGATCTGGGGTAATCTCTGGCTTTACACTGAAGCTTATATCAAGAGTATCCTCTTTATCAAAATCATCTAAAGCCTCTTTTATGGAGAGAGCTGTAAAAGCTGTGTCTTTGTATGCATTTTCTGCAAAAATGTAGGCATTTACCTTTGTTGTCTTTTCAATATGGTTTACTCTTACAGAAACGTCAAATACATAGAATGTGTAGTCAGAGCATGGATTTTCACCTTTTGGAACATCACCTATGTATTCATAATTGTTTATAAAGTCAAATGCAATGGTACCTCCAATAAAGATGTCATTACAATCCTTTATATGTTTTTGCAGAACACGTAGTACACTAAAAGGACCATCACTCTTCAATCTTGAATATTCATCAAGATTTTTACTAGGTCTTGTATAGCAAATTGAAAAAGAGCTGTCACAAGTAGTTATATTAAGATCATCTGATATCAGCTTTAACAGAGCAGTGCCGTTTTCATTTAGTGCCTTTACAGTAACTTTCAAATCATCGCAGGTAATTTTTAATGCTGTTGATAAGCCAATAAGACTCTGTACACCGCTTTTATCTACAATTTCAGCTGATTCAAATAGAATTGTATTTTCCTTGTTACAAAAGTCCTTATAAAAAAGATGAGGTGCTTTAAGGTATTTTGTTTCGAAAATTATATTTTTCATAATAAGTCCTTAATAACGAAAAAGGCCCGCAATCTGCGGGCCTTTTAGAAATCTGTAAATACAAACACAAAAACCCCGCATTAAACGAGGCACCACCATAACTTAGCTGATTTGTTTGTATTAAAGAAAATCATTTTAAAAATATCCTTTTTTCAAGTTATTTTTATAATAGTCCTAGAAAATAGCAAAAATCAAGAAAATTTTTCTGAAAATAAAAAATGCTCTCAATTAGTGAAATTATCTTCAAATAGTGATTACATTTAAGAGCCACAAATTGTTATATAAGCTAAAAAGCCAGAGCATTGCTCTGGCCTTTAATTATTGGAATTCACAATTAGAATTCAGCGTTGTGTGGTGTACGAGGGAATGGAATTGCATCACGAACGTTACCAACACCAGTGATATAAACAATCAGTCTCTCAAAGCCTAAACCGAAGCCAGAGTGTGGAACTGAGCCATAGCGACGCAAGTCTCTATACCAGTAGTAACTGTCTTTGTTAAGTCCAAGCTCATCCATTCTCTTATCAAGTTTTTCAAGGCTGTCCTCACGCTGAGAACCACCAATGATCTCACCAATACCAGGAGCTAGAACATCCATTGCAGCAACAGTCTTGCCATCATCATTCTGCTTCATATAGAAAGCCTTGATATCCTTTGGATAGTTCTTGACAACCACAGGAGCCTTGAAGTGTTCTTCTGCAAGATATCTTTCATGCTCTGACTGAAGATCGATACCCCACTCAACAGGGTACTCAAACTTCTTGTCAGCATTCTTTAGAATTTCAATAGCATCTGTATAGTCAACCTGAGCAAAGTCAGAGTTTATAAAATGCTCAAGACGGCTGATTGCATCCTTATCAACGCGCTGTACGATGAAGTTCATATCATCAGCACGCTTTTCTAAAACCTCTTTGAAAACATACTTTAGAAGTTTTTCTGCAGTTTGAGCACAGCCGTTAAGATCGGTAAATGCCATTTCAGGCTCAATCATCCAGAACTCAGCTAAATGACGTGTTGTATTTGAGTTTTCAGCTCTGAATGTAGGACCGAATGTATAAACTTTTGAGAATGCGCAGGCATAGGTTTCAACGTTTAGCTGACCTGATACAGTCATATATGTATGCTTGCCGAAGAAATCTTTTGAAAAGTCTGCATTGCCCTTATCATCTTTTGGTACATTGTTCAGATCAAAGTTTGTAACAGTGAACATCTCGCCTGCACCTTCGCAGTCAGAACCTGTGATAAGTGGAGTTGCAACCCACATAAAACCGTTTTGCTGGAAGAAAGAATGAATAGCATAAGCAAGGGTGTTGCGGATACGCATAACTGCACCCATAAGATTTGTACGTGGTCTTAGGTGTGCATATTCACGCAGATATTCAACTGAGTGACGCTTTGCAGACATAGGATAGGTATCAGGATCTTCAACAAAGCCTGTAACAACAATCTTCTTTGCTACAACCTCGACGCTCTGGCCCTGACCTTGTGACTCCTGAACAATGCCGTCAACTACAACACCGCATGATGTTGTAAGTTTTAAAACGTCTGATTCATAGTTTTCAAGAGTGTTGTTTGCAATAACCTGAACGCTGTCAAAACCTGAACCGTCGTTTACAGCTAAAAATGAGAATCCTGCCTTTGAATCACGTCTTGTACGGATCCAGCCTGCAAGAGTTACTTCCTGTCCTACCAATGCTTTTCCTGATAGGATCTCTTTTGTACTTAAAAGACTCATAATGTCTATATTCCCGATTACTTATTTGTTTTCAAACTGTTTAGATATTCTGTATTCAGATGACCTGCTCTTGTCTTTACAAGGAACTGTCCCTTAGGTCTTTTAGTATCCTTGTTTACAAGTAAAGCTGGAAGTTTTTTGGTTTTGTTGTCATCTAAAAATCTTTTTAACTCATGTGCAACAGATTCGCCTGCAAATCTGCTTTCAATTGGCAGTGTGGTACCATCTGGCATGTTAAGCTGACCTTCAATGATGGTAATGCCATGTGTTGGGATAATGTTCTCAACGGTGGCGGTTGTATGAACACCAGTATTCTGAGCAATTCTTGTATTTGCAAAAATGAAGAAGGATTTACCTGCCATGACTGCAAACAGAAGAACAAAGAAATACTGTAAAATCGCATTTCCGCCAGCTTGTGTTACCTTAAAGGCAAGATAGACACCAATAACTGTAACAAATGCATATATAACACCGAAAATAAGCTGTACAACAGCTATTCTTGGTTCAAATGAATTTCTTCTGTATTCTGAATTAGTTAGCTGAGGCATGAATTACTCCTTCATATTCTGCGCTCTGATTGAATTTGCTGTCAGGATCTTCAAGATCATCTTCAACAATCAGACTTACAATAGCTTTTGCCTTTATCTGAAGCATAGGTGTCTTTTTCAGACTGTTTTTTGCAACAGATGATAGTTTGTTTGCATCAATAAACAGATTAAAACGGTTGTTCATTCTGTTTGGTAATAATTTCTTTTCATTGTCTGTATATAAGGCTGCTTCCTTGCCGTTTACAAAAACCTGAATTTTAATCTGTTCTAAAGGCATTGGCTCAAAGGAGCTGTGATGTACGTTAAAGCATATTTTAAAACCTTCAGTATTGTTGATATTTGCAAAAGACAGATCCTCAATGCTGATATCCATTTTTCTGGCGCCTTCAGGAACTGAGCTGCAGGCATTTATGTTAATTGCAAAAAAGAACAGTAAAAAAAGCTTAAATAACAGTTTCATAGCAATCTTGTAAATGTAGGAAAATAATTTTTAATATTATAACGCAACTTTGACTCAGAACAAATGATACGTTACAAAAGGTGCGTTTTTTTACTTTATGACAATGTAAAAAAAATGCTTCGCAAGAGCGAAGCATAACCTAGGAAAAAATCATTACGAATTAAGCTTTAGCTAGAATTCATAAATATCATACAGAATTATAATACAAAAAAAAGTGCCATTGATCTAAAAAACACTGTTTGTGCAACTGTATTTATCCTAGTGCATATGATAATTATTACTGATAAAAACAAAAATTCTTCCTAAAAATCAAAAAGTTCTAAAGTGAAAATTCAATTATCCGATAAAAGTATATAAACAAAAAAATATAATAATAATCTATCGGAGAGAACTTGGTATGGCGCTGTATCTGACTAATATTTCACTGATGCATGCAAACAGAACTATGTCAAATGTTACTTCACAGCTTGACACAGTATACAAGCGTCTTTCCTCAGGTTTTCGAATAAATTCAGCAAAAGATGATCCTGCCGGCTTTCAGATAGCCAACAGACTTACCTCTCAGATCAACGGTTACAAACAGGGCCGCAGAAATGCAAATGACGGTCTTGCTCTTGCACAGTGTATGGAAGGAGCTTTAGACGAAAGCGTCAATATGCTTCAGAGAATAAGAGTGCTTGCCCTGCAAGCTGCAAACGGTACATATGCAACCTTTGAAAGATTGACCATGGATGAAGAGGTAAAGCAGTTGTGCCTTGAGATCACAAGAATTGCTAAAAAGACTACATATGCAGGCTCTCCTATTCTTGATAGAAATGATATAGGCCTTTTCAATGCAAATGGAAACATTGATATTCTGGTTTCAGGTCAGGCAGGAGATGTTATTTCAATTCCAGGTACAGAAAACGGATTCTCTTTATCTGGTTTATGCACAGCTTTAAATTTAAGCTCTGCAAGTTTCGTGAAAAAGGATGGTAATGGAAATGTATCTTTTTCCTTAACATCAGCACAAAATGCTCAGGATCTTTTAAAGGATATTGATAAATATATAGGCAGTATTGATTCATACAGAGGCACGCTTGGCGGTATTCAGAACAGATTTGAAAGTGTCATAAGACTAAATAGTGTCATGGAAGAGAATCTGTCTGATGCAAGATCAAGAATACGCGATACTGACTATGCTGAAGAGGCTGCAAACCTTGCAAGACTTACCGTTCAGCAGCAGGTATGCGCATCCTTAATACCAAGAATTATGCAGAGTAAATCAATAATTCTATCTTTACTGCAAGGTTAATTTCTTTAGTGTTACAATATCCATAATCAAAGGATATTGTATGAAAGGATTATTTGTTACAGGTACCGGTACAGATATCGGTAAAACCTATGTTAGTGCGGCGATTGCCCGCTATCTTAGAAAAAAAGATCTTAATCTTGCCTACTACAAGGCAGCAGTCAGTGGTGCAAAAAGCGTAAAAACATCTGATGCAGGATTTGTTCATGACAGTGCAGATCTTTTGCAGGATGAAAATACGCTTCTGTCATATCTTTATCAAAGACCATTATCTCCACATCTTGCAGCAAGGCTTGAAAACCGCTTTGCATCAATGGAAAAGATAAAAGAAGCATTTGGTTCATTAAAGCAATGCTATGACTATGTACTCTCTGAAGGTGCCGGTGGAATTATTTGTCCTGTAGTTTATGAGGATAATAAAAAGATCATGTATGAGGACATCATAAAGGAGCTTAATCTTCCTTGTGTTGTAGTTGCAGATGCAGGTCTTGGTACTATCAATCATACTGTTTTAACAGTTTTTTATCTAAAAGAGCATGGAATAAAGGTTCAAGGCGTAATTCTTAACAATTTTGAGCCTGGCAATATCATGCATGAGGATAATCTAGTCATGGTTGAGAAGATTACACAAAACAAAGTCATCGCGGTGGTTTACAAAAATTCAATGGAACTTGTTATGCGATATAAGAATATGGAAGATTACTTTGATGAATGCAAATGAAATAAAGCAAAGAGCAGATTTTGACAGAGCTCATATCTGGCATCCTGCAGCTCAGATGAAAGATTATGAGTCATTTCCTCCTGTTGAGGTTGCTAAAGCTAAAGGATGTATTCTTTATACTCAGGATAACAGGGAAATCATTGATATTGTAAGTTCCTGGTGGTGTAATCTATTAGGTCACTGTAATGATGAGATTTCATCTTCTGTAAGTAAGCAGCTTTTTGAGCTTGAGCATGTGATTTTTGCAAATTTCACACATCCTGGCGCTATAGAACTTGTAGAAAAGCTCCTAAAAATCGTTCCAAAGGGAATAGAGCATTTCAACTTTGCAGATAACGGATCATCAAGTGTTGAAATGGCTCTAAAAATCGCTTTCCAGTATCAGCATCAGATAGGGCAGACAAAAAGAGTTCGTTTTGCATGTCTTGATGAGGACTATCATGGTGAAACCATAGGTGCACTCTCTGTAGGTGCAATGGATCTTTATTCAAAGATTTACAAGCCAATGATGATGGATAATATTCATATTCCTGTTCCTGATATGTACAGAAATACAGATGTTGAATCTACTCTTCAAAAGGCAAGAAAACTCTTTGAAAAACATGGTCATGAGCTATGCGCTCTTATAGTTGAGCCAATTTTACAGGGCGCAGCCGGCATGAGGATCTATCCAAAGGAATATTTAAAAGGGCTTTATGACCTTTGCAGAGAGTATGGTGTTTTGTTTATTGCAGATGAGATTGCAACAGGATTTTTCAGAACCGGCAAAATGTTCGCCTGCGATCATGCAGAAATTACTCCTGACATCATGTGTCTGTCAAAGGCAATTACAGGCGGATATATGCCAATGTCTGTTGTTTGTACCACACATGAGGTATACAAGGCATTTTATGCTGACTACAGTCAAATGAAGGCTTTTGTTCATTCTCACACCTATGCAGGTAATCCTTTAGCATGTGCTGCTGCAAATGCTGTTTTAGATATTCTAAATGAAGGCAGTGTAGTAAGTCAGGCTTCAGAAAATGCAAAATGGCTTTCAGAAGAGTTTGAAAGAAGATTTGCATCTCACGAGAATATAGGTCAGCACAGACACATTGGTCTTATCAATGCAATTGAAATAGTGAAGGATAGAGATACAAAAGAATCATTTGATTCAAATCTGCGCTTAGGTTACACAATCTATCAGGATGCTATGAAAAATGGCTTACTTTTAAGACCAATAGGGGATATTCTATACTTTAATCCTCCTTTGAATATTGATAGAGATACTTTAACAAAGTCTCTTGATATAGCTCAGGAAGTGATCTTTTCCAACATTGAAAAGATAAAATAATTTAATTGATGCCAAAGGCTTAAATAAGCAAAAGAAGAGTGCATTTTTCTGTTTTGTAAATATTTTTTTACAAATTGCACTTGCAAGACATAAAACAAACTACTATAATGCACTCACTTTCTGAATGGATGCTTAGCTCAGTCTGGTTAGAGCATCTGCCTTACAAGCAGAGGGTCATAGGTTCGAGTCCTATAGCATCCACCACGAAGCAACCTTGGGTTGCTTTTTTTGTGCCTCTAAGTTCTCTGTTTTATTCTTACCTCTCAGAAAATATCTATGAAATATTAAAAAAGTGGCAGTACACAAAAGTAACAGAAGATCTGTAGGCGTATGAAATAAGATATGCTTCAAGACAAAATGGAAGTCTCAACATTAAATATTTGATCTTGGTTTGCACAATATATGTGCGTTGAATTTTGCAATATAAAATTTATTATGTTGCAATTAATGCAAACAAAAATATGTAAAACTTTTATAATTCAATAAGTTAAAAAAAAACACCTATATTAAAAAACTCTTAAATTACTTAAAAAAGTCAGTTTTGCAGTGCCTCTATTATTGACTAAGTATTTTTATTGCTAATAATAGCCTTAAAAATGTTATTAGCTTGAAAGAATATATCAGGAGATATCATGACAGGCAGTTTGTTATTCTGTATATGTCTTGCCTACTTTGTAGTGGCATATTTCTTATACGGTGGCTTTTTATCTAGACTTTTTAGTATTGATCCAAAAAATCCAACTCCATCAGAAACCCAGTTTGACGGCGTAGATTATGTTCCTACATCAAAGGCTGTGCTTTTCGGTCATCACTTTGCATCAATTGCAGGACCTGGTCCTATTGTTGGTCCAATCATGGCTGCATATTTTGGCTGGCTCCCAGCTTTAATCTGGATCCTTGTAGGTTGCGTGTTTGTTGGTGCTTTCCATGACTTTGCAGCTCTTGTAATATCCATAAGAAACAAAGGTCGTTCTGTTTCATATGTTATGGAAAAGATGCTTGGTATTACTGGCAGACAGCTGTTCTTGTCATTCTGTTTCTTATGTCTTTTACTTGTTGTTGCTATTTTCACTCTTCTTATTGCAGGTCTTTTTGCAAAATTCCCTGAGGTTGCAACATCATCAATTATCTTTATTCTGTTAGCTCCATTATTCGCTCTTGTAACAGGCAAGTTTTCAGTTTCTCTGTTCAAAGCTTCATTCATATTTGTTCCTCTTGTTTTTATTGGTGTATACGTAGGTCAGTATTATCCATTCAACATTCAAAGTGCATTCAATCTTGAAGCTCAGTCTGTATCATCAGTTTGGATAGGTGTTTTAGCTGTTTATATCTTTGTAGCATCAGTAATGCCTGTTCAGTATCTGTTACAGCCTCGTGATTATTTAAATTCATGGCTTCTTTATGCAATGCTTGCTTTAGGCGTAATTTCAATTATTGCCTATAATCCACAGATCAAGATGAATTCTTTTGAAGGCTTTGTATCTGTAACAGGCTCTGGCAAACCAACAGCACTTGTTCCTGCATTATTCATCTTCATTGCCTGCGGTGCATGTTCAGGTTTCCATGCTCTTGTGGCATCTGGTACAACATCAAAGCAGCTGAAGAATGAAAAGGATGCACTTCCAATTGGTTATGGTGCTATGCTTATTGAAGGTGTTGTAGGTATTATGGCTTTGGTTGCTGTTATGGCAATGGATAAGGAAGTATTCACAGAGCTTGGAAAGAATCCGCCTGCAGCATTTGCAACAGGTATCTCTTCATTCTGTGAAGCATTAAATCTTGATGTTGGTTATGCAAAGACATTTATCTCTCTTGCAATTTCAGCATTCATGATGACATCTTTAGATACAGCAACAAGACTTGGCCGTTTCATCTGCCAGGAGCTGTTTATGCCAAGACAGACATCTGACGAGAAATACTCTTTACAAAAGCCTGTAAAAGTTAATATCGTAAGAGAGCTGTTTATCAATAAGTACATTGCATCATTTGTTATTGTTGCACTTTCAATGGCACTTGCTCTTTCAGGTGAGGCTGCATCATTATGGCCTATTTTTGGTGCATCAAATCAGCTTATGTCTGCTATCACTCTGTTAATCATCAGCTTATGGCTACTTTCAAAAAATACCCACTGGCTGGTTGCATTCATTCCTATGGTATTCATGATGATCATGAGTCTTTGGGGCGTGCTGCAGGTTATAAATCAGCAGTGGAATGCTAATATGACTCTCGTGATTGTAGGTGTTATTCTTGTAGTTATGGCAGCTCTTCTTGTAGCTTTAGGTGTAAGTGTTATTGCACACCACATTAAACAAGCTAAGAAAGCATAACCACCTGATATTATGAAAGGATGCGGTCATACTAGAGATGGTCGCATTTTTTTTACTGTATTTTGCGTTTTTCATTTTCTTCTTTCTTTGTTAGAATCTGTATAAACAGATGAAGATAATAAAAATGAAAAGACGCAAAAACAATAAATACTCAAAAGAGCAGTTTGAAAATCTTTTAAATGCACTACATGAAACAGAATTATCATTTTCTGGAATACAGGAAAATTCTAATGAAAAAACCATAACAGAGGATGAGCTGTCAGAAAAAATCTCAAACTCAAGTGTGGGGGCTAAAGGTACTCTTTTCGATGCAAAATGTGCTCAGCATCTTTTCTATCATTTTGTTAATGCAGTAAATTTCAATTCCAAGTCTTCTTATAACGTTATCTGCAAATATGTAAGACAAAAAAGAAAGCTGTTTTTGCGTACTTACTTTCCATCTGCAATATCCTTTGAGAAAAAAAATATCGATGAGGATGACTTAAATGATCTGCTGTCGGATATAGACAATTTCATTTCAGGTGCTACAGGTGCGTCTGATGTATATTCATCCGATCTGAGCTTAAGACTTATAAATCCTTCTTTGCTTCATGTTGTCGAAACAGCTTGCCAAAAGTTTGATCCTAATTTTAGATATATATTTTTGCAGCTGCTAAGCGCTCCTTTAGAGTCATTTACTGATAAGCATCTATCTGTTGGCAACGGTTATGATCTGAATACTTTCTTTGAACTTACAGTCTTTTATCTGAGAGTATTTTGTATCATTGACAAAAATGAGAGTATGGACAGTGCTCTTTTAAAAGAGTGTCTGCCACCGCAGTTAGCTTTCCTCATCGGCAGAGCTTATTTAAATGGCGAATATCTGCCACTTGATAAGGAGCTGGCTTTCAGGTGGTTTGCCTATGGTGCTCTTTTAGGTGATAGCAAATGTCTTATGGCATTTTTGCTGCATTTTTCAAATCTTGACTGTTCTGATGAACAAAAACTATCTAAGTGTGCACTTAAGATAAGATTCACTCTGTTTTATGCTTATCTTAATACCTCATATTCAACTAAGCATCCTGAGCTGTATGAGTATCCTTGCTACTATGAGCAAGAAGGCTTTAGCTCATATGAAATGTACTGTCTAGCTAGATATTTAAAATATACAGCTTCAAGTTCTCTGTTCCTGAAAAAGACCTCAAGAGATGATCTTTATGAACTTGATTTGTTTGCAAGATTCGACTCCCATATTTGTTATCTTGCAAATGTAAACAAAAAAGATATAAATCTGCTATCTGCAATAATGCTTTTTTGTTACACCTTCTATGATGAGTCAGTTTTTGAGGGGTTTTACAAGGAGTTGTATCACTTATCTAGGCCAAGAGCGAAAACACCTGATGAACCACTAAAATTCTTTTCAGACATTTTTGTATCCAATGCAAAAAAAGGCGGCCTGTTCGCACTTGAATGTCTTAATATCTTCTCTTTATTCAGCGAATTTGATCTTGAAACAGAAGATGAGCTTTTAAAGAGAATGTCAGATGCTGGTATGACAGAGGCTTCATTTATACTTGCAACTAAACAAAAGCGCATGTCAAAGGATACAAGTGGTACTGAATTTTGGAAAAAGCCAGCAAAGGACGGATGCGGTTTTGGCTATCTTAATCTTGCTGTAGACTACTATCTTGAAAAGGATTATGAGCAGTGTATTGTCAATGCAAAAATTGCCATTTCATATGGTGTTGTTGCAGGATTCATGCTCTTGTACTCAGCTTATAAGGAATCAAATCCGCCTTTGGCATATACATATTTAAGAATTGCATCTGAATATGTAATTCCTGATGCATACAGAGAGCTTGCATCAGAGAGGGAAGAAGATAAGTATAATCCTCTTCCTTATATGAAAATAGTTGAGAAAATTGAGTCACTGTCAGCTGTAAGCTCAACTGCCTGTGTTCTTATGATTGAGTTTTATAAAAACTCAACACTTCTTCCTGAAAACCATATAAAGATTGCTGAATATATTCAGCGTTCACTAAAGCTTGGAGTTGGATCTTCAGTTGATGAGTATATGGATTTTTATTCTAGATCGTTTAAGAGTGACTGGCTGTACCCGCCATCAATTCCGACTAATCTCAATTCATTTGGATCATTAAGGAAAATTTACAGTGTTGACAGTAAGGTAACGGACAGTCAGGATCCTCATTATGAAGAAGTCAAAAAACTAAGTGAGGCTCTAATGTTCAGCTTGAGACATGGCACAACTGAACTTGAGCAGATCTGTCTTTACAATATTGTATCCTCACAGATAATGGATGTAATAGGTGTAAAGAGTGCAAAAGGACTAAATGCAATAAAGAGCAGTAGTGAATCTGTTTTAAATTCTTACTCACTTTTACTCTCATTAGGTGCAACCAAATCACTTAAAAACGGTGATAAGAATGTAATTACATACTATACAAATACTACGCACGCTCTGTCTGATGCACTTTTTCAAATGGATGAAAGAACTCTTCACTTTATCAAGGCAAAAGCACTTCACTGTATAAGAGCATATACTCTTGAGTGTGACTATGAGAATTATCTCAATGAGATAAATAAAGCAGCAAACGCAGAAGATCCTCTTTCATATCTTCTCAAACAGACTGATTTTTCTGATATTATTAAACAAAGAAATACTTCCGTTAAATCAAAGGAAGCTGATGATCAAAATACAAAAGAGGACGTAGTGATCTTAAACGTCACTCAGTAAAATATGCAGTATCTTCTGAAAATACAGATTAAAAATACAAGAGCATGGCGTCTGTTAAGTGTAGACGGCGAGTATAATCTGTCAAAACTAATGAAAATCATTTCACTTGCATTTTCATCAAAAAGCTGTGCAGGAACTCTTTTTTACAAAGACAAAGAATATGTAATCGAGCATGAAGCTGCTGTTTTTGGTGATGAATTTTCTATCTTTGATAGCTTTGATATAAAAGAGCAGGACATTTTTTCTTTTACTTTAAAGGATTTTGATGGACTGGACTTTTGGGTGACTGTACTTAAAAAGGCTGAACATCTTGACTGTCTTTTACCATCTTTAATTGCAGGGACAGGTCCTGTCAATTCAGATAGCTATACATCTGCTGATGCTTTAAATGATTACCTTGAGTCAGATGAAGAGCTTATTCTTGACTGTAAAGAAATCACTAAAAATATAAGAGAGTTTAGTACTCAAAAAGAAAATATTAATGATGCCATGATAAAAGCTGGCGCAAAAGAACTTAATTTCAGGATTGAATAAAATGTCTTTACATATGATTGATAATGTCTCTATACCAGAGACTTTTGATTTACCAGACAGATTAACAATAGAGCAGAAGAAAAAAGACGATATGCTTTTTGATAAGGCTTTAGAGCTAATCAAGCAAAAGGATGCACTTTTAATTGCACACTACTATACATCTGAAACAATGCAGCGTCTTTGCGAGGCCTCAGGCGGATTTATCGGTGATTCTCTTGAGATGGCAAGAAAAGGAAGAGATTCTGATAAAAAACTGATTTTAGTTGCAGGTGTGCGCTTTATGGGAGAAACAGCAAAGATCCTCTCTCCTGAAAAGACAGTTATCATGCCGGATTTATCTGCAGAGTGCTCACTTGATTTATGCTGCAATGTTGAGGATTTAAAAAGAGTAAAGTCATCTGTAAAGGATGCTGTTGTAGTTGCATATGCAAATACATCTGCAGCTGTTAAGGCTCAGGCTGACTGGATTGTTACATCATCACTTGCTGTAGAGCTTGGCAAGTATCTAACTCAGCAAAAAAAGACTATTTTATGGGTTCCAGATCGTCACCTTGGCTCATATATTGCCAATATGTCAGATTCTGATATTTACTGCTGGCCAGGTCGCTGTATTGTGCATGATGCATTTGAGGCCAATGCCCTTGATTTTGTAAAGAAAGAGCATAAAGATGCGCTTGTTTTAGTTCATCCTGAGGCTCCTGCCAGTGTGGTTGCAAAAGCAGATTATGTAGGTTCTACTTCACAAATTCTAGCTTTTGCAAAACAATCTTCTGCAAAAGAATTTATTATTGCTACAGAGAGAAATATTTTTTATAAACTCTCACTTGCCTGCAAAGATAAGAAATTCATTGAGGCTCCAGTGGCAAGTACAAAAGGTCACTGCATAAGCTGTGCTAACTGTCCATGGATGGAACTTAACACCCTTGAAAAACTTATTGCTGCACTCAATTGTCCAAAATCTCATGAACTGTCTGTGGACGAGAACATAAGATTAGGTGCATTAAAACCTCTTGAAAGAATGCTTGATTTCTCAAGAGATCTTAAAGAAGGAAAAATAATACTTGAGTGATCGTGAAATAAGATATTCTCTTGAAATAGAGAATGGTATATACGATGAAACAAACAGTGAATATGAGCTTATTGACTGTTCTGATAGGCTCATATGTGCAGAGCATCGTTCTGCACAGGGGGCAAAGGACAAACTCATATCAATAGCTCAGTCTTTTGGTGGAAACTGTGTCAAAGATGTAAAAGTCAAACCATTTGAAAGAAATTCAATTGGTTTTTCCATTCAGATGTATGAGGCTACAGGAAAAGTCTGTCTTGCAGCAAAAAAGGATGATAACGGCGAGTATTCAAGATCCGATCTTGAGAATATGCTTAGCCATTATGAAATTGACCGTTATGTGAAAAATCAGAGCAATTCAAGAAAGATGTCTTTTGTACTCAAGGTTATTGGCGTGATTCTGTTCTGTATTTTCACAGTAGGCTTTTTGATGTCTAATTAGAATTTTGCAATACTACTTGAAATTCATAACGTTAGACCACATCTTCTATTATAGAACCTATACAGGAAGAAGATATCTATGGATGAGAACGAGAAATACAGTGTTGATGCACTGACAGAAGATACAATAAGAAAACTCGAGCAGAGCGGTCTTAGAATGACTATTCAGCGTCGACACATTATTGAAATTCTAACCTCAAGTAAATGTACCTCTCCAAAAGAGCTGTGGTATGAGGCAAAGGAATATGTTCCAGATCTTGGAATTGCAACTGTTTACCGTCTCATCAACCGTCTTGAACAGATTGGAGTCATTTCAAAGGCCAGAAATCTTGGTATGCAGAATGTAGAGCCAAAACTTGGTACTTTAAAGGATAAAACCGGTAACATAATTAAAAAAGAAGGTTCAACTCAGGAGCTTGCAGCTTTAATAAAGCAGGGCCTGATGACAAGCGGTAAAATTAAAGCTGAAGAGAATATCAAACTATCATTGGTAGGCGATAAAATCAATATACAAATATCCTAGGATCACATAATGAAACTAATAAAGAGTGCACCAACAGTACTAGATGCAGTCCCTGAGTCTGTTCAAAAAAAGGCAGGAGAATTAGCAGAATCAGGTGAAACTTACCTTGAAGCAATTTATGTGATAAAAGAACGTAGAGAAAACGGTCTTGTAAGAGCTGTTGACGTTGCTAATGAACTTGGGTTAAGTAGACCTAGTGTTTCTCGTGGACTTAGTCTTTTAAAAGAGCGCGGATATATAAGTGTTGAGCTTGCAGGTGATATTGAGTTTACTAAAGAAGGTCGTGCACTTGCTGAAAAAATCTTTAAAAGACATCAGTATCTTACTGTATTTTTTAAACATATAGCCAATGTTCCTTCAGATATTGCAGAGTCAGATGCATGCAGGGTAGAGCATGTGATTTCTGAACATACCATGAATGGTATTATTGAATATCTAAAAAAGAACGACATCGTATAATACCTATCCATTTTCTCAAAGAAGATTTGCTCATTGCCAGAAAAATTGATTCAAATATCAATTTTGTGAATTAGATCTTTAGAGAAAAGATCCTAATTGTATATAGTATCAATCAGTTACATCCATATTTTAGATATGGTATGTTGAGAATAATAATAAAAAAAGTGCGATCTTAATCGTCAATTTTATATTAACTGCTTAAGTTGTATAAAAATTCCTTCGATATTTAATTTGATCCACTTAAGTACTATACAAGACAAGGCTGCATAGGTGTGGTATGAGATTCCTAGAACGTTTTTCCATAAAACAGAAAATGATTTTTTCCTATCTGATGCTTATTTTCGCATCAATCGGATTAGGTTACATCTGTCTTTATATGTCTCTTGTAAATGGCAAGGTTGTAAGTGAAGCTCATGTTACCTTAGATGAACGTTACATAAAGGTAAAGAACACATCTGATTATTTCTTGAATCTTCATACTATTTTAGGGGAAGTTGCAGTTAGCAAGAAGACTGATGAGCAGACACTAAAAAAAGTCAAAAATCTTTCTGATAATTTAAAGTATGCAACTGACAAGTTACAGACTGCAAGATATCCTACAGAAGTTGAAGCTATCAAGAGTTCTGTTTCAAAATACCTGTCCTTAACTGAGAGTGTTGTTCAAAAGAGCACATCTGGTGAAAGTGATGTTGCAAAAGACATTTACTACACAAGCATGTTGCCTCTTATTCTGACAGTGCAGTCAAATATTTCAAAAATTAATACTCAACAGTTGCATATTGTTAATGAGAAACTTAATGTTTTAAACAGTAGCACTCCATTTGTAAGTTCCATTGTGGTTATTTTCTTTGAGATTGTCTGTGCCTTTATAGTAGTTATACAGATGCCAAGACTGATTGTAAGCTCAATTAATGTTGCTATTAAGGTTGCTAATTCCTTAGCATCAGGTCATCTTCATAACGAAATTAAAATTAAGCGCCGTGATGAGTTCCTGCCACTGCTTATGGCAATGGAAAAAATGAGAGCATCCTGGTATGAAAATGTTATTCTGATAAAGGAAGTAAGTCAGAATATTTCAAAATATATGAGCAGACTGCAGGATTCATCAACACAGATTGAGGAAACTGCAACAGAAAATCAGGATTATTCAAAGACAGTTTTTGATGCATCAGAGTTAATGGTTAATACAACTCAGGAAATTGCTCATAACTGTTCAGATGCATCTAATACATCTGATGAAACATCACAGGATACACAAAACGGTATAGCAAGAGTAAATCAGACAATTGAAAGACTGAATATGCAGATTGAAAAGTCAAAGCATGATGCTGCACTTGTATCAAAACTCTCAGAAAGAGCAATTGCAATTGGTGATATTGTAAGTGCTATTGATGATATTGCAAATCAGACAAATCTGTTAGCTCTTAATGCTGCAATTGAAGCAGCAAGAGCTGGATCTGCAGGTAAGGGCTTTGCTGTGGTTGCAGATGAGGTCCGTTCACTTGCATCTAGAACAAGTAAATCTACTCAGAAGATCATTGATATGGTGACACAGGTTCAGTCAGATGCGGTAGCAGCAAACGAGGCTACACAGGACTCTGTAAAGGAAATGGACAGCATCTCAGAACAGTCAGGTCAGCTAAATGAGATCCTTGATGGTGTTATCTCAAAGGTAGACAATGTTAACAGACAGATAACAGAGATTTCTCATGCTGCAAAACAGCAGATAAGATCAACATCAAATATCTCAATGAATATGAAATCAATCACTGAAGGATCTGATGGTCTTTATAAGGAAATTAAGGCTGTTGAAAAGCAGATTAACAGAACCAATGTTGAAATCGGCAGACTTTTAAGTGTTGTTTCAAGATTCTATGTCTAATGCTTTTATAATCTTGTTTTAAATACTTGTCAGCACCTTTTTTTTGGTGCTGATTTATTTTTAGAGAAGAGTAATTTTACCAAATTGTGCCGAATGATGTGCTGACAAGGAAAATTATGAACGGTTCTTCCTTGAACCGTATTTTTCAGTTTTAAGTTTCCATCCTAGGCCGAACCTTTAAATTGAATAGTGTGAATGTTTAACAAACAACAATGGAGCTATTCAATGGCAGGCAATTTTCAAAAGCTAAATGACGCCACTGCCTTCTTTCATGGGGAGCTGTCAAATATGTAACGTACTAATTTTCAATTAGCTTTTGTGATCAAGAAAATCACCTACAGTTGCATTTGTAGCACTTACAATATCGTTTGGATTTATACCTACACTATATCCTCGTCTGCCACCTGAAACCAGGATTTCATCAAACTCTAAAGCACTCTGACACAAAAGGATCTTTGTCTGTCTTTTTTGACCAAATGGACTTAAACCACCTATAACATATCCTGTTATTCTTTGAGCATCCTGTGGACTTGCTATTTCAAGTGACTTGAGTTTGAGTAATCTTGCAGCACTTTTTAATGAAATCATTGCATCAACAGGAGTCACTGCAGTAATGAATGTTTTTTCAAAGACAAGCACTATTGATTTGTAAACCATTTTAGGATTGAGATTTAGTGCTTTTGCCGCAAATTTGCCATAATCGTGATCAACTGTACATTCGTACTCATATTCTTTGAAATCAATTTTGTGATCCTTTAGATATTTTACGGCTGGTGTAAGCATTGCGATCCTCTTTTTTCGTAAGTTTAAATTTGTATATATTTAGGTGTCCATTTTATACCAAATAGCCTAAAATAGTTTCAAATCGGGCCATAATATGGCAACAATAACTATTATTAACAAAAAATGTTTATGCAAAAGATCTGTTATTAGTCACATTTTTTAATAAAAACAGACTCTAAAACACGGTAATTTAAAAAATATGCTTGAACTTTGCATTGTTAAATCTATAAAATGTCACTTACTGAATGACCGACAAGTAGGTTGTTCAAAAGTAAGGCCTAGTGCCTTTTAACAACTAGAAATGACTATTTCTAATAACATACATAAGTGATATTTGTAAGGACATTTTTTATGAAGAAAACAATTCTGGCTTCATTAATCGGTGCTTTAACTTTAGGCGCATCAATTTCAGCAAATGCAGCCATTGAAAAAGATCAGTTAACAATTTGGGTTAACGGCGATAAGGGTTACAACGGTATTGCTAAGGTAGGTGAGAAGTTCACTGCTGATACCGGTATCAAGGTAACAGTTGCTCACCCAGATCAGGTTGAAGTTAAGTTCCAGCAGACTGCTGCAACTCAGAATGGTCCTGATATCATCATGTGGGCTCACGACCGTTTCGGTGAGTGGGCACAGGCAGGTTTAATTGCTCCTGTAACTCCATCAGACGAGTTCAAGGCAAAGTTTGCTCACGTAGGTTGGGATGCAGTTACCGTTAACGGTAAGATTGTTGGTTACCCTGTAGCTATCGAAGCAATCAGCTTAATCTGTAACAACAAGTTTGTTAAGAAGGCACCAGAGAACTTTGAAGATTTAGTAAAGTTAGGCGACACCTTAAAGAAAGATGGTGTTAAGCCAATCATCTGGGCTTATGCAACTCCATACTTCTCATACCCATTCTTATCAGCTCAGGGCGGTTACGCATTCAAGAAGGTTGAAGGCGGCTATGACGTTAAGGATACCGGTGTTGCAAATGCAGGTGCAAAGGCAGGTTTACAGTTCGTTGCTGACTTAATCAACAACGGTTATACCGATAAGGGTGCTGACTACGGTGTTATGGAAGCTCAGTTTACCAAGGGTAAGGCAGCATGTATCATCAACGGCCCATGGGGCTGGCCAAACTACGACCAGGCTAAGGTTGACTTCTCAGTTTACAAGTTACCTAAGTTAGGTGGTAAGGATTCAAAGGCTTTCGTTGGTGTTACCGCTATGGCTTTAAACTCAGCTTCACCTAACAAGGACTTAGCAGTACAGTTCTTAGAAGAGTACTTATTAACCGACGCTGGTTTAGAAGCAGTTAACAATGACAAGTCAATTGGCGTAGCAGCTTTAAACAGCTTCCAGGCTAAGTTAGACAAGGATCCACGTATTGCAGCTACTAAGGTTAACGCATCTAACGGTGACCCAATGCCTGCAGTACCTGAGATGAGCAAGTTCTGGTCATCATTCGAGACTGCTCTTAAGAACATCACTTCAGGTCGTCAGTCTGTAGATGAGGCTACCTCAGTTGCAGCTAAGCGTATCTTAAGCGAATAATAATTTCTTTAAACTAGCCCTTGTCTAGTGCAAGGGCTTCTTTTTTTTTGTTTGGCAAATTAGGAATTGGACATGGAACTGTCAGCAATGCATAATTTGAAACTTGGTCCTAAAGCTCTGCTTAAGTGGACTGTAGTTGCTTTAATTGTGTTAGTAAACCTCTATGCCGACATCTGCATGTATTCAAACGGTGATATTGCATATCCTCTTTTGGATCTTGTTCTTGTTGGTGCTGGTGTTTACATCTTCGTAAGTAAGAAAATGTACGCTCAACGCTATGCTTTCCCAAGTGTGGCAGGTATGAGTGCATTCATTATCTTCCCTCTAATCTATACTTTGTGGATTTCATTCACAAACTATTCAGGCGCTCACGTAATGACCGTAGAGTCTGCAAAAGCATTCCATATGCAGAAGACCTACAAGTCAGAAGGTGGTGACTTTGCATACAAGATCTTCGCAACTGAAGACAATATGTGCAATATTTACCTGACCCAGGGTGATGTTGCCTATTCTCTTGAGAGTGCTATTAACTTAAAAGATTCTAAGTTAACAGCAAACGCAAACCAGGGTAAGGTAACAGAGCTTAAGCTAGTTGCTGCTACACAGCAGCCAGAAGGCAAGTTACTTCCAATGAAGGATTTAATGCCTCTGCGTAACAACTTAAAGAGCCTTGTTCTTTTAGTACCTGAATCACAAATCAAGTTATCAATGAGCGGTATCCGCCAGTTCTCAGCAAAGAGTGAAAAGTTTAAAGAATTAAAAGTTGGTGAGAAAGCTGATAACGGTTTTGTTGTTGATTCAAAGAACGTATTATGGGATAACGAAACTAAGCAGTTATTCATGCCAAATGGCGATACTGGTTTCTATCAGTATGCTAACGAGAAAGGCGAGTTATTCGGTGAAGAGTTCTCTCCTGGCTTCAAGGTTAGCGTTGGTTTAAAGAACTATATCAAGTTCTTAAGCAACGAAAGCATTCGTATGCCATTTATCCAGATCTTCTTATGGACTGTATTCTTCTCAGGCTTTACAGTATTCATTACTCTGGCAATCGGTATGCTGCTTGCTTGTTTAGTACAGTGGGAGTTCTTGCGTTTCAAGGGCATCTATCGTGTGTTCTTAATTCTTCCATACGCTGTACCATCATTCATCTCAATTCTGGTTTTCAAAGGTTTATTCAACCAGAACTTCGGTGAATTAAACGTATTCTTAAACATCGTAATGGCACCTTTATACAATCTGTTCGGTGCACAGTGGACTCCTATCGAGTGGTTTACCGATCCTTGGGCAGCACGCGCAATGATCTTAATGGTAAACGCATGGTTAGGTTATCCTTACATGATGATTCTATGTATGGGTCTTTTAAAGTCTATTCCAGACGATCTATACGAGGCTACTGCAATTGAAGGTGCAACTCCACTGCAGAACCTGACAAAGATTACATTACCATTACTAATCAAACCTTTAGCTCCATTGTTAATTGCATCATTCGCATTTAACTTCAACAACTTCGTTCTGATTCAGTTATTAACTGGTGGTGGTCCTGACATCATCGAGGCTACCGAGGCTCCTGCTGGTTACACAGACCTCTTAGTAAGCTTTACATATCGTATCGCTTTCGAAGGTGGTAAGGGTAATGACTACGGTCTTGCTGCAGCTGTTGCTACTATGATCTTCATCATGGTTGGTCTATTAAGCTTGTTACAGTTACGCTTAACCAAGAACAGCCAGGCACAGCGTTAGGAGATAGAAAATGGCAATTGTACAACCAAAATCATTAAAGTATAGAAAGGCTGCTGCTCATACATTTATTTTAGCCTTCTTATGCACAATTATGTTTCCTCTGCTAATGATTGTAGCTATTTCATTCCGTCAGGGTAACTTCTCTGTGGGTGATATTATTCCATCAGCTGCTACATCTACATTGGATCACTGGAGACTTGCTTTAGGTTTCAATGTTCGTCAGTTAAACCGTGTTACCGGTTCAACAATTGACTATGTTGAAACTGATGACGGTAAATATCAGATCCTTGTTAGATCTGAAGATGATTCAAGCTTCAGAAACTATGTAACTGAGCCATTCTCAATTAGCGACGTTAAGGCAAAGGCTTCTGCTGATGTTCCTTATGTTGTTAACTGCTATACTCAGACTTCTGATGCTGAGTCTGCTCAGTTTGCTGACGCTTCAACTGCAAAAGAGAATAATGCTGTTTTAGAGTCAGTATTAGCTATGAAGCTTGGTGAAGGTTCTGATGCAGTTCAGTACTTCATCGATAAGAACGACAAGGAAGGCACCTCATATGGTATCTATAAGGAGAAGATTATTCCTCCTCCATTCCCAGTATTACTGTGGTTGTGGAACTCAATTAAGGTTGCTTTCATTACTGCATTCTTGATTATCTGCTTATCAACAACTTCTGCTTATGCATTCGCTCGTATGAAGTTCAAGGGTAAGACTGTAATCTTAAACGGTATGCTGATTTTCCAGATGTTCCCTGCTGTGCTTGCCTTGGTTGCTATCTATGCACTCTTTGACAAGATTGGTGAGTACATTCCATGGTTAGGTCTGAACACCCACGGTGGTCTGATCCTTTCATACATGGGTGGTATTGCACTGCACATTTGGACTATCAAGGGTTACTTTGAAACAATCGATGCTTCACTAGAAGAAGCTGCTGCTATTGATGGTGCAACTCCATGGCAGGCATTCAGATTAATTCTGTTACCACTGTCAGTACCTATCTTAGCTGTTGTATTCATTCTTGCATTCATCAGCACCATTACTGAGGTTCCTGTAGCATCAGTTCTGTTACTTGACATGAATGAGTTAACCTTAGCTGTAGGTTCACAGCAGTACCTGTATCCACAGAACTATCTGTGGGGTGACTTCGCAGCTGCAGCTGTGCTGTCAGGCCTTCCAATTACCATCGTATTCTTGCTAGCACAGCGCTGGTTAGTAGGCGGTTTAACTGCTGGTGGTGTTAAGGGCTAATAAGTAGATTTATTTGAAAGAATTTTAAGAGTGTAAATAAAATGGCAGAAGTTTTATTAAGTAAAGTTAGAAAAAACTATAACCCAGCTATCCTTAAGGATACATTACGTAACATTAACTTAGATATTAAGGACGGTGACTTCATCGTTTTCGTTGGTCCATCAGGCTGTGGTAAGTCAACTCTTTTACGTATGATCGCAGGTTTAGAGGATATTACCGATGGTGATTTACTTATCGACGGTAAGAGAGTAAATGATGTTCCACCATCAGAGCGTAACATCGGTATGGTGTTCCAGTCATATGCTCTTTATCCACACATGACTGTATTTGATAACATGGCTTTCGGTCTAAAGTTAAAGCACATGGACAAAAAAGAGATCCTAAGAAGAGTAGTTCAGGCTGCTGACGTTTTAGGTCTTGAGGCTTTCTTAGAGCGTAAACCAAAGGCTTTATCAGGTGGTCAGAGACAGCGTGTTGCTATCGGTCGTTGTATCGTTCAGAATCCATCAGTATTCTTATTCGATGAGCCTTTATCAAACCTTGATGCTGCTTTACGTGTTAAGATGCGTCTTGAGATTGCAAAGTTACATCAGGAATTAAACGCAACCATCATCTACGTTACCCACGATCAGGTTGAAGCTATGACTTTAGCTGACAAGATCTGCGTATTAAGCCCATTACGTCCAAGTGCAGAGTCAAATCTTGAGCAGTTTGGTTCACCACTTGAGTTATATAACCACCCAGTTAACTTATTCGTAGCAGGCTTCATCGGTTCACCTAAGATGAACTTCTTAAAGGGCGAAATCGTAAGCATCAGCGAAGAGAAGTGTACTGTTAAGTTAATTACTGGTGAAAAGGTAACCGCTTGCGTAAATGCTACACGTGGTAAGGTTGGTGACAGCATTATTCTTGGTGTTCGTCCAGAGCACTTGTTAACCAAGAATATTGATGCAGCTGATGGTGGTAAGGTAACCGCAAAAGTTATTGTTACTGAGAATCTTGGCGCTGAATTCTATGTTTACATGGATTCTGGTGCATCTGAGGTTGGCAGTGACTTCACAGTTAAGTCTGATTCAGAGCTTGAAGTAGTTGCAGGCGATGAGTTCAGCGTTGGAATTCCTGCAGCAGCATGTTATTTATTTGATGCTGAAGGTATCGCATTCCCTCGTACACAGGTGTACAAGAGAAGCTGATGACAGCAGTCTAATCTGTCTATTTGCCAAGTTGGGAGCCGAAAGGCTCCCATTTTTGTATGGAAAAACAGGATTTAGATTTTAAAAAGAAAGAGGGCATGCTTTGCATGCCCTCTGTGCTGTAGTCTGGATTAAGCGTATGTATTGATGTTAGCGCCTTTACTTCCTTCAACAACAGGAGTAACACTCTGTGTCTGCTGAGGTGCAGCTAAAGAAGAGGTACTCTGTGCAGTCTGTGCGGCGCTTTGCACCATAGCAAGGGCAATCTGGCCCTGATTATCGCTTTGACGCTTCATCATGGCAACGCTTAAGGACTCCATACCGAAATTTGAGTTAACTGAACTCATAGTTATGCCCTCCTTACTATCAAGTATAGTTATCGGCAGATTCAAATTCAAAATTAAATATTCAAACTGAGAATTTTTGATATTTCTTTTAAATTTTCATCGGTACCTGTAAATACAAGTGCGTTGATACCTCTTGATTTTGCCATAGCTACATTGTCCTTGTTATCATCCATAAAGAAAGTTTCTTCTGGTTTTAGCTGATATCTGTCAAGTAATGTCAGGTAAATACCTTTTTCAGGTTTAATCATTTTCTCTTCACCTGATACAACTATTCCTTCAAATTGCTGTAAAAAGGTATATTTGTTATAAGCATATGGAAAAGTTTCCGCAGACCAGTTTGTAAGGCCATATACTTTGTATTTGTCAGAATTTAAAACTGCTTTGAGAACTTTTATACCTGAACTGATTTCGCCCTTGAGCATTTTTTCCCAGCCTTTGCGATAGAGCATAATCTGATCTCTATACTCTTCGTGTTCTTTGGCAAGTTCATTCATGCAATCTTCAAAACTTCTGCCTCTGTCCATCTGTGAGTTCCACTTTGTAGTAACGATGTTCTGAATAAAGTATTCCATTTTTTCATCGTCATTGAAAATTTCTGAGTAGAAATAGCGCGGATTCCAGTCTAAAAGAACACCACCAAAATCAAAAACCACATTCTTAATGGCCATAAAAAACTCCGTGTTAATTAACAGACAGTCTGATAATTATATTAAATTATTTGTCCATAATTTCAGCAAAAAACACAAAGAATTCAAATTTGTGCAGATATCACAAAAGAGAGCATTTGATCTGACTGATTTTGAAGATTGGTATATTTTTGGTAAAATATGTTCGTTGTTAAAACCTTTTTATAGGGGACACTATGAAAAAAACATTATTTGCTGCTCTTTTTGCAGCATGCGCTTTTGTATCATCAGCAAATGCTGAAAAGTTAAGATTCGGTACAGAGGCAACATTTGCACCTTTTGAATTTACCGATAAAGAATCAAATATCATCGGTTATGACGTTGATATTATTAAAGCTATCGCTGAGGTTGAAGGTTTTGAGGTTGAGATTGTTAATCTCCCTTTTGATTCTTTAGTACCATCTGTACTTACATCGCAGATTGACGGTGCTATTGCAGCAATGACAATTACTCCAGAAAGAGCAAAGCAGGTAGCTTTCTCAGATCCATACTATAAGTCAGGAATCAGTGCTGTTATCCGTAAAGATGATGTTGAGAAGTATGTTTCTTTAGATGATTTAGCTACACAAAGACTATGTGCTCAGATTGGCTCAACAGGTTCAAATGTAGCAACAAAGATTTCTGGTAAGGTTGGTAACTACAATACAGTTCCTGAAGAGTTTATGGAATTAAACGCAAAGGGCTGTGAAGCTGTTATCAATGACCGTCCTGTAAATCTATACTTTCTGAAGCAGATGAAGGAAGATGCGTTTGTTGAAATCAAGGAATTATACAATGGTGAGGATTACGGCATCGTTGTTAACAAAAAGAACCAGGAGCTTTTAAAGAAGATTAATTCTGGTCTTGCAAAAATTAAAGCAAACGGCAAGTTTAAAGAGATCCATGTAAAGTGGTTCAAGGTTGAAGAATAATTTCTATTCTTCTTTTTTCATACAAGGCAGCTAATAACTGCCTTTGATTTTTTATTATGACAAGTATTATTGAGTATTTTTCAGAGCTTGATTTTGAATTTGTTAAGAATTCATTATGGCTCCTTTTAACCGGTGCTATCGTAACATTAGAGATTACTCTTGTTGCAGTATCCTTTGGTGTTCTGATTGGTCTTTTCGTAGGTATGGCAGAGTTGTCAAGCTACAGATTGTTAAGAATACCAGCTAAGGTTTATGTTGATATCATCCGAGGTACGCCTCTTTTGGTGCAGATTTTTATTATTTATTTTGCACTGCCAAATATCATAAATATGCGTATTGAGCCATATATAGCAGCAGTAGTAGCCTGTTCTATAAATTCAGGTGCATATGTTGCTGAAATCTTCAGATCTGGTATACAGTCAATCGATAAAGGTCAGTTCGAAGCAGGTAGATCTCTTGGTCTTACATGGTCTCAGACAATGAAGATGATTGTTGTGCCTCAGGCTTTTAGAAGAACAATCCCTCAGCTTGGAAATGAGTTTATTGCCATGCTTAAGGATTCATCATTAGTATCTGTCATTGGTTTTGAAGAGTTAACAAGAAAAGGTCAGCTGATTATTGCAGCCACCTATCGTTCATTTGAGATCTGGGCTGCAGTTGCAGTAATTTATCTTGTAATGACTCTGACAATAAGTAGATTTGTTTCTTATCTTGAGAAAAAATACAACTCAAAAGGACATAGATAATGATCGTTATTAAAGATTTACATAAAAGCTATGGAGCTAATGAGATTCTCAAGGGCATAGATCTGCATATCAAAAAGAGTGAAGTTGTTGTTGTAATAGGTCCATCTGGCTCAGGAAAGAGTACACTTTTACGTTGTGTAAATTATCTTGATGTTCCAACTTCAGGATCAATTACTATCAACAATGAGACCATTACAAGAAAAACAAATATCAATCACATTAGAGCAGAAGTTGGAATGGTATTCCAGCACTTCAATCTTTTCCCTCATATGACAGTTCTTGAAAATATAACCATTGCTCCTGTCAATGTAAGAAAGATGTCAAAAGAGGAAGCTAATGCAAAGGCATTAGAGCTTTTAAAGAGAGTTGGACTTGAATCTAAGGCAGACTCTTATCCTGATCAGTTGTCAGGTGGTCAGCAGCAACGTGTTGCAATTGCACGTGCTCTTGCTATGGAGCCACAGGTAATGCTGTTTGATGAGCCTACATCAGCTCTTGATCCTGAGATGGTCAATGAAGTACTGGATGTAATGAAGGATTTAGCTCATTCTGGTATGACCATGATGTGTGTTACTCATGAAATGGGATTTGCAAAGCAGGTTGCATCAAGAGTCTTGTTTGTTGATCAGGGTAAAATTCTTGAAGATACCACTCCAAAAGAGCTGTTTGAAAATCCAAAACACGAAAGAACAAAAGAGTTTTTGGCGAAAATTCTATAATTTTTTGTTTACAATTGTGTAATCTTAAAAAGCCGAATCTTAAAAAACAGGATTTGGCTTTTTTAATTATCTGATTAATAAAGCAATTTTCTTTTATATACAGATATTCAATTGAAAATAATTCCTTTATAATTTCTTCAGAAATTGGAGATATCTGTATGGCATACAATTCACATGAGTCTCAGATGATGCAAAAAGGTCTATTTGCATTAAGCTGGCCTATTTTTATCGACCTTAGCATGCACTTTTTTTCTATGGTGATAAATACAGCTATGGTCAGCTCGCTATCGCTTAAGGCAGTAGCTGAATTAAATCTTGGCTCACAGATGTTCCAGCTTGCCTTTGTCATATTCAATTTCATTAATATTGGTGTATGCGTTGTAACAGCTCAGGCTCTAGGTAACGGCAACAAATCCATTGTAAGACGTGTAATTCATATGTCTCTTGGCATAAATATCGTTATTGGATTTCTCATTGCTTCATTTGGTTGTTTTGGATCATCAATTATATGTGACATCATGAATATTCCAGATGATATTTATGATTCATCAAAACTTTACCTGTCCATTCTGTCTGTATGTTTTATTGCAGAGGCTGTAAATCTTTGCTGCTCAGCTATATTAAGAGGGTGTGGAGCAACAAGAGATCCTATGTATATCAATGTTTCAGGTAATATTCTTATTATTTTCTTGAACTATCTGTTCTTGTTTGGCAGTTTTGGCGCTCCAAAGCTTGGGATCTATGGTGTAGCTTTAAGTGTTGTAATCTCAAGATTCCTGTCTATAGGCTTTTTATACTATCTAATGCTAAAAAGGACAGGCGTAAAGATTGTTTACAGATATATTTTTGTTCTTAAAAAGAAAATTCTCTCTCAGCTCATGAGTATAGGTCTTCCAGGTGCTGGAGAAAACCTGACATGGCAGCTGCAGTTTCTTTTCATGACATCAGTTGTGGGCACCTTTGGAACAATTGCACTTGCAACACAGGGTATCTATTTTCAGATGTGCGGTGTTATCATGCTGTTCTCAATTTCTGTAGCATTAGGAACAGAAATTCTTGTTTCACATCATGTTGGTTCAATGAACCTCAAGATGGCTGACAGACAGCTTATGCATTCTGTAAAAATCGGTATTGTCATAACCTCAATACTTGCTGTCAATATTCCTATATGGCTAGGTACTGCTGTATTTTCAATCTTTACAGATGATCCTGAGGTTTTTGCATATGCAAAGCCAATCTTTTACGTTTCAGTTGTAATGGAGGTTGGCAGAATATTAAATATCATCATTATCAACTCTCTAAGAGCTGTTGGGGATACCCGTTTTCCAATGTATATGGCAATTCTCTCTATGTGGGGTGTATCTGTTCCTGTTGGCTGTTTTTTGGGTATTTACATGCAGATGGGACTTTTGGGTGTTTGGATTGGTTTTTGTGCTGATGAATGCTCAAGAGGTCTTATCATGCTTGCAAGATGGAAATCAAAAGCATGGGTTTCTCGTGCAGTAAAATACTACAAAAAAAATTATGCAAAGCTTAAAACTGCATAAAAACAGCATAATTTTCCATTTTGGTGCAAATTATAAAATTTTTATCTATTTAAAAAATGTGGTATATTGTCACAAATTTTTTAATTAACAGGTGAAAACATGTTTTTTGATCGTATCGAAGCTGCTCCTGCAGATCCAATTTTAGGTTTAACAGATGCTTATAAGAAGGATCCAAATCCTAATAAAGTTAACCTAGGTGTAGGTGTTTACCAGAACAACGAAGGCAAGACTGTAATTTTAGACTCAGTTAAAGATGCTGAGAAGATTTTGTTAGAGAAAGAGGATACCAAATCATATCTTCCTATCACAGGTCTGGCAGATTACGGTACTTTAGCCCGTGAGCTGATTTTTGGTAAGGATTCAGAGTTTGTTTCATCTGGCAGAGCAATTTCATGTCACTGCCCTGGTGGTACCGGTGCTTTACGTATTGGCGCTGACTTTTTACATCAGCAGAATGTAGCTACCACAATCTGGATTTCAGATCCAACTTGGGCAAACCACTACCAGATCGCAACTTCAGCAGGTATGAAGTTTGAGCGTTATCCATACTATGACAGAGTAAACCACAATCTGGCTTTTGACAGAATGTTAGAAACTCTGTCTCAGGCAAAAGAAGGTGATGTAGTTCTTCTTCACGCATGCTGCCACAACCCAACTGGTATTGACCCAACAAAAGAGCAGTGGGAGCAGATTGCCAAGTTCCTGGCAGACAAGAAGTTAATTCCATTTATTGACTTTGCTTACCAGGGCTTCGGTAAAGGTATTGAAGAGGATGCCTTTGGTGTTCGTACAATTGCCAAGTACAACAAGGAATTACTGATTGCTTCATCATTCTCAAAGAACTTTGGTCTGTACAACGAGCGTGTTGGTGTTTTAACTGTAGTTTGCGAATCAAAGGAAGCTGCAGATAAGGTATTATCACAGGTTAAGATTGCAGTTCGTACAGCTATTTCTAATCCACCAGCTCACGGTGAAAAGGTTGTTACCACAATTCTTTCTGACAAGAATTTAAGAGCTAAGTGGGAAAATGAATTAAAGGGTATGCGCGATCGTATTCAGCAGATGCGTTCATTATTATCAGAGAAGTTAAAGGCAGCTGGTGCTGGTAACTTTGATTTCATCAATGAGCAGAACGGTATGTTCTCTTTCTCAGGTCTTGATAAGGATCAGGTTGAGGCATTACGTAAGGACTTCGGTATTTATGCTGTTGCTTCTGGCCGTATCTGCGTTGCTGGTATCAATACTAACAACATCGATAAGGTTGTTGAAGCTATTGCTGCTGTAGCAAAGCGCTAATCTTTGTATAATCTAAAAAGGAGCTCATGTCTTTGTTAAGTCATGGGCTTTTTTTTATATTTGCAACAAAATAGTAAAACCTATTGTTTATCATAATCGCAAAAATAATTTTGTATTTTGCAATAACATTTCCAACCACAAGATGACCTTCGATTACACCAGTATTGGATTTTTTGAAAGTTCATTTAGATTGTTACAAATTGTTTCAATTTTCATAGTGCCTTAACTTTAGGTGAGATCTTTTTTTTCTGTTGCATCGACACCTTTTTTATGAAAAATTTCATCAAGTAGTGGCAGAGCTTTGATATTAAAGCTAAAATAAATGAGAATGGCGAGAAAAAATGGTGAAAATATGAAACTGAACATAATGGAAAAAGCAAAAGAAGGTAATAAGCTTCTCTTAAGTCTTGTTATATTTTCTGTATTTGTAGTTTTGTATGTACTGTATGTAACAGTTGTAGGTTTAATTTCTTCAACCTGTCCTAAAGCTTATGATCCTCCTGTACTTGAACAGACAAGCACAGATCAGGAAAAAGCAATAGTGATTGCAAATTCTCTAACATATGCACTTGATCAACAGCTGAATTCTCCTTTCGGCTGGTTACCTAATGACATTCTGTTTGTACCAAAGATCCTTGATAATTCTACAAATTATCAAAAAGGTGTTATCTATGCTACAAGACCTGCCTCAGATATCATTGCAAAGACAGTTTCACGTTATGGCAAGAACGATACTTTAGATTCACGTCTTGTTGATGCCACCTCAAGATATTTTGTTTATTCTTCAGATGTATGGGGATTTTGGTTTATCTACGATGCTGAGGGCAAATACAGAAGTGGTATTAAAAACTGGCTCTCCTGGGCTCAGTCTGTAGATACAAATGCAAAAAATGCAGGTATTTACAATGTAAAATCTGATGATGTATATGCCATTTTAAAATACTGCAATCAGATGCTTGAATATGCCCTTGGAAATTTAAATGATGTGAATATCGGCCATTTTGATTCTGATAATCAGATCTATTTTGCAAAAGGTATCTGTTCTGTTGTTGAGAATGTACTGCGCGGTCTTATTGCAGTAGATTCATCAGTTATTGAAAGAGGCGGTAATGAGAATGTGTCAGCAGCTATAGAGCGTCTGACTTCAATTCGCGATTTTAATCCGACATATGTTTTTGCAGGTGGCTCTAAAAAGGGTGATACCATGGTTCCAAATCATGTAGCAAGTATTGCAAGACATATAGATATTGCATCAAACCGTATTAACGACATAATGACATCCATGGAAAAATAGTCCATGCTTTTATATTTATTCAGATTTTTTGAAAATCTGATTTCACCTTTTAACTATAAGGTAACAAGTCAGCTACCAAAAAGTCTTACAGGTTTTCTACTGTTTTTTTCAAAAGGCCTGTATGGCTTTTTCTTTCTAGCAGCATCTTTAAATTCGCTTATAGCAATAGGTGAGGCTCTATTCTTTGTAAGTCTTGGTTATATTGTTGACTGGACAACTTCAACTTATCCATATGATTTTTTAAGTCAGCATGGTAACTCATTGCTTATCATGCTATTAACTGCAGGCGTAATTCTCCCTATAGCATCTATTTTTCATTCTCTTCTGATTCATCAGACACTGCAGAGTAATTATGCAATGATTGTAAGGTATCAGCTGCATACACATCTTCTTGATCAGTCGCTGTCATTTTTCAACGATCAGTTTGCAGGCTCTCTTGCAAACAAGGTTATGCAGACATCAATGGCTGTAAGAACTGCTGTAATGAAACTTATGGATGTGGTAGTACATCTAGTTGTTTATATTGCAACTATTTTTGTGATGCTTGCTAATGCAAATCTTTCATTGTGCATTCCTATTTTAATCTGGCTTACTCTTTATGTTGCATCCATATTTGTATTTATTCCTCGCTTGAGAAAAGCTTCAAAGGTATCATCCGATCAGAGATCTGTAATGGTTGGCCGCATAGTTGACAGTTATACAAATATTTCTACTGTAAAGCTTTTTGGCGGACATGGAAGAGAAAAACAGTATGCAAAAGAGGCGATGAATGAATTTAGGCAGTCTGAATATAAGGCTTTAAGAGTTCTTACATTGTTTGATGTAAGCGTTCAGCTCATGAATTACACAATGCTGATTGCTCTTGTTATGCTGTCTTTATATCTGTGGTCATTTACGCTTGTTACACCAGGAGCAATTGCAATTGCAATTGCAATTGCAATAAGACTTATAAATATGTCCAGATGGATTATGTTTGAGGTTGGTGCAATCTATGAGAATCTTGGAATGGTATATGATGCCATTTCTTCAGTTGTAAAACCTATCAGTGTTCTTGATCCAAATGCTCCAAAACAGATCCTAACTTTTAACGATTCAATTTCTTTTGAGAATGTTGCTTTTGCATATGCTGATAAGGCAAACATTCTTGAGAATTTTTCATTAAAGATTAAAAAAGGTCAGAGAGTAGGTATTGTAGGTCCATCAGGTGCTGGCAAAACCACAATAATAAATCTTTTACTAAGATTCTTTGATGTTAAATCCGGAAGAATTTCAATTGATGGAACTGATATTCGAGAAATCAGACAGGATGATTTGCGTGATCTGTTTTCTATGGTGACACAGGATGCAAGCCTTATGCACAGAACCATTGGACAGAATATCAAATATGGCAGTGATGAAGATCTTGACGAAAGTGAGCTTTTAAAGGTTGCAAAAGATACTGATTCATTATCCTTTATTGAAAATCTTTCAGATTACAGAGGTGGCAACGGCTTTGACACATTAGTAGGAGATAGAGGTGTGAAACTCTCTGGTGGACAGAAACAGCGAATAGCTTTAGCTAGAGTAATGGTAAAAAATGCACCTATTCTCATACTTGATGAGGCGACCTCAGCTTTAGATTCTAAATCTGAAAAGATTATTCAGGAAAATCTTGAAAAAATAATGAAAGACAGAACTGTTATTGCAGTAGCCCACAGACTGTCAACTCTAAAGAGTATGGACTTTATTGTGGTGATTGATCATGGAAGAGTAGTTCAGATCGGATCTCATAGTGAGCTTCTTGAAAAGCAGGGCCTGTATAAACAGCTTTGGGATCTGCAGACAGATGGTTTTATCTGCTAACATTTTGCTTTAAAACATCTCCATGAAATATCAAATTTTCAAAGAGAATCTTTATCATATCCTTGCTCAAATGGTAAAAGAACTTTTTTTCAGAATCTTTATACAAGCTTAGGAATTTCTCCTGTAATGTAGTACATCGTTTGTTTTTCATACAGCCTGTAAAAAAAATATCATGTACTGGTTCAATGGTTTTATTTTAAAAACACTTGTGAAATAATGATATTTACGCCATTTACGTATTGATGAGACGATAAATATAATATAGCTTCAAAAAAAATATAAAAAAAAAGTTTGACAGCTTTAAAAAAAAGTCTATAATGCATTTCCGTTGTCACAAACGATAACGAACATTAACCAAGCGTTAATGCAGATCTTTAAAAATCAGTACGGACAATCTGTGTGGGCCCTCGGAAGAGGGA
>NZ_JAGFNY010000008.1 GCF_019448115.1 Succinivibrio faecicola | reverse complement strand
TTTAAAAAGCAGATTGTAAGTGAATTACAACCTTGGTTAAACTGTGATCAAAGTCCGTTTCATTTGGTCACCGTATATTTTTTTATTCAATAATCCATAAATAAGGCATCCGTTACAAATAAATAAGAAAATAAAACTAAACTTAACAAAAAAACAAATTTTTGTATGTTCAAGATTATTTTTCCTTTTATAGTAAATGTTAGGTATGACATTATTGGTTCTCTAATATGGCTTCAAGAAAGAATTTTGTGAGAAATAAAGAGAAAAGGCCACAGGAAATTATAGACAGTGCTATAAAACTCTTTATAAAAAAAGGATTTGAGTCTACGACTTTTGCTGATATTGCAAAGGATTGCAATATTGCAAGAAGTACAATTTATTTATATTTCTCTGATAAACACGATCTGCTTGAAAAGGCTATTATTGCGAGAATCTCAGAGAACAGAGCTGGTTTTCTTGAAGGAAGTATTGATAGAGGTAATTCAAAACAGGAATTTATTCAGAATGTTCTTGAGAAGGTAATTGCTGCAGTTGATCATAAAAAGGATGATCCTTTCTATGTTTTCTTAATATTTACAGCATCCAAGAACAAGAGAATTGCAGAAATATTAAAAAAACATGTTCTGGATAGTATTTTTGATACATGGGAAATAATTTGTAAGGATGTAAATTTTACTGACGACGAAAAGAAAATGTATATATATCTTATATTTTCTCTTCATTTTACATCACAGGTAATGAACGTCATTTACAAAGATAATTCACCTTTTATTCAGCTTTCTGATCTTGTAAAAATCTCAAGAGAGCAAATGAATAAGGATTCACACATTAAAAATGGTACATAAAAAACGAAACATAATTATTATCTTTATAGCAAGCTTTCTCTTGTGCATTGCTACACTTATATATTTCTCACGCAAATCAGAGGATATGTATACAGCACACGGATATGTTGATTTAAAGGCTAGTGCTCTATCATTTGAACGATCAGGAAAAATAGATTCAATAAATGTTATTGAAGGACAGAAAGTTAAAAAAGGAGATGTCCTTGCAGTTCTTAACAGTCAGGAGTTATCACACCAGCTTAACATTACAAAGGCAAAATGCAAAGCCGTAAAATCAAAGCTTGACCTATACGAAAAAGGCTACAGAAAAGAGGAAATTGATCAGGCAACAGCAACTGTAAAAAAACTTACAGAAAACTATGAATTAGCTCAGTTAAGTTATAAGAGAATCAATGAGCTTTATAGATCAAAAAGTATTTCTGTTCAGGAAAAGGACAACGCTCTATTCAATACAAAGATGACCAAGTCTCAACTTGATGAGGCAAAAGCTAAACTTTCTCAAATGAAAACAGGCTTTAGAGCTGAGGAAATATCACAGGCTCAGGCTGAGAACGAAGGATGTCTTGCTGAAATAAAAATGCTTGAATATAAAATCAATGAGCAGGGAGTCATCAAGGCTCCATTTACAGGATCAATTAGAACCTCATTTAGAGAGGAAGCTGACTTTGTAAATCCATCTCAAAGCGTATTTGAGCTTGTAAAGTCTGACAAAAAAAGAATCGCCGTATATGCTACATATGAGCAGTTACCTTTCATTCATACAGGAAACAGAGCTTTTATCAAAAATGCATCTGACACGGATATTGAAGGTGTTGTAACCTATATCTCTGATACTGCCATGTTTACACCAAAAACAGTTCAAACTCAGGATTTAAGAGCAGATCTTGTTTATGAAATCAGAGTGGAAACAACCGATCCTGATGATATTCTCAAATTCGGTCAGCCTGTTACAGTAGTGTTCTCTCATGCTGATTGATATTAAAGATCTTGAGTTTTCTTATAAAACAAAAGACAGAGGCAATATCTGTGTCTTTAAGAACTTCTCTTTTTGTTTAGAGAACTCTTATAAGAAAATATGTCTTACAGGTCCTGATGGAGCAGGAAAATCAACTTTATTAAAACTCTTAACTGGTGTTTTAAAACCTGCAAAGGGAAGCATCAAACTTAGAGGTTTGACTCCAAATACTAATGACAGACACTTTATTGAATCAATAAGCTATATGTCTCAGACTCTTGGTCTGTACAAAGAGCTGTCTGTTATTGATAATCTTAAGATATTTGCAGCACTCAAAGGCCTTGATATAAAAGACAGCACTGAGTATCTGTACTCTCTTTTAAAAAAGGTCGATCTGCTGCAGTTTAAGGACAGACAGTTTGACGATCTCTCTGGAGGAATGAAGCAGAAAATAGCTCTTTTGTGTGCCATTGCATCGAAGCCAGAAATTCTTATTCTTGATGAACCTACAGTTGGTGTTGATCCTCTATCTAGAAAAGAAATATTCTCGCTTATTGATGAGTATATAGGTACAAATGAAAAAAGCTGCTGCATATTCTCAAGTGCCTATCTTGATGAGGCTGCTACATCAGACTTCGCTCTAATCCTTGAAGATGGACAGGTAATATTAAAAGGAGAGACAACAGATCTTTGTTCTAAAGTTGTCAATCAGACATATACTCTTGAATTTTCCAAAAATGAAAAGCCTGATATCAGAGATATATTTTCTCTTACATCTAGATATATAAAAAACTCCCCTATCATCGATTTGAATCCAAGACTTGGACAGATAAATCTGACAGTAAAAGAGAATACTCATAAAGAGGATTTAATTGATTTTCTTCATGAGAATATAAAAAAAGATTTCATCCTTAAGAAAAGAGAATGCTCTCTTGAGGATGTATATATCTGCTATGGCATGAAGAACCATGTTTTTGTAGAGCCAGACTTTATAAAGAACATGAATTTTCAAAAATCAGATGACATTGTGGTTCAGGTTAAGGATATTAAAAAGAAATTCGGAAACTTTGTAGCTGTAGAAAAATCTAGTTTCAATGTTAAAAAAGGTGAAATCTTCGGCCTTTTAGGACCAAACGGTGCTGGTAAGACAACTACCTTTAGAATGATCTGCGGTTTGCTCACTCAGACTGAAGGTGAAATTCTTGTAAATGGCTTTGACCTGTCTAAAGCTAAAAACGATGCTAGAAAAACCATAGGATATGTCTCTCAGAAATTCTCTTTATATCAGAATCTAAGTACAAAAGAGAATCTTGTATACTTTGCTAGAAGCTATGGTCTTAAAAGAGATGTTCAAAAGAAGAGAATTGAAAAAATCGTTAAGGATTTCTCTTTAGAAAAGTTTTTAAACACCAAAAGTGGAGAACTGCCTTTTGGTGTTCAAAGACAGCTTTCTATGGCTTGTGCTCTTTTACACCATCCCAAAATACTTTTTCTTGATGAAGCTACATCAGGAGCAGATCCTCTTGCAAGACGAAAATTCTTTGATAAAGTCCTTGAACTTTCATCTTATGGTACAAGTGTCATTGTAACTACACACTTTATGGAAGAGGCTGAATACTGTGACAACTTCCTGATTCAGGATAGAGGTAAGATCCTGATTTTAGGAACTCCTGATGAAACATGTACAAAGAATGGAAAGAGGATCAGTGTAAAGCAGGCATTTGTAGAGCTTATAGAGCACAACCGTGACAAGGAAGATGAAAATGAACAAGCTTAAATATCTTCCAATTCTGATTTACAAAGAGTATCTGCAGATCTTAAAGGATAAATCTGTATTCATACTCAGTTTTGCTCTTCCTTTGCTACTAGTATTAATCTACGGCAGTGCCATAAGAATGGAGATTAAACCTGTATCTGTATGCATTGTTACTCAAGAGCAGAACTCGCTTACTGACAGAATTGTAAAAGAGTTTTTACTCTCTGATTATTTTGTTACACAAAATACCCCTGATTTTATTAAAGCAAATGAAATGTTCAAAGATGAACACTTCAAGGTACTTATACATATCAGAGGTGGTAAAAAGAAAGATATTTCTCCTGGAATTGAAATTGAAGTTTATCTAAACGGGGTTGAATCACAGCTTGCATCAATTTCTCTTAACTATATCAACCAGACAATAAAAAGCGCCTTTACAAAGGCTGGTTTGAGTACTAGTGGATATAGCGTAAATATCAGGAATATGTTCAATGAGGCTAACGAATCAGTCTGGTTCTTAATGTCCGGCCACTATGTAAGTATTCTGACTCTTTTGTGCATGTTCCTTGGAAGCTTTGTAATATCAAGAGAGTGGGATAGAAAAACCATTGAAACACTGTGTGCCACAAATGCAAGTGCTACAGAAATTGTTCTATCAAAAATTATCGTTTACTATGTGCTAACTGTTTTTTCTATCTTCATACTTCTTGTAACAGGACAGTGGCTGTATAAAACACCTATAAGCGGAAGCATTATTCTGTCTTTTGTCTCACTGTTTGTATATGCCTTTGAAATGCTGTGCTTTGGTATATTTCTTTCTGCAAAAATAAAAAGTCAGTTCAACTGTGCTCAGATAGCAGTGGTAATCGGTTTTCTTCCTGCTGTTATGTTATCAGGTCTCATATTCGATCTAAGAGCAGTAACACCAATTATTTCTTTTATAGGCCATATTCTACCTCCAACCTATCAGGTAAAGGCAATGAGAATTCTGTTTCTCTCAGGAGGTCAAAGCCTATATATAATGTTTAATATTCTGTTGCAGTTTACTATTGCAGTTATTCTCATAGCACTTACTGTAAGACAGGTTAAAAAGGACTGCAAATGAAAGCTGTAATTGAAGAAAGCATACTGAGAATATATGCATTGATAGTTAAAGAATTCCTTACCATTCTCAAAGATAAGAGCTCAAGAGTGATCCTCTTTGCCCCAATCATTGTTCAGTGCTTTATTTTCGGTTACGGTGCATCATATCACCTTGAACATGTTCCTTATGCTCTATACTGCCAGGATAATTCAAAAGAGGCTTTTTCTCTTTTAATGAAGATCAAGCATACTCCTAAATTTGAGCAGATAGCTGTATGTGATGATATGCATTGTCTGACAGATAAAATAGATTCTCAGGAGGCATTATTAGGCATTTATATACCAGAAAACTTTTCTAAAACTAAAAATATAGATATTCTAACTGATGCAAGAAATACAGCTTCTGCTAATACGGCTGCATCCTATGTAACACAAATTATTGATGAGAATAACAGTAAAAACAGTATTCTAAACTTCAGATATCTGTTCAATCCAAACAACTATACAAGATATACTATCCTTATAGGAATGTGTCTTGGCTTATCCGTAATTCAGGTTCTTTTACTCTCAGCTTTAAGTGTCTGTAGAGAGAAGGAGGATGGAACATATGACATGATGCTTATGACTCCATCTAAAACATATGAACTTTTACTAGGAAAAGCTATTGCACCTGTAGCAATAGCAACCGTACAGTCAATTATTCTTATTCTGATATGTAATTTCTATTTTGCAATAGAAATAAAAGGAGATGTATTCTCTTTGCTCTGCCTGATTGTTCTTTTTGATCTTGCAATTGTAGGACTTGGACTTGCTATTTCCACACTGTGTAAAACCACCATGCAAGCTCTTATTTCTGGGTTCTCATGCTGCCTTGTGCTTATCCTTACATCTGGACTTTTAACCTCTATAGATGGAATGCCAGACTGGTTTAGAATAATTGCCAAGATGAATCCTGTTCACTATGGAATATATGCAATCTGGAATATTTATCTTGAAGGAAAAAGTATCTTCGATATTTTAGACTTGCTTATACCGCTTGCAGTTCTAGGTGTAATAACATTCTCAATTGCAGCATATTTATTCAGACATAGAATAGATAACTGAGAAAAGGATGCTCAAAGAGTGCTGTCAAGAGCACACATGAAAAATATAGATCGCCATTTTCTTTTTTTAAAGTGTATAATGCAGCTTTCAGGAACAGAATAAAAACGCAATATGCTCCTGAAAAGGCATCTGCGTCCCAGTTCTTATCGATATCAATCCGAGCAAGGGACAAAATATGACCAATCCACTTTTCCAAAAAGATATCATCTCAATATCTGAGTTTTCCAAAGAACACATCGAGCTTATTTTAAAAACAGCTTTCGATTTAAAGAAAAATCCAAGAAACGATTTATTAAAAGACAAACTTATCGGCGTTACCTTCTTTGAAGGTTCTACAAGAACAAGACTGTCTTTTGAAACAGCAATTCAGAGATTAGGCGGTAGAGTTATCGGTTTCTCTGATGCATCAAACACATCATTAGGAAAGAAAGGTGAAACATTCTGTGATTCAATGAGGATCATCACCTCATATGCAGATGCTCTTGTTATTAGACACAATAAAGAAGGTGCTGCAAGACTAGCAGCAGATATTTCACCTGTACCTGTTATCAACGCAGGTGACGGTTCAAATCAGCATCCATCACAGACCATGCTTGATTTATTCAGTATTAAAGAAACACAGGGCAGATTAGAGGATATTTCAATCGCTTTTGTTGGTGACTTGAAGTACGGAAGAACCGTTCATTCTCTTGCTGAGGCTTTATCTTTATACAATGCAAGAATTTATCTTGTATCCCCAGAGTCACTTGCAATGCCACAGTATATCCTTAACGATTTAACTGCAAGAGGCATTACCTTCTCTGTTCATGAGACTTTAGAAGAGGTTATTCCAAATGTGGATATCCTTTACATGACCCGTGTTCAGAAAGAACGATTTGATGAAACTGAATATCAGCATCTTAAATCAAAGTTTATTTTAACTCCTGATGTTTTAGTTAACGCACGAGAGAATATGAAGATCCTTCATCCTCTACCACGTATTGACGAAATCGTAACATCAGTTGACAAGACACCATATGCCTATTACTTCAATCAGGCAGCAAACGGTGTATTTGCTCGTGAAGCTATCCTATCATTAGTTCTTAATAAGGAGATTTAAGATGTCTAACGCACATATTGATAACAATAAGTCAAAGCTCCTAGTTGAGGCTATTGCAAACGGAACTGTTATTGATCATATTGCTCCTGGTCAGGCAATCAATATCATCAGAATGTTCAAATTCTTAGGAAAGAACAATCAGTTAACAGTTGGTTTCAATTTAAGATCAGGTGATCTTGGCAAGAAAGATATCATCAAGATTTCTGATGTTGAGTTTTCACCTGCTCAGACTGAGCAGATTGCTGTACTTGCTCCTAATGCCACTATCAATCACATTAAGGATTTCAAGGTAGTAGACAAGTACAAACTACGTCTTCCTCATGAATCTGTTGGTGTTTTCAAGTGCCCTAACAGCAACTGCATCACCAATGAAGAGGACGATGCAACTCCACGCTTTAAGATCACAACAGATGAAAACGGTAAGGTTCTTATGAAGTGCCGCTACTGTGAAAGAGTATTTGAAAGAGAGATCCTTCTTGAGAATAATGGTCTAGAGCCATAACAGTAGGTAGGAAAAGACTTTTACACTGATATTAAGACCTTGATTAAATCAAGGTCTTTTAGTCTATAGACTTTATACTCTTCTCTGCTATTTTCTACGCATATCTTCTGATTAGTTTAATTAGCAGGAGTAGGATTAATGTCTGTTGTAACATCAAGCAATGATACATACAGTTCATCAACAGTCTGATTGTGTCTTTCCACGAACTGTAAGAATTCATCTTCAGGAATAGGTTTCGAGTAGTAGTATCCTTGCAGGAATTCTACTCCATGGGCTCTTAGATCTTCTGCCTGAGAAGCAGTCTCAATACCTTCTGCCACAATTGATAAACCTAATGTATGCATCATCTTGATACAGCCAAATAGAATGGTCTGAGCCTGAATATTTCCTTCTTCAAAGGCTGGCCAAATCAATGATTTATCAATCTTAATCAGATCGTATTTGATAGAAGCAATCTGATGGAAATTAGAATATCCTGTACCAAAATCATCCATGGAAAACTTATAGCCAAAGCCTTTTAGCTTTTCCATATTATCAAGCACAATTTTACCTGACTGAACCATAGCAGTTTCAGTAATTTCAAGATTTATCATGCTTGGATCGATACCAAAACTCTTTACCTTCTGATGCAGGGTATATGGAATATCAGGATCAGAAATCTGAAGACCTGACAGGTTTACTTCAATATATTTAATACCGCGCTCTTTTAGATGAGAATCTCTTATATATCTGCATACTTTATAAAATACCTGGTCGCCTAATTTTCCAATTAAGCCCTGTTTTTCTGCTATGGGAATAAATACCTCAGGAGAGATAAATCCAAGAGTGGTTGAATCCTTGAGTCGAACCAATGCTTCAGCTGAGTCACACTTTCCTGTAGCAGTATTAATAATTGGCTGATATACAACATAGAAGCCATCTTCATATACAGCTTTCTGAACGAGCTTTTCAACAGACTGAAGATAATTCTTCTTATTTACTGTATCAAGATTTACCATCATTACAGAATGATCAGTCTGTGTATCTGACTGGTTTCTACAGAAGAACATAATAGGAATAAGCTCTTCTAGGTTTTTACATAATTTAGGACACTCAATTGCAAATACTGAGAATGATGGAGAAATAGGAACATTAGGAATAGCTAAACTCTTGTCTGATACCTTATATTTTGATGCCCACTCGTTGATTTCTGATTCGTCAAAAATAATGAAGCTGAATCCGTATTCAAAAGTTCTAAACAGGTTTCTGTTCTTAAAATCCGGAATTGTTTTAACAGCACCTTCGATACAATCTAGACATGTTTTTTGAGAAAAGTTATTTTTAATAGCATCCACATTCTGCAAAGCAAATGTTACTACATAAAACTGCTTCTTTTCGGCAAACAGATCTCTTACTGACATATCAAAAGAGTATCTTGAGAACATTCTCTGTATGTCCTTGTCAGTATATTCCTTTGAATTTTCAAATGCGATGTATATATATAGAACGGTAATCGCAACAACAAGGCAAACGAGAGTAACCTGAGGAATAAAGAACTTAATAATGATTAGAGAAAATACAGTGCAAAGAGCAAAGACCATATCAAATCTTATAGAAGTTTTCTGTCTACGCTCTGATCGTAAAACTGAAATAAGACAAAGTAAGAAATAGCTGATTATAACTGCATAAGTGCAGATCACCATTGAACCAAATGTATTTAGACCATCTCTACCTACATGGTAGAAGATATCTCCATAAAGAACTCCTACAAGGCCTAAAACAAGAGGTATTGCTCTTAGGGTAAACTGAATAACATTATAGTTTTTTGCAACTTTACATTTGATATCGATATAGACATATATATAAAAAGACAGCAACATCATTGTAAATATATACAACTGATGCAGGAACCTGGTCATTTTCATCGAGAAAACGTCTGCATGATAAACAGCATATATACAGACTATCTCAAGAATAATCTCTGCAATTGAGAAAACAACATATTCTTCAAATAGCTTCGTGGAGAGGATCCTTAAGCGTCTATACTGGAAGAATTCAATTGCAACAAAGAGAACCAAGATTAAGGCTACTATTTGAGCTCCATAGATCATTTAGTTCTCCTATTCTATTTATTTACACATACCCTCATTAAAGAATTTTACAGTATCAATCATAGAATAGAATTATACAAGCCTCACAATTTTTACATAAAATCCTTTGTCATATAAGGCATAAAGCCAATTTGACATATAACTCAACAAAAGGTTTAAAGGTTGATATCGTAGAGTATTAGAAAAACTTTTTAAAACTGCTCAAAAAGAATATATCAAGAACTGCTGCTTTTCTACTAACAAGTAGTGTGCTATTTAGGTAACTTCTAATAATGTTAACTACCAATATCCATGAGCATTCAAAACACTTCACAGATCAGTAGATTATGTAAGGTATAAGTTCTCAAATCTAAAGGACTATTTATCTTTAATCGATTAACAGCTATCTACATCCATTGAATTTTTAGATTCTTATGAATCTACAAAAAGAAAATCAGCTAAATTCTGCAATCTTTGCAATTTTTATTTTTAAGGTTTCTTCAAGATTATTAAATGCAGAAATAAATTTATCACGTATTAAAGATACTAACTCATCTGCATCATCTTCATTGTACACATGAACAGAGCTATTTCTTTTTTTCAACATCAGCAACCATGATTCAGAATCAGAAATAAACCCAACCTTGTATGCTAGTTGAAGGATCTCTCTTGGTGAACCGACATCTGCACCTTCAACACCGTGAATTCTTAATACTTCCTGAAGAGCCTTCCATGAAAGTTCAAAAGTCAGATTAAACTGTGCAATCACACCTGTTCTGTATATTTCATTTTCAAAAGTCAGCTCAAAATCAGCTTTTTTTAACACCTTTAAACAATTGGAGAAATTTTCAAACTTTTTCATAAATTACAACTCCGTCCTTTTCAATCTCCAATTTAAGTTTATCGGAAATATTACTACTTGCATCAATAATATCAAAAGTTATTAGAGAATCGACTTTATCCATTATGTTCCAATAAAATAAATCGAAGTTTCCTCCATATACAGCAAGATCAATATCACTTCTTTGAGAATTTGTTCCTCTTGCTCTAGAACCAAAAAGAATAACTTTATCTACCGAACTTATTTCAGCAAATTTTGTTATATCCTTTAATACAGATTCAGGAATATCTTTTTTCATAAAAATTTTAAACCATTTACATATTTTGTCGGTAAAGTAAGACAACAGTTTCTACATGTGATGTATATGGAAACATATCAAAGCCAATCACTTTTTCAATTGCATATCCGTTTTTGCAAAGTGTCTTTATATCTCTGCTAAGAGCTTTTAATGAGCAGAAAATATAGCTTAGTTTTACACCTGGTTTTAAAGAACATAAAGCAAGGCTAGCATCTTCACCTATACCTACTCTTGATGGATCACATATAAGTGCATCCACATTTTTATTTGTAAGATCTTTAATACACTTCTTTATATCTGAACATATAAAGGAAACATTGCGTACATTATTCTCCTGTGCATTGATCTTTGCAGCCTCTATTGATTCTTCAACAATCTCAACACCTGTAACATGAGAAAAATGGGAGCTTAACTGAAGAGTCATTGTTCCTACACCGCAGCACAGATCTAAAGCATTTGACTCTCTGCTTTTGCTGTCTTTTATAGCCGTTTTGCAGTAATCAACAGCACACTGATACAGCTTTTGTGCAACAGGATAGTTAACCTGTAAAAAGGTTCTTGAATCAGCTTTAAAGTTAAATCCAGACAGTGGCAGATCAATTTTCTGTTTTTGACCTAAAGAAATTACCTTACCATCGATAACCTTATTACTGTCATTATCATGCAGATTTACAAATATTGCCTCGATGTGGAATTTCTCACAAAGAGTCTTATATGCATCCATTATCTGCTGCTCTGGCAGCCTGCTGACACTTAAGGCACATAATCTTGCAACCTTTGTATCTCTTAACGTTAGGGAACGGACAAGACCTGATTTACGCGCCTCATCATAAGCTAGGATATTGTATGAATTGAATAGATCGCAAAGTTCACATGAAAACTTACTGAACCATTCTGGTTCAAACTGACATTCACGTACTTCCTCTACCTGATGGGAACGTGGTTTATAAAAGCCCTGAATAATCCTTCCTGACAGATTTGCAAAGTATCTTATACTTTTATATCTGCAAGGTTCATCAAATGAGGATGGAACAATCTTTATATCTTCCTTATAGTCAATATCAGCATCTTTAAGGGCATCTTTTATCATCTGAGCCTTACGTCTTAAAGTAGCTTCATATTTCATAGCACCAAAAGCATAAACACTAAGATTTGAAAGTTCACCTTCATGCTCTTCTCTGTCTGATGATTTGCTTATATATTCAAGAACTGTTGCAGGTCTTCTTTTTGAGCCGTTTGCAAATGGAGGCAAAATCTTAGCTTTTACAGTTTCTCCATCTAGTACATTATCAAGATAGATCTCATAGCTATCAATATATGCAATACCTACACCGTGCTCATCTATTTTCACAGCTGTAAGTTCTACAGGAGAGTCGTACTCTTTAAATGGGATCTGCTTTTGTTTTCTGCTCATAATATAAACTCTTTGCTTTTACTGAACACATATTAGCAAAACGTCAGTGCATTTAAAAAAAAATAAGCTAATATTACAAAAAATAATTACTGTTATTGAGGTTTCTATGAAATTCTATTCAGCACTTTTACTAAGTGGCTCTATATTAGCAATGTCACTTACTGGATGTACAAATCCAACATCAAAAGCTGGAACAAGAAGCACCTATTATGAAGGTGTGATTGAAGACATTGAGATTATAGATATTGATACAAATCAGATGGACAATGGCAATAACACCATTATAGGTGCAATTGCAGGCGCAATCATTGGCAATATGGTTAATAATCACTCAACAGGTACCATAGTAGGAGCAGGCCTTGGTGCTGTTGCTGGTAATGCTGTATCAAAGGCAACTAACAGAACTGATGGTGTAAGACTTACAGTTGAGACTGATAATGGCCCTATGATTATTGATATGCCATTCTCATGCAAATACAAGGTTGGCAAGAAGGTTCGTCTTGTATCAGATGGCGACAAGGGAACCATTATGGTTGAGACTAACGGAAAATACAAAACTGCAACACAAGACAGCTATAACACCTGTCCTACAGTTTACGAAGAAATCAAATCTAACTAACTTGCTCCTATCAGTACGCAGTATGAAAGTGCTGCGTTCTCTCCTAAAAAGAGCCTATCATAATCAATTCATATCAAAGTCAAATAAGCACATTAGTCTTTCTTGAATAGCATTCAGACAATAGAATATACGCAATTGGTATGCACTAAAAGCAATGCCTTAAAACTAGTGATTTGTGATTTTTAAATACAGATTTGAATTTGAAGGTGGTGGCCCATTCCTGATTTGAACAGGAGACCAAACGATTATGAGTCGTCTGCTCTGACCAACTGAGCTAATGGGCCTTAAACGCAAACATTTTACATTTAAGTATTTTTTTCGTCAAGCAAAAAACGCTTTAAATACAAAACTCTGCAACAATAAAGTTGAATTTAACAACAAGAATGTGTTGTTTATTGAAAAGCTTATGCTTTAGAAACATCCAAAACACACTCAATATGCTCTTGCCAGGATGACATTTATCTGATTTCTAATCGAGGCGGTAAAGAGCTGAAAGAGGCAAAGATTAAAGCCAAACATGTTCTTCTTTCAAAGTCTATTCTTCCTTATGAACGAAAGACCATTTTATTCTGTATTAATGAGTACTTTGCAAGTGCTTCATTATCACCCTGATTCATTTTTATTTTCAGCTCTTCAGCTTTATCTTTTAATGGTTTTGATATTACCTCAATTAAAAGCTGAACAAAATAATCCACTCTGTCATTAAATGGGATATCACTTCCATCTTGATGTGTAATAAGAAGAGGAGCACTAATCAGTTTGCGCACAGTAGAAGCATATTCGCTTTCTCTAGTATATTCTATAAGCTCTGATGGTGTTAAATCTCTCTTAGAACTTATAAGTTTTATAAGATACTCTAATTCTCTAGTTCCTCGTATTTGAAGAGAAGAGCACAGAGTTAAAAAAGACTCTAGTTTGAATTCATATAATACGGTGGAGACAATTGTTGGCTGCTGACAGATAAAAGCAATCAGTCGTCTCATTGGGGTATTCAGAATATTCTCCTGATCTTCATGTGATTTTACCTCATCCTTAAATATATTTGTATCAGATGTTTCACCATCAAGTGATGTTTTGAGCATATCATAAAGCTGATTCTCAGCAATTCCTGATGTTGCAGATAATAGCTTTAGAGCAACCGATCTTAAAGCTAGAACCGGGATCTTACTGATATATTTAATTGTTTCTGAAACAAATAGTGCAAGTCCATTCGGATCGGAAAGATTATATTCTGTTGACAGATGAGCAACTAAAAACTCAGGATAGGTAATAGCATTATCAAGATAAGAGACAAAAGCTGACAGTCCCTGCTCTTTTACTAATGAATCAGGATCATGTTCAACTGGCAGGAAAGAGAATCTTATTTCCTTATCATCCTGCAAAATTGGAGTAATTGTAACCAATGCATGCCAGGCGGCATTTCTACCTGCACTATCGCCATCATAACAGCAGATAATCTTATCGGTATATCTGAACATTTCTGTTATCTGTTCAATAGTTGTAGCTGTACCTAATGATGCTACAGCATAATTACAGCCAGCCTGTCTTACAGAAATTACATCCATATAACCTTCAACCACAACTATTCTTGGAGGACGGTTATTGTTTGCTTTTAATGTTTCATAAAGACCGAACAGTTCGTTTCTTTTCTTATAAATCGGTGTTTCTTTGGTGTTCATATACTTAGGCTTATCATCGCCCATAGTTCTTCCACCAAAAGAAATTACTCTACCCCTTTTATCAAAGATAGGGATCATTACACGATTACGATACATTCCGTGAATACCGTATTCGCCTTTAACTAGCAAGCCAAGATCGATTAAAATCTGCTCATCACCTTTGTTTCTGCATAAGGCTTCTTGCAGGAATCTTGGATTTTTAGGAGCATATCCTAGTCTTGCTTCAACAATTGTCTTATCAGATAAGCCTCTTTGATTTTTAAAATATGCCAACCCTTCAGCACCCTGAGCTGTATTTAAAGCTTTTGTAAACAAACTGGCTGCTCTATCCATAAAATCAAAGTAGTTTTTCTGTTTGTCTGCTGCCTCTTTTGACTGATGAGCACCTTTTTCATACTCAATTTCAATACCAGCAAAAGCAGCAACCTCTTCAACTGCTTCGACAAAGCTTAAATTCTTATATTTCATGGCAAAATCAATTACATTGCCATGTTCTTTGCATCCAAAGCAGTAGAACATCTGTTTTGATGGAGTTATGCTGCAAGATGGAGTCTTTTCATGATGAAAAGGACAGCAGCACATATAATTTGAGCCACTTTTTTTAAGATTAACAAACTGACCGATATATTTTTCAATCGGTACATTTGCAAGTAATCTGTCTGTAATAAAACTCTTTTTAATAAATGGCATAAACTATATCTCCTTAATGGTATTCTAGCCTAAGTAAAGATATTTTTCTTTAATTTGATCCTAGTTTTTAAAAGTCTATCCTTGTTATGTAATCAAATTTCTTCTGGTTGAACTTCAGCTGTGTTTTAAGGATAATTAGTTAAACGGAGGGACTATGGCCACATATATTATCGGTGATCTTCACGGCTGTTTTGATGAATTTGAAAAGCTGCTTGATAAAATCTCTTTTAATGGAAAAAAAGATCAGATTATTTTTACTGGTGATCTGATAGGTCGTGGACCAAAACCTCTAGAAACACTCAATCTTATACTCAAATTAAAAAAGGATTATACAAACTCTGTTTTTTCCGTTTTAGGAAATCATGATCTGAATTTTCTTGCTGTATATTACAAACTCAAAGAAGCAAAAAGAAAAGACAATCTTGATGTTGTTTTAAAAGCCTCCAACATAGAAAAAATCATTGACTTTTATAAAGGCTGTGAGCTTTTATATGTTGATCATGATAAAAAGCTTGCTGTTGCGCATGCAGGAATCTATCCTAAGTGGACAATTGATGAGGCACTAGAACACAGCATGGCTGTATCATCTGTGCTAAACGATGATATTAGATCACAGCTTCTGCTATCTAACATGTATGCTGACTTTCCTGATCACTATGATCCTTTGCTGTGTGAATCAGATATGTGTTACTGGAGATTTATTGTAAGCTCCTTTACAAGAATGAGACTTATAAGAACCAATCTTAAACTTGATTATGGTCACAAGGACTGCTCTGTTCAGGAGGCTGTAAAGGACGATATATATCCATGGTTTAATTTTGGCAAACCATTTATGTATAAGAAAGAGCCTTACACACTTTGTTTTGGACACTGGGCTGCACTTAAAGCACAGTGCGACAGAGAGAATATTATTGCACTTGATACAGGCTGTATCTGGGGAGACAGACTTACTGCATACTGCCTTGAGACAAACAGTAAAATCAGTGTGAAGTCCAAGGTAAATCTGGATAGCTTAAGAAAAAGCTATCCAGCTTAATGCTATTTGCGATGCCATGTCTGATACTCATAGTCAAAGTCGCATTCATCTGAATGTTTTAACTGAGTATCAGTAAGAACAAAGTCAGATTCGTTGAAATCTGGGAACTTTGTATCTCCGTCAAATGACTTGTGAATTCTTGTTAGATGAAGAGTAGATGCATAAGGAAGAGCCTCCTCATACATTCTTGCACCGCCTATAACCATAAGAACGCTATCACCTACAAGATCCATTGCATCTTTTAAAGAGCCTACAACTTCAAGACCTTCAATCTTCTTATCAAAGGTTTTACTTACCATTATGTTCCTTCTGTTTGGAAGAACTCGACCAATTGATTCAAATGTTCTTCTGCCCATAACGATAGGATAAGTTGAAGTAACCTGCTTAAAATGCTTTAGATCATCTGGCAGGTGCCATGGCATATCACCATTAACACCTATCATATTATTCTTAGCTAAAGCTACAATTATCTGTAAGTCGGCCATACCTATCCTTAAGCCCTATAAATAAACTCTGGACCTTCCTCATCGTCTTCATCATCGAAGAACTGCTCGGCCTCATACTTCTTTTCACCCTCGGTCCAAACGAACTCTTCAGCCTTAGGAGCCTTCTGCTCTGTAAGCTCTTTAGCCTTAACTTCATCAACCAGATCCTGAAGAGCATAAATAAGCTCGTTTACGCCAGTCTTATTTAAACCAGAGATAATAAATGTTCTTTCAGGTTTTACCTCAAGAGCATCTGAAATTCTCTGTAAAGTCTGCTCGGCTTCCTCAACAGAGCCAAGATCTACCTTGTTTGCAACAAGCCATCTTGGTTTGTTATAAAGCTCATGAGCATACTCTTTGATTTCATTTTCAATCACAAGAGCGTTATTTACAGGATCACTCTCATCTACAGGATGAACATCAACAAGATGAACTAAAACACGGCATCTTTCAAGATGCTTTAAGAATCTGTGACCTAAACCTGCACCTTCTGATGCTCCTTCGATAAGACCAGGAATATCCTCAATAACAAACGAACGGCCCTGTGATGTCTTAACTACACCTAAAGATGGAACTAGAGTGGTAAATGGGTAATCAGCAACTTTTGGTTTTGCAGCAGAAACTGCTCTTACAAAGGTTGACTTACCTGCATTCGGTAGACCTACAAGACCAACGTCTGAAACAAGCAGCATCTCAAGCTTTAACTGACGACGCTCACCAGGAGTTCCGTTTGTCTTCTGTCGTGGAGCCTGATTGGTAGCACTCTTGAAGTGGGTATTACCATAACCGTGTCTACCACCTCTTGCAACACATAAAACATCACCTTCCTTTCTTAAGTCGCCGATGATTTCACCTGTTGCAACGTCAGTTACTCTAGTGCCCACAGGAACAAGAAGTATCTTGTCTTCACCACGTGCTCCTGTACAGTCTGCAGTGCCGCCGTTTTGACCACGGTCTGCCTTATAGAATTTTGTAAAGCGATAATCAACCAGGGTATTCAGGTTTGTATCAGCTTTCATATAGACGTTACCACCGTCACCGCCGTCGCCGCCATCTGGGCCACCACGAGGGACGTATTTTTCACGTCTGAAACTTACTATGCCATTACCGCCATCACCGGCTTCAACACGTACTACGGCTTCATCAACGAATTTCACCTTGTATATCCTCCAATGAGATGGCTAAACAGCCATTAATACAAACCTACATACCAAAAGGGCTCGCATCAGCGAGCCCTGTATTTGTAATCCTTTTTAAAGAATTACTGCTGAGTCTCAACGATCTCAACAAACTTGCGGCCCTTAGGACCACGAGTTACGAAGGTAACCTTACCGTTTGACTTAGCAAATAAAGAATCATCTTTACCTAAACCAACGTTTGCACCTGCGTGGAAATGTGTGCCACGCTGACGAACAATGATGCTGCCAGCAGTAACAAATTCACCAGCGTAAGCTTTTACACCTAAGCGCTGAGCATTGGAGTCGCGTCCGTTACGAACGGAACCACCAGCTTTTTTATGTGCCATTTATTCCTACTCCTTCAATTACTGATTAATACCAGTAATCTGTAAATCGGTAAACCACTGACGGTGACCAGTAACCTTCTGGTGATGCTTACGACGACGGAATTTAACAATCTTAACCTTCTCGCCACCGTGTGCACCTAATACCTTAGCGGTAACCTTTGCACCTGCTAAGTATGGAGCACCAACCTTAACGTTAGTACCATCAGAAACTAAAAGAACCTTATCAAGTTCAATATCGCTGCCAGCTTCAGCATCTAGAAGCTCAACGCTTAATACGTCGCCTTCTGATACCTTGTGCTGCTTGCCGCCGCAAAAAATAACTGCGTACATGCTTTTACTCCGAGTACATGCAGAACAGAATTATTCTGCAATACATTAAATACTGAGCCCCTTGGGGCAATAATGGGTCATAATTTTACAGAAATAAATACAATAAAGCAAGTCTTTACAAAAGACTTACACCCTTTATTTCCACTATGCTTTTTTCTTAACGAGCTTTATAGTGTCGCACTGACCCTAAAAAAGCTGTGTAATTTTAAATTACATTAAAGAGAATTTCAAGATAAATATTTTTATCCTTCACTCATAAATGATACAATTAGGAAGTATTTCATGGATATATCAAATGATTAGTCAAAAAGAAATTATTAAAACATCGCTTGATAAAGTAGAAAAAATCCTCTCAAACCTTTTAACCGGAAGCGACATGGAAGAGCATGTTAATTCCATGTGTCTTTCTGTTGTTAAAGCAGGAGGAAAGAGAATACGTCCAAAACTGGCTCTTGCAAGTTTTTATGCACTAAATCAAAAACAAGAGCAAAATGAACTTGTTGAATATTTTGCAGCAGCATGCGAGCTTTTGCATACAGCATCTCTTGTTCATGATGACGTCATTGATAAGGCAACTATAAGACGAGGAGTAAAAACCCTCAATGAGACAGATGGAAACCATGCAGCTGTTTTAGCTGGCGATTATCTGTTTACTAAATGCTTCTTGTGCCTGAACAATATCAAAAAGCCTGAAATTTTCACAGAAATTAACAACACACTTGCAACCTTAGTAAGCGGTGAGTTAGCTCAGCTTAAGAATCAAAACAAGCTTAACATTTCTATTGATGACTATCTTCAGACTATCTACTCTAAGACTGGCGCTCTTTTTGAACTTGCAACATCAGGATCTGCTATTATCCTTGAGTGCGATGAGAATACAGTTAATGCCTTTAAAGAATACGGAAAGCAGCTTGGAATTGCCTTCCAGGTTGCCGATGATATTCTTGATTATTCATCAGACAATGAAATACTAGGAAAGAGTGTCGGTGAAGATCTGATTGACGGAAGAGTTACTCTTCCTCTTATTTATGCACTGCAGTCTGTAGATAATTCAGACAGATCTGATCTTGAAAATGCTATAAAAGATGGAAACTTTATGAAGGTTCTTGATTATATAGTTAAAACAGGATCACTTGAAAAATCACATCAGTTTGCACTTAATGCGGCAGAGAATGCTAAAAATGCTATCTGCTTTTTAGATGATTCTGAATATAAAGAACTGCTATTCTCTCTTGCAGATAAAGCTGTAAACAGAGACAAATAAAGAAAACTAAGATCGTAAAGAAGAACAAACGTTTCTTTAACAAAAATTTTGGGGGCTTTAAAAGCCCCCAAGTTTTTTATTCTCTGCTAACTACTAATCAGCAAAAGGATCATCTAAATAGATTGTCTGATCGCGCTCTGGACCAGTAGAGAGAATTGCAACCTTTGCACCAGATAACTCTTCAAGTCTTCTGATGTAGTTCTGAGCGTTTACAGGTAAATCTTCCCACTTGGTTACACCAAAGGTTGATTCCTTCCATCCTGGCATTGACTCATACACAGGAGTTATACCCTCATACTCATGAGCTGATAAAGGTGGTAACTGTCTTATTGAGCCGTCTGGCATCTTATAAGCAGTACAGATCTTAACCTCATCCATACCATCTAAAACGTCCATCTTCATTAAAGCTAAACCGGTTAATGAGTTAATGGTTACAGCTCTTCTCATTGCAACAGCATCATACCAACCTGTACGACGTGGTCTGCCTGTAACAGCACCAAATTCTGCACCACGCTTTCTGATACCCTCGCCAACTTCGTCGTTTAACTCTGTTGGGTATGGACCGCCACCTACGCGTGTTGTATAAACCTTAGCAATACCAAGAACATAATCGATATCAAGAGGTCCTGCACCTGAACCTGTTACACAGCCACCGGCAACAGTATTTGAAGAGGTTACATACGGATATGTACCATAATCTATATCAAGGAATGTACCCTGAGCACCCTCAAATAGGATCTTCTGTTTTTCGCGACGGCCTTTAGCAATGATTTCTGATACGTCTGCTACCATATTTAAAATGCGTTCACGCAATGACTCAATGTAGCTTAATACGCTCTCGTATGAAACTTCAGGCTCGCTGTAGAAGTTCTTTAACATAAAGTTACGGTAATCAAGTAAAGCCTTTAACTTCACCTTGAAGTTTTCCATATCATACAGATCACTTACGCGTACACCACGACGAGCGACCTTATCCTCATAGCAAGGACCAATACCTCTACCTGTTGTACCAATAGCATTCTTACCACGTAACTTCTCGGCACCCTTGTCAATTGCAGGATGAATTGGAAGAAGAAGTGAAGCCGCACCTGAAATTTTGATTCTGCTTTCAACAGATTCAACACCGGCACGGTTTAACTCTTCAATTTCTTCAAAAAGTGCACCTGGGTTTACAACTACGCCAGAGCCGATTAGACATAAGCACTCTTTGTGTAAAATTCCTGATGGAACTAGACGAACAACAACTTTCTTGTCGCCTACAACTAGAGTATGACCAGCATTGTTACCGCCCTGTGAACGAACGACGATATTTGCCTTTGTGGTTAATAAATCAGCGACTTTGCCTTTACCTTCGTCGCCCCATTGTGTGCCTAGCACAATTACATTATTAGGCATTGCTGTTTCCTCGTAGAAAATTTTCGTTATTTACAAAATTCCAAATGTGAGATTATACTCTTTTCTTATTTTAATGCACCATTTATGTCATTAAAGTATTTGAAAAATTCGCTGTTTGGATCAAGAACGAGTGTATCTTTACCTGATGTCATAGCGTTTTTGTATGCATCCATTGAACGTAAAAATTCAAACAGCTTAGGATTCTGCTTATATGCTGTTGCATAGATTCTAGTAGCCTCAGCATCACCCTCACCTCGAAGAGTTCTTGCCTGTCTTTCAGCTTCAGCTATCTTAACAACAACTTCTCTGTCTGCATGAGCCTTAATAGCTTCAGCTTCCTTGCGACCCTGAGAACGGTGGAGCTTTGCAACTGCATCACGCTCTGCTCTCATACGCTGATAAATTGAGTTTGAAACCTCAGGTGGAAGATTAATCTGCTTGATTCTAACATCGACAATCTTGATACCAAGGCTCTTTGCTGATGCACCTATATCTTTTAGAGCGTTCTGCATTACCTCATCACGCTTTGACTGACTTGCAACAGCTACATCAACTGAATCAAAATCATTATCTTCAACTGAAGCATCATCATTGTGATTATTTCTGCCAGATACAATCTCATGAATTGTCAGTCTACCAATCTGTGAACGTAAGGAGTTGTTGATACGGCGTCTTAACAGCTCTTCTGCCTGAGTCTTATTACCACCTGCCGTTGTCAGATAGTATGTTGCAGGATCAGAAATCTGCCACTTTACATATGAATCAATGATTACGTCCTTTTTCTCTGATGTAACGAATCTGTCAGCAGAAGAGCTGATAGTCTGAATTCTTACATCAAGAGATTTTACTCTATCAACAAATGGCATTTTAAAATGAAGGCCTGGGTTGACAATATTCAGATGAGCCTCAGAATCTCTTACAACCTTACCAAATCTTGTTACTATGCCCTTATTGCCTTCGGTTACGACATAAAGACTGTTGAATCCAAGAAAACCTAAGACAAAAACAAAAATTAATAAGAGGTTTAATGTATTGTTTTTCATATTATCTGCGACCTCTTGAGTATGAATTATTTGACTTGTTAGCGCTTGATAGTGGAGGATATGAATCGCTCTGAGACTGCTCACTTACAGTTGATGAGACACTCTTCTCAGGCTCTGATTGAACCTGTGGAGCAGTGCCATTACTCTGCTGTGGCATTGGCAGATATAAAACGGGTGATGATCCTTTCTGGACATCAAGAACAATCTTGTTAGACTTAGATAAAACCTCCTGCATTGTCTCAAGATAGATTCTTGTTCTTGTAATTTCAGGAGCTGCATTATACTCAGGCAGAACCTTTGTAAATCTTGCAACCTCACCTTCAGCCTTTAAAACAACCTGTGAGCGATAACCCTCAGCCTCCTGTCTGATACGCTGTACCCTACCTTCTGCCTTTGGTAATACCTCATTTGCATAAGCCTCAGCCTCACGCTTGAAACGCTGCTCATCTTCCTGAGCTGCAATTGCATCGTCAAAAGCTTCTTTAACCTGATCTGGAGCTCTTGCTGGCAGGAAGTTTACATCCACAATTGCAAGTCCAGTATTATAAGGCTCGATAATGGATGTTAATAATTCCCTTGTATTCTGTCTTACCATTTCACGACCGGATGTAAGAATATCATCCATCATGGTATGACCTACAACATAACGAAGAGCACTGTCTGTTGCCTCAAGAAGAGTATTGTCAGGATTTACTACTGAGTACAGATATTTAACAGGATCTGCAATTCTGTACTGTACGTCCATCTCAACTATAACAACATTCTCATCCTCTGTTAGCATAGTTCCTGAAGACTGAATTGCTCTTACCTGCTCAATGTCGATAACATTTACTGTATCAATTCCTGAAAACTTCCAGCGAAGACCTGAATCTACTACATCGTAAATCTTGCCAAAACGTAAAACTACACCTTTTTCAGCTTCCTTAACAGTATAAAAACCAGAAAAGATGTAGAAACCTAAAGCAACAATTGCAATTATTGGGATAAGACCGTACTGAGAATTTTTCTGAGAATTCTTGTTTGATCGACCTGATCCGCTAGCTCCAAATAAATCCTTTAAAGCCTTTATAAGTGCTGCTACAGGATCTGATTGGTTGTTATTTCTTGAAGTTCTGCCCCAAGGATCCTTTTCAGGTCCATTATTACTACCCTTATCATTGTTATCTGATCCAGGTGCATTCCAGCCCATAAAATCTTTATTGTTTTCCATATTCTCAGCTCACACTATCAAAATCAAATTCGTCATCTTTAATCCATGGAAGCTTCTGTACAAGTGCACACTCACTTAAAGCACCATTTGTTTTGCTATCTATAATTGCTGCATCTACTGCTTTAATTTTCAATGCAAGTATAGCATTTCCTGATTCATCATAACTTTCAGAATCAACGGCTTTCATGCTGTAAAGCATGCTTCTTAATTTTCCGTGTCTGTTACCTATTTTAACAGTAAATTCGCATAAATCATCAGAGAGTAACTCTGCAGTGGCTTTTATAAGATTATCTATTCCAAAACCTGTCTTTGCACTTACATATACTCTTACAGGTTTGCCCTGTTCATCTCTTATAATTTCATCAAAACTGTCTTCTACAAGATCGGCCTTATTGTAAACAATTAAGGTTTTTACATCCTGGGCTCCAACCTGCTTTAAAACTGAGTTTACAGCCTCTATGTTCAAATCCTTGTGTTCATCTGAAGAATCTACAACATGCAAAAGAAGATCTGCCTGAGCAGTTTCTTCTAGAGTTCCTTTAAAAGCAGCGACAAGATCATGAGGCAGGTGTCTTATAAAACCCACGGTATCTGCAAATACGGCTTTTCCAATTACAGGGATTTCAACTGTTCTTAAGGTAGGATCCAATGTTGCAAACAACTGATTTGCAGCATATACATCAGAATTTGTAAGCCTGTTGAAAAGAGTTGATTTGCCTGCGTTTGTGTAACCTACAAAAGAAACTACATTTATTGAGTTTTTCTTTCTAAGTGATCGGTTCTGCTCACGTCTTGAAGCTACAATTTCAAGATCCTGCTTGATTGCGGAAATTCTTTCTCTAAGTGCTCGTCTATCAAGCTCAATCTGAGTTTCACCAGGACCTCCTCTTAAACCGAAACCACCTTTCTGTCTTTCAAGATGAGTCCATCCACGAACAAGTCTTGCCTGCTCATACTGCAACTGTGCTAATTCAACCTGAAGTTTACCTTCATATGTTCTTGCTCTTTGAGCGAAAATTGTCAGGATAAGCGCAACTCTATCCATAACTCTAACGGAGAAGGCTTTTTCGAGGTTTCGCTCCTGAGCAGGAGTGAGTTTGTTGTTGAAGATTACTGTCTGAACATCATAAAGCTTAACTGCATCAGCGATTTCAAGAACCTTACCAGATCCAACAAATGTACTTGGATCTGGACTTTCTCGCTTGCAAACAACAGTATAAGCTACACTACCTCCTGCAGTATCTGCAAGAAGCTCTAGCTCTTTTAAATCTTCTTGTGATTGAAGCTGAGGTAACTCAACGTGCACAAGTAGAGTTGATCCGAGTGTCTCAAACTCCGACTTTGACATTATCTACTTTTGAAAATTATTCTGAATCTGATGCTTCCTCAGAATCGTCCTTAACGTCTGCTAGTGGAATATTTACAGCGCGTGCTGGAACTATTGTTGAGATAGCATGCTTGTAAACCATCTGACTTACCTGATTCTTTAATAAAATCACGAACTGGTCAAATGATTCTACCTGTCCTTGTAGCTTAATACCATTAACAAGATAAATAGATACTACAATATGTTCCTTACGTAGTGCGTTTAAGAAAGGATCCTGTAAAGACTGAACTTTAGCCATATTAAAACCTTAAAAAATTATAATTATTATCAATGCAGAGATCTCAAAGAGTCTACATACTTCTGCGAGCATTTCTTGTCTCTGCAAACTCACATAACAATATAGCAAAAAATCAATTAAGTTGCTAAAAAAAGATAAAAAAAAGCATCAATATGTAAATTCGATCAGAAAAATATCAGCTTTTGCTCTATTTTAGAATTTTTTTCTTGGCAGTCGTCTTAACTTTGATTTGTACTCTTTTTCTGCTGTACTCAAACCAAATTCAACAGTATCTCTTCCTGAGAAAATATGAAACAGTTTTGTGGCATATATAGGCCAGACAAAGCTTATTTCAGGAGAATCAGGCATAAGATATCCGAATCTAATCTGTTCTAGAAAAGGTTTTGCATAAAAATCTTTATTTATTTCTTTATTTTTAAGTGTTGATAGAGTTGTTGGAAGCTCTTTTGTTTCTTTATATCTTTGTAAAAGGTATTTATCCTTATTTAAAAACTTTGCAAATTTCAAAGCTTCATCATAGTGTTCTGACCACTGAGATATGGCGTATCCTCTGACACCTATAAAACTGGACATGTGTATTCCGTTTTCAAGAATAGGAAGCTGTGCTATTCCAAAATGTACTTTTCTTTTCAGGAGGATAGGAATATTCCAAGAGCCTGCAATAATTGCTGTTACTTTGTTTTTTACAAAAAGATCCAATATATTGTTTACAGCTCCTGGCCCCATGGTTGCAGTAGGAATAAGATTCAAATCATAAAAACGTTTGATGCTATAAACAGCACTCACTGTTTCTTGATTGTTAAGTCCAAGTTTTGAAACGTCATATTTTCCATTCTCATCTTGCAAGAAGATGTATCCACCATAAGGTTCAATTGCACAATGCAGAAAATACAGATCATCAAATTTTGCAACAAATCCGTATTTATTCTTTTTTTGCATGTCTAAATCATATTTGATCCAATCATCAATTTTTTTAAACGGTTGATCAATAAAATCCTTATTGTAGAAAATCGCCAATGTTTCCAATGTTCTTGGTACAAAATAGTAAACATCCTTATATAGGGCAGCCTCTTTTGCTAGAGGAAGATACTTAATCTCCTCATCATCTTCAAATTCAACAGGAACAATCATTCCTTCCTTAACAGCCAGTCCTATCTGATCATTTGGCAAAAGAATAATGTCAGGGCCAACCCCGGCAGGTCCGTCTAAACGAAGCTTTTCAAGAGCATAAATGTAATTACCTGTTTCAAATTTAACCTTCGTGCCAGTAAGCTTATAGAAATCTTCAGCAGCCTGTTTTATAGAAGATGAAACGTAGGTATCTTCCCAGACGGTTATTTCAACAGCCTGTGAATTTGTTATAAAATTAGCTAGTAAGAATGTACTAAAAAGTTTTATGATGTTTTTCATTGATTATTTCTTTAACTGATAATCCTAATAATTCTAATCAGAGTATATTCTTGAATTTGCAGTATTCTGAAAAATTGTTTTCAAGATTGTGATCATTACCGATAGTTCTGAAACCATACTGTAAAGAGGTTTATTATGAAAACAAAATTATCCTGGATTTTTATTCTCTGTTTTCTATTCCAATCATATGCACTTGCAGACACAGATGATGATTTTAAACAGTGCTCTTTATTAGCAGAGGACGATTTTGCATTAAGCGAATGCTATAACAGTGCGATAAGCGCCTACGAAAAGAGAGTAATGAGTGCACTTAACGACATTCTCAACGCCGATATTGAAGACAGTTACAAAATGGATCTTAAAAATTCTCACAGAGCTTGGATAAACTACAAGGAAATGACATCAAAGGTCATATATTCTGCACAGGATGGTATTGCAGCATCTGTGATCTCATCAGATTTCATTTTGAAAACAACAAAACAGCATGCCCTAATCCTTGAAGATCTGAAAAAAACGCTTGGTCTATTATAATTCACCTTCGTAAATTATCTTTTCAAGCTTTTCTAATCTATCTTTTATCTTCAGCTCTTCAATGCCGGAAATCTTGTCAAGTCTGAATACATTTGGCGAATTTTTTGTATATTTTGGCCAGTCAATTGGATAGGATTTTTGATCTTCCTTATTTGGGTCACCGCTTTTAATGAAATTAACAAGCTTTTTATGGAAAACTGAAGCGACCATTTTTTGTTTTTGGCTAGGTGATGTAAAGGTGTTGAAAACAGCACGATGATCTATGCCGTGATAAACACCAAAACCATATGCAAGATCTTCTTTTTCAGCAAATGCATAATGGTACATATAAACTTTTGTACTCTTGCTTAAATTATCAGCAAAGATCTTCATTCCTAAAGTAAACATAATGTCTGAAAGAAAAGTGCTCTGCTTTACATAAGCGCTGTTTGGTATTGTCTCTGAGTACAAATCATATATATCCTGAAACTTTTGTTCTCCAAAATTGTTTTTTATACCATTTATAAAATTCTTTTCGGTCATGTTTCTGTCAGAGAACAAGGTTCCCTCATCGCTTACATAACCTAACATAAGCTCAATATTAGAGAAGTTTCCTCTTTTTAATGACAGATATGGCTCTATTGGAAGAAAATAACCATCAAAAAGAGGATTTATATAAGAGGTCTTTCCTGAGTGAAAACTAAAATCAAAAGGAGAACAGTAGGATAATAGCATTGGATCAATATCTCTTAAGGTATTCAAACCATCATAATTGTCACTAACACCAAAAGTATTCAAGACTTTCTCAGTCTGACTAAAAGCTCTTCTTTTGCTGCGCTTATGTGTAAAATCTGAAAAAGGATAATTTAAAATTGTGCCACTTTGTAAAAATGCTCTTTTAAACAATCCATCAGAAAGCGGGGATAAAATAAGTGCCGATGCCGCCATAGCTCCTGCAGAATGTCCAGCAATTGTGATATTAGCAGGATCACCACCAAAGCTTTCAATATTCTGGTTAACCCATTTTAAAGCTTCGAGAATATCAAGATGTCCGAAATTACCTGTTGTACCGTACTGACTGTATGTCTGAACAGTTGACATGAATCCCTGAAACTGCAGTCTGTAATTGAGAGTTACAACAATTACACCATTTTCAACAAAAGAATCAGCAGAGCTTACAGATGTTGCAGAAGATCCCTGAACATAGGCTCCACCATGGATCCAGAAGAGTACAGGAAGTTTATCTGATTTTGATAGATTTTTTGGTCTAAAGATATTAAGGCACAGACTGTCATCTCCCATGCCATATTTCTGCACTAATGTATCTGAAACACTCTGATAGGACATTTTGCAGTATCTGTCTGCTCTGTATATGTTTGCAAAAGGCTCAATTTTTGATGGAGGAGCATATCTTAGATTACCTACAGGAGTCTTTGCATAAGGAATACCTAAAAACTGCTCTGTTAAGATTGTCTCTCTGCCTTCAATATAGCCTACAGGTGTTTTTACAATAGGTCTTGCATAGGATACATTAAATACAAACACTAAGGAGAGAAGCAATGTCAGCAATACACGATGTATCATATGAAAACCTTCACTCAAATAAATTAAAAATCAAAATGCTCTTTTAATACCTTAAGAACAGTTTCAAGATTGTTTTTATCACCAATATCCAGTCTGAATTTATTCTTTGATACATTATCCTTTGATAAAGAGCCTCTAAGCCAAGTCATCTGATGCTTTGCAAGATGTGCTGTAGCATTTACACTAAGCTCCACCATCTTGTCATAATCATACTGACCTTCAAGATATTCAAATACCTGTCTGTATCCTACCGATCTCATTGAAGGCATATCAAGATTCAGATCACCCCTTGCTCTTAGCAATTCAACCTCATGAACAAAACCGTCATCGAGCATTTTTAAAAATCGTTTCTTTATTAAAGCCCTTAATTGAGTTCTGTCATCATCTTTTGGAAGCAGAATAAATTCAACTCTATCAAAAGGACACTTGTCACCTGATTTTTCAAAAAAAGAACTCATAGGCTTTCCTGTCATGTAATAGACTTCAATTGCCCTTGAAATTCTCTGTTTGTCATTTGGATTTAATCTTTTATATGCATCCTCATCAAACTGCTTTAATAGAGAATGCATATATGGCCAGCCATTCTCATTCGCCTCAGATAGTACGCGCTCGCGTACTTCCTTTGTTGAAGGAGGTACAGGTGATAAACCATCTACAAGAGCCTTGTAGTACATCATTGTTCCACCGCAGATTATAGGAACATGACCTCTTTTACAAATCTCATCAACTAATCTAATGCAGTCTTCTCTAAAATCGGCCGCACTGTAACTTTCTTTAGGATCGCAGATGTTGATAAGATGATGAGGTGCAATTGCCATCTCTTCTTTTGTAGGTTTTGCAGAGCCTATATCCATCTGAGTATATACAAGTGCAGAATCAAGACTGATTATTTCTGCTTTCAGGAATTTGCAAAGATCCAATGCAAGTGCGGTTTTTCCAGATGCTGTTGGTCCTAAGATCACTATTGCTTTATTTTTCATTACCGTACCGCTGTATTCTTATTATCTTTTCAAAATTCAATTCTGCCATAACCTCAGGATCTTTTGATGATGGTTCAAAAGAATCAACTGATTCAAGAACAGAATTGACATCAATTAAGGAAGAATCTGTAAGTGCCATCAAATCTGATAACTGTGCAGGGATCTGATTATCCTCAATACTCTTAAATGATGCACATATCAGTTTTAATGCCTTAGCTGCATATTCAGCAAGCTGACAGCCTTTCATCATTTCAGGGATCTGAATGATTTCTACCTTTGTTTTATAAAGTTTTAGCACAAATCCGCATTTTTTTACTGCATTTTCTGCGTTTTTAAGAGCTTTTACAAAAATTTCATCTGTAACAAGTGTAAAAGGCAGTGTAAGTTTGACTGTTTTAAGTTCAGATGAGATTACACTTTTTGAAAATTCCAAAGAAAGATTTTTCCTTTTAAGATTATTAATATTCAAAAGGAAGAATTTTCCTCTATATCTTACTAGTAGTGTATCGTCTGCAACAGAATCTAAAACTGCTAAATTATCAGCATAAACTGTCTTTAAATTAGAAAATGACTCAGATACGAAGCTCTTGTTAGCAAGAGAAGTGCTTTTAACTGAATCCTGATAAAAAGCTGATCTTTCTATTACTTTATCAAGGTAATCAGAATAGTTCTTTACATTGTCAGATGTATTATTCTTAATTCCACTTTCTCTATTTGGAAAATTACTGTTTTTCAGAACTAGTGAGTCTGATCTGTTAAATGAAGATACGCCTTTTGGAAAAGCAGGAAGATCTTTTGAATCAATATCAAAAGAAGAAACATGAGAAACTGCACTGACATCATTTAACTGATTATCAGGGCCAATGCCATATTTTCTTAGAGCAAGAACAATATTGTCTACTATAAGATCATGAATTAGTGACGAATTGTGAAAGCGAACCTCATCCTTTCTTGGATGAACATTCACATCAACCTCACTAGGATCTACCGAGAAATAAAGAACACATCTTATAGGTAGAGTTTTACCAAGAACCTCAAAGAATGCTTCTTTAAGAGCATGAGTCACAAGCTTATCTGCAATAGGTCTGCCATTCAAGAATAAATATATCTGCTCTGATACTGCATCAGTCTCTTTTGGAGGTTCAAGTACCATGCCTTCAATCTGTATTGCAGGATCCTCGCATATAACACTGATTCCACCAGACGAAAAATCCGCACCTAATAAGGTTGAGGTGCGTCTTAAATCGATGCCATTTTTAACTTTTGATGGAGACACTCGAACTACGCTTTTAGAATCGCTTATAAGTTCAAAGCCAATATCAGGATGAGCAAGAGCAACTCTTGTAAAGATATCTTTAATTCTGAGAAATTCAGTTCTGTCTGATTTTAAAAATCTGCGTCTTGCAGGTGTATTGAAAAATAGCTCTGCTACATCTACTGTTGTTCCTTCAGGATGTGCAACAGGCTCTACAACAGGATCCTGCTCAAGACCTTCAACTCTTACACAGTATCCATGTTCCTGTTCTTTTGTTTTTGAGCTTAAAGTCAGTTTTGACACTGAAGCTATAGATGCAAGAGCTTCTCCTCTGAAACCTAATGTAACAATGGCATTTAGATCTTCGACTGTTGAGATTTTTGAAGTAGCATGAGGCGCAAGAGCTAATGGAAGTTCATTCTTTACAATACCTATTCCGTTATCTCTTATTCTTATCAACTGCTTACCTGCATTTTTGATTTCACACAGGATATGAGTACCTTTTGCATCAACAGCATTTTCCAAAAGCTCTTTTACGACAGAAGAGGGTCTTTCAACAACCTCACCTGCTGCAATCTGGTTGGCTAACTGTTTTGGAAGAACTTTAATAGATGGCATATTTTTACGGAATATATAAAACCTGACCAATCTTAAGAATATCAGATTTTAATGAATTGATTCGCTTTATTTCGCTGACAGTTGTCTTGTTTCTCTTTGCAATAAGAGAAAGACTGTCGCCTTTCTTAACTGTTACGCTCTTATAACCTGATAACTTCTGATTTCTTGTATATGACTCAACTCTTGATTTGATCTTCTGAGCAGGATACTTTTCGTAGTAGGACTTAATACCAAGATATATACGGTAAGCTATCTGCTTTTGATAATTAGGCTGATTGAGCTGAATTTCTTCATATCTGTTTGATAAATATCCTGTTTCAATCAGCAATGAAGGAATATCAGGAGCTTTTAAAACTGCAAGTGATGCCTTTATAGGACTTGTTTTTCTGACATGAGTGAATTTTGCTAAAGAAGAGAGAATTTCCTTTGCAAGTAAGTTACCCTCTGATCTTGAATTTGTTGATGACATATCAAGAATTGCAGTTGCAAGATATGGATTGCCTACGCTCTGATCCATAACCTCACCTGCACCACCAATTAGTTTTTTAGAATCTTTCTTGTTCTTAAGTAACTTTCCATTCTCTCTTTGAGCTCTGTTTTCTGACAGTACAAGTACGCTTGCACCTCTTGCTGTAGAGCTGCCTGATTCTACAGAATCTGCGTGAATAGAAATAAGAAGATCAGCTTTTCTCTTTCTTGCAATATCAGAACGCTTATCAAGATCGATAAAGATATCCCTACTTCTTACAAGATTACCTCTAAACTTAGGATTTGAATTGATGTAATTAACTAAAGCCTTACTGATAGCAAGTGTTACATTCTTTTCCTTAACTCCTCTTTTTCCTATTGCACCTGGATCTTTTCCACCATGTCCTGCATCAACAGAAATAACAAAAGGTCTTGATATAGGAGTTGCTTTCACTGGAACAGGAGGTGCTATAGTTTCTTTAACCTCTTCTTCCACATCTGCATTCTTTTTAGAATCATCAACTTTTGCTACTGTTTCTTTCTTGCTTTTATTTTTCTGATTTGCAGCAAGCTCATAATCATTTCTTAATGCGTTAATTTTCTGATTATAGATAACAGCATTTTTTGCATTCATTGAACGAATGCCGTCTTTACTTACTGTTGAATACTCAATAAACAGTTTTCTTTCGTATTCTTTTAGAGGAATTGCTGTATCAATTTTATCGTTTTGACTGCTATTTACCTTTTTTATATCGTTACTGTTCTGATTTTTATTACTCTTTGCAACTGCAGCAGAAGCTTTTTCATTGTGTATATAATCTAGAACAAGTCTGTAAGCTGTGCCTTTTGCAGGAGCTAGAGTAAAAGGTCTTGCAACTTTACAGTCCTTAATTGTAAAAATATAGCGAACATCACTATTGTTATTCTTTTTTGCCAGACTCTTTACACAAGATACAGGTGATATATCTACTTTGGATGGAGCTGAGGAGCTATTATCAACATTTCTTATTCTGATGATAAAAACATCTCCACTCTTAGATAAGCTGTATGAGTAGTTAGGATTATCTTTCAAATCTATAACCACTCTGCTTTTCTGAGTATTGTGATATGCTCTTAGTGATTTAATCTGTTGTGCATTCGATGAAAAAGCAAACAGACAACTTGTTATTACAAAAAATACTGAAAATAACTTTATTAACTTAAACACGTTTGATGAACTTTTCTGATAAATTATTTAGTTGTTCTTCCTTTAATAGTTCTGATTTTATCACAACCTCTCTGTGCTTATCCTTATATGATAGATTTACTGTTACATCAGGCTCTGGTAACAACCCCTGTGCTTTATTAGGCCATTCAATCAGGCAGATACCAGTTTTTGAAAAATAGTCTCTTATGCCCATGTACTCTAATTCTTCAGGATCAAGTAGTCGATATAAATCAAAATGATAGATAGCAAAATCAGGAAACTCATATGGCTCTACAAGAGTATAGGTAGGAGATCTGACCACTCCATCATAAGAGCACTCAGTAATAAAACCTCTTGAGAAGGTTGTTTTACCAGCTCCAAGATCACCTTCAAGATTTACACTTATGCACTTATTCAACTGTTTTGCCAATGGAACAAGGATTTTTGACATCTGTTTTCCAAATTCAACAGTATCGGCTTCACCTGCTAACAAAAAATTACAACTTGCCATTTATCAATCCCTGAATATTAGATAATAAATCCATTGGTAGAGTGCCAATAATACCATGTTCCCTTGCATACACGGTTGCAGCTTTTCCATGAATGCATGCAGCTGTAACACTTGCATCCTTTAGTGATAAGCCCTGACCTAACAGTGAAACTATTATACCCGTTAATAGATCACCTGAGCCTCCTGTTGCTAGAGCAGGAGAACCTTCTCTGATTATACTAAAACTCTGACCGTCACATATAATAGTTCCTGCTCCCTTTAAAAGAACCACACCACCATATTTCTGCCAGAGTTTATATGCTCCTGCTAGTCTATCCTGACTTAAGTCATCTATTGAACAGCCTAAAAGTCTTGCCGCTTCGCCTAAATGAGGAGTTATTACCCTGTTTTCGTTATAGTAATTCTGTTCAAATGTAGAAAGAACATTCAATGCATCAGCATCATAGATAACAGGTGTATCTTCTAGATTGGATATATAATCTAGAATTTTATAAGTTCTCTCATTTACACCAAGTCCTGGACCTACAGCTATTACATCAGCCCATTTTATAGCCCTAACAAGCTCTTCTTCATTGTTCAGATCTACACTCATTAGTTCTGGTCTATTTGCAAGCATTGGAGAGATATTTGTATCATCCAAAGCTACCTTTGCAAGACCAGCACCAGCTCTTAATGCTGCACTTGCGCAGATAATAGCAGCACCGCCCATGCCTTTAGCTCCTGCTATTATCAGAACCTTTCCAGAATCACCTTTGTTAAATGATTTATATCTTACAGGAAGATTACATTTAACCCCCTCATAGCTTATATTCTGTATAGGTAAAGAATATTTTGTTAAGTCCTTATCTATTACAGATGCATAGTCCTGAGTATTTACACCTAAAGATGAGAAAAGTATTTTACCTGTATAATCAACAGCATCTCCTGTTAACAGACCTGGCTTTAAAGCAAGCATACAAACTGTTATGTCTGCTCTGATACATGCTCCTGGAACATATCCTGTATCAGCTACCACACCAGATGGAATATCCACTGAAAATACATATGAATGCAACTGATTGATGTACATTATCCATTTTGCATATACACCTGCAGGAGCGCTTTCTATTCCTGTGCCTAAGAGTGCGTCAACAATAACAGAAGGAGCTGTGTATTCAACTATTCCATCATTTGGCAATAGACCTTTGTTCGGAAGATCGTACTCAATATGTCCACCGGCTTTTATATAGTTTTCAAACGCAATTTCAGCCTCTGTCTGTGGATGAGGATTATCAATGGCAAATACTCTATGGGAAACTCCACTCTCCAAAAGCATTTTTGCCAATACATAACCATCACCGCCATTATTTCCTTTTCCGCAGAAGATCCATACGTCTTTTGCACTTGGAGCATATTCTGCTATTGCTTCATAAACTGATTTACCTGCTTTTAACATTAAATCATAGCAATCAGAGTTGTGCTCTGAAGCGTAGGCCTTTTCAATTAGTTTTACTTCATCTGCAGGATATACATCTATTGGAAAAGCCATCTTTATACTCCTTGTGCACGTTGTACTAGAGATATGTCATTAAGTTCTATTCCATTTGATGCTAACAGAACCAGATCTTCTGCTAGATTCTCTTGATCCACACTTTCGCATGGTATTTCATCTTCATCCATTTTCACAAAACCTAAAGGATCTGGTTTTATGTTCTTTGCTATTTCTGTAAATTTATAAGAATCGATTACTTTAACTTTTATGCCCATGTATTTCATTGAAAATCTTTCAGTATCATCAGTCAGCAGAGGCTCTGAATGATCATCATCAAAAAGTCTAGGAACATTTACAAATCTTCTTCTAATCTCAATTTCACCGCTTATAAGAATATTTTCAAAAAGAATATCAGTAAGCTGAACAGTCTTAATTAAAAATTCAGTCTGAGTTAAAAGATAACCATAGTCAGAATATGATATGCAGAATATTTTGGACATTGAATTACCAATATGTGATTTACCTACTGTAATTTTAAGAAAATATCTATTCAAATCAAGAAGATTGAGTCAATCTGAAGCTATATAGAAATTATTAATTATTTATTTTGTGTGCATGTTAGTATTTTTACGAATTTTATTGTTTTGCGGTAGATAATAAATGAAAGTTTTGCATATACTTAAAGAACAAACTTTAATATAAGGAATTGTCTATGGATATATTAGGCGTTGATATTGGTGGAAGTGGTATCAAAGGTGCTATTGTAGATACCATCACAGGTGAACTTAAATCTGAAAGAATTCGTATTCAGACACCTCAACCGGCTACACCAGAAGCTGTTGCAAAAACACTCAAAGAATTAGTTGATCAGATTGGTTACAAAGGTCCAGTTGGTTGTGGTTTTCCTGCAAGAATTATTAATGGTGAAGTTCTTACTGCAGCAAATATAGATTCAAGCTGGATCAATATTAAGGTAGAAGAGTTATTCTCAAAAACTTTGAACACTGACGTATTTGTTGCTAATGATGCTGATGTTGCAGGCTTAGCAGAATTATCTTTTGGTGCAGTAAAAGACTATAAAGGTCCAGTCCTTTTCTTAACAATCGGTACTGGTATTGGTTCAGCTTTATTCATAAATGGACAAATGTATCCTAACACGGAATTTGGTCATTTAAAGTTTAAAGGTGATATCGCAGAACACTATTGCGCTGACTCTGTAAGAGAAAAGGAAGATCTAAGCTTCAAAGAATGGGGCGAGAGATTAAACAAATTCCTCGAGTACATTTCATTTTTAACACAGCCTGACTTCATTGTTTTAGGTGGCGGTGTTTCTAAGAAATTTGATAAATATGAATCAAAACTTACTCTTAAGACAAAGGTTGTTCCTGCAAAGACATTAAATCTTGCTGGTATTATTGGTGCAGCTTGTTACGCAAAAACAAAACTTGAAAAATAGAATCGGTTGGAAACAAATAAGAAAAAGGGCTGAAAATTCAGCCCTTATTTTTGTTAATTAGAATGACTCTAACTCTGCAGGAGGCCAGTTCTCAAGGCGCATACCTAAAGTTAAGCCACGCTCAGCAAGAACGTCTTTAATTTCAGTTAATGACTTCTTACCAAGATTTGGTGTCTTTAATAATTCAACTTCAGTCTTCTGAACAAGATCACCAATATACTTAATGCCCTCAGTTTTCAAGCAGTTAGCTGAACGAACAGTTAACTCTAAGTCCTCAACCGGGCTGATTAATTTAGGATCGATTGATGGCTTGAATGTAGCATCCTCAGTAGGAGCAACTGAATTTCTGATGTCAACAAATGAACCTAACTGATCAGCAAAGATTGTTGCGCCAATGCTTACTGCTGTCTCTGGGTCAATAGTACCATTTGTTTCAATATTTAAAATTAAGCGTTCCTGCTTGTCTGCAACTTTGCATGTAGCATTTGAGTTATCTGCGTCGGTGTCAGACTTCTCAGTAAAAATAGCTACATTTAAAACTGGGCAATATGATGCATCAATTAAAAGACGTCCGATAAACTTGTCTGATGAAGAATCTGCATCTGGACGATACACTGAAGGAACATATCCTCTACCACGAGATACATGTAAAGACATGTTTAGCTCTTTGTTCTCATCGGTTAAATGGCAAATAATCTGATCAGGATTTCTGATTTCAAATCCATGAGGGCAGACAATGTCACCTGCAGTAACTGGACCTACACCCTTCTTATTGATGTGTAGAACAGGATCTTCAATTGAAGAACCTACTGAAGCAACTGCAACTTCCTTCAGGTTTAATAAGATGAGGAGAACATCCTCTTGAATACCTTCTACTGCACTGTATTCATGCACTACACCATCAATTTCAACAGCGGTGATGGCATATCCAGGAATAGAGGACAGCATAATACGACGAAGAGCTGTACCAACTATCTGAGCATAATTAGGCTCAAATGGTCCAAGAACTACTCGGCTTACATTTTTCTCAAGCTCAGTAATTTCAATAATGTTTGGCTTGATAGAATCGATGATCTGATCCAAGGTTTCACCCTCGTTTTGTACAGTAAATAGCAAAAAAAAATTCGGTAATGGGCGCTTACACGCCCATTTGATTCGTATTATTCAGCTTTTGAATCTGAAGACTCAGTAGCTTCTGGACGGTCAGTTAACATGATGTAAGCAACAGGTGCCTTATCAGTTGAACGTAAACCAGCCTTTAAAATACGAGTGTAACCACCCTTACGGTCAGCAGATAACTTGCCGATAACGTTGAATAACTTAGCAACAACAGCCTCGTCGTTTAAACGAGAATATGCTAAGCGACGGTTAGCAACAGTATCTACCTTAGCTAAGGTGATTAAAGGCTCAACAAAGCGACGAAGTTCCTTAGCCTTTGGCAAAGTAGTCTTGATAACTTCGAAGGTGATTAAAGCCTTTGCTAAATTGCGGTATAAAGCAGCACGATGTGCAGCTGTACGACCTAAATGACGGCCACTTGTACGATGACGCATTTTTAATTCCTTCTAAAACAGTTAGTTATTTGGTACCTTTGATACTTGCAGGTGGCCAATTAGCCACACGCATACCTAAAGACAATCCCTTCTGAGCAAGAACGTCCTTTATTTCATTTAAAGACTTCTTACCTAAATTAGGTGTCTTTAGAAGCTCTACTTCAGTTCTCTGTACCAAATCGCCGATGTAAATGATTGACTCCGCCTTTAAGCAGTTTGCAGAACGCACAGTTAACTCTAAATCGTCAACCAACTGCATTAAAACAGGATCTGGCATAGGAGGAGCTACAGGAGCGCTTACATGCTCGCTAATCTCATCCTTATCAACAATATTAACAATACTGTCGCAGATTAAATTTGATGCATTCATTAAAGCAACTTCAGGAGCAATAGTTCCATCAGTTTCTAAATCAATAACTAATCTGTCTAAATCAGTACGCTGCTCAACACGTGCAGATTCAACCTCATACACATATCTGCGTACTGGACAGTAGTTTGCATCAATTAAAATGACATCTTCAGACTCTGCAGGAACATGCAGATCAGTAGTTGCCATAACATAGCCCTGTCCAGAAGTAATACGGAGTTTCATAGACAACGAAGCCTTCGCGCCCTTGAGGGTGCATATACGGGCTTCAGGGTCAACAAAAGAAATATTCTCAGGACAAACGATGTCAGAAGCGTGAACTTCACCTTCTCCACGTCTATCAATTGTCAACCAAACAGGCTCAGTTAAAGGCTCCTTAGTTGAAACTGCTAGTGATTTTAAATTCATAACCACGTCAAACAGTGACTCAACAAGATCATCCTTTGAGCTGTTAACATCCTTTACGCCCGCAATCTGGAATGCATCAACTGCAGAACCAGAAAGGGTCTTTAGTAAAATTCCGCTTAAGGCGACACCGAGAGTATAGCCGAAACCACGCTCTAAAGGCTCAAGCACTAAATGTGCATGATTAGCACTGATTTCAGTATAGTCAACTGGCTTTGGCTTTAGCAGTTCAACAACAGACACTAGAGATACCCCACAATATAAAAGCGGTGCTGGCAATGTTGCCGTTATTACTTAGAATACAATTCGACGATGAGCTGTTCCTTAATATCTGCAGGAAGCTCAGAACGTTCTGGATTGTTCTTATAAGTACCCTTCATATGATCGTGATCAACTTCGATCCAGGTTGGCTTAGTACCGCGCTTACCTGATAAATCGATAGCTGCCTTGATACGTAGCTGCTTCTTAGCTTTTTCACGAACAGCAATCACATCTGAAGGCTGAACCTGATAAGAAGGAATATTAACAACGCGATCGTTAACAGTGATAGCCTTGTGGCTAACAAGCTGACGAGCTTCCATACGAGTTGAACCAAAACCCATACGGTAAACAACGTTGTCAAGACGAGCCTCAAGAAGCTGTAACAGGTTTTCACCGGTGTTACCATTCATTCTTGATGCTTTCTTATAGTAGTTACTGAACTGACGCTCTAGAACGCCGTAAATACGACGAACCTTCTGCTTCTCACGTAACTGCATGCCGTAATCTGAAAGGCGTGGCTGGTTTGCACCATGCTGACCAGGTGCAGTATTTAATTTGCACTTGGTGTCAATTGCACGAACGCCAGACTTTAAGAATAAGTCAACACCCTCACGGCGGCTTAATTTCAGGGCTGGACCTGTATATTTTGCCATTTATCTTTCTCCAGAAATTGAACTTAGGTTATACGCGACGCTTCTTAGGAGGGCGACAACCATTATGAGGGATTGGGGTAACATCAGTGATGTTAGTGATCTTGTAACCCTGAGCATTTAATGCACGAATTGAAGACTCACGACCAGGACCTGGACCCTTAACTAAAACCTCTAAGTTCTTAACACCAAATTCCTTAGCAGCTTCACCAGCACGCTCTGCAGCAACCTGAGCTGCATAAGGTGTTGACTTACGTGAACCACGGAAACCTGAACCACCAGCGGTTGCCCATGAAAGAACATTACCCTGACGATCAGAAATAGTTACAATGGTGTTGTTGAAAGATGCATGGATATGAGCTACACCATCAGCAACCTGCTTCTTTGAACGCTTACCGCGTGAAGCCTTAGCTGACTGCTCTTTCTTGATTTCTTCTGCCATCTAAGCTCTCCTACTACTTCTTGATGCTCTTACGTGGACCCTTACGAGTACGTGCATTAGTCTTTGTACGCTGACCGCGAACAGGTAAACCTCTGCGGTGACGTAAACCACGATAAGTACCAAGGTCAATAAGACGCTTGATGTTCATTGAAATTTCACGACGAAGATCACCTTCAACGGTGAACTTTGCAACTTCGGCACGAATCTTGTCGATAATAGACTCATCTAAGTCCTTTAATCTAGCAGACTCTTCTACACCAGCGTTTGCGAGGATCTCACTTGCGCGGGTTGGGCCGATGCCATAGATTGACTGTAATGCAATCACGGCGATCTTTTGATCAGGCACATTAATGCCAGCAATACGGGCCACTATTGATCTCCTAAAAAATAAATAGGTCGGTTTAAACAACGGCTGTCGCAAAGCCCGTTAGGATACGCGACAACCACTCATAGTGCACTTTGGCATGTCTAAAAAGCACCAAGAGAACACTCTTAGTGCTTTTAAGCTGTATGATTATACAGAATTCGAGATAAAAGTGCAAATATTTTTGCACTTTTATGAAAGCATATTAGCCCTGACGCTGCTTATGCTTAGGATTTTCACAGATGATGCGAACTACGCCGTGGCGACGAACAACTTTGCAGTTGCGGCACATTTTCTTAACTGAAGCACCAACTTTCATCTTTTTTCTCCAATTACTTAAAAATTAGCGACCATAATTTCTTAAGTTAGCTTTTCTCATGATATCGCCATATTGCTGATTCATCATATGACTCTGAAGCTGAGCAACAAAGTCCATGCATACTACAACAATAATCAGTAATGAAGTACCACCGAAATAGAACTGAACATTGAACCAGTTCATAAGTAACTGAGGTACTAAACATACTAATACCATGTATAAAGAACCACTCAAGGTTAAGCGAGTCATAACTTTATCGATGAATCTTGCTGTCTGCTCACCAGGACGAATACCTGGAATAAATGCATTACCTTTCTTAAGGTTTTCTGCTATTTCACGTGGATTGAATACCAGCGCTGTATAGAAGAATGTGAAGAAGATAATAGCAGCAGCGTACAGCAGTTCATATAAAGGCTGACCTGGCTGTAAGAATAAACTAATGCTACCCAAAACATTGGAAACAGCATTATCTCCTTGGCCGAACCAAGATACAACGGTACCAGGGAACAGAATAATTGACGAAGCAAAAATTGCTGGAATAACACCTGATAAGTTGATCTTTAATGGTAAATTAGAGCGAGGCTGAGAGTAAATTCGATTACCCATCTGGCGTTTAGCGTATTCGATAACGATCTTACGCTGACCGCGCTCAACGAAAACCACAAATAGTGTCACTAAGACAACAACTACACCGATAATTAGTAATGCGATAGTTGATAAATCACCCTGACGTGACTGCTCAAAGGTTCTTGCTAATGCTGAAGGTAATCCAGCAACAATACCAGCGAAAATGATAAGAGAAATACCATTTCCGATGCCACGCTCAGTAATCTGCTCACCTAACCACATCAGTAACATAGTACCAGTTACTAAAGAAACAGTAGTTACAAAATAAAAACCGAATCCTGGGTTATCAACTAAACCAGGCATCATGTTTGGTATACCTGTTGCCATACCAAAAGCTTGGAAAGCAGCAAGGAATACAGTTGCAACGCGGGTATACTGAGTAATCTTACGACGACCAGATTCCCCCTCTTTCTTTAGTTCAGCTAAATTCTTGTTAAGAACTGCTAATAACTGAATAATAATAGATGCAGAAATATAAGGCATGATACCTAATGCTAAAACTGATGCACGCTCAAGAGCACCACCAGAAAACATGTTGAACATGCCAATAATGGTTCCGCTTTGCGAATCAAAAATACGCTCTAAGACGTCTGCATTCACACCTGGAACAGGAATATAAGAGCCCAGTCTGAATATAATTAGCGCAAAAACAACAAATAAGAGACGCTGACGTAATTCGCCTGTTCCCTTTTGATGTTGAGCCGCCATTTCACGACTTCTCTCGAAAAGCGATTTTTTTGCCATGCAAAACCTCAATTAGGGGGAATTGCTTCCCCCATTAAATTATTTACCAGCAGCAGCTTTCTTAGCAGCTTTCTGCTCTGCAGTCTTCTTAGCAGGTCTTAGCTTTGGAGCAGCATTTAAAGCATCGATACGAGCCTGCTGTTTAGCAGCTGACTTCTTGTTTGATGCTTCTAAACGCTCAGCTGCATCAGTAATATACTTAGCAACTTCTACTGAGCCACCTGCAGCTTCGATAGCAGCCTTAGCACCCTTAGTAACACCAAGACCCTTTACAGTGATCTTCTTGTTGAAGTTAGGTACGCGAGATAAAACAATCTTAACGTATTTGATCTTCTTGGTGATTAAACGGTTTGCTACTAAAGCAGCCATATCAACTACATCACCTTCGATACGATTTAAATCGTTTAAGGTAACTTCTGCAGTTACGTCAGACTTTGGAGACCAGAAACCAAACTTTGGTAAACGGATCTTTAATGGCATCTGACCGCCTTCGAAACCTGGACGCTTGTGAGCACTCTTACGAGCACCTGCACCTTTAACACCACGACCACAGGTCTTGCCTAAGCCAGAACCAATACCACGACCAACGCGTACTGACTTCTTGTTATTTGAGCCTTCAAAGGTATTTAGACGCATGTTTTACTCCTCTACCTTTAGTAAGTAGCTAACCTTATTGATCATACCACGAACTGAAGGAGTATCCTCTAGCTCTACAGTGTGACCAATGCGACGTAAACCTAAACCCTTAACAGTGTCTTTGTGCTTAGGTAAACGACCAATAGTGCTCTTAATTAGAGTAACTTTAACGGTTTTCTTATCTGCCATTTTTTACTCCATTATTTCCTTCACTGAAAGGCCACGCTTAGCAGCTACTGCTTCAGGAGTACGCATTGAAGCTAATGCAGCAACAGTAGCACGAACTACGTTGATTGGGTTTGTTGAACCATATGCCTTAGCTAAAACATTGCGAACGCCAGCAACCTCTAATACAGCACGCATAGCACCACCAGCAATAATACCGGTACCTTCTGATGCAGGCTGCATATAAACCATAGAACCTGAGTGCTCACCCTTTACAGAGTGGAATAAGGTACCATTGTTTAAGTGAATGTTGTTGTTAATGTTACGACGAGCCTGTTCAATTGCCTTCTGAATAGCAGCAGGAACTTCACCAGCCTTACCATAACCAAAACCTACACGGCCGTTACCATCACCAACTACTGTTAAAGCGGTGAAAGAGAAAATACGACCACCCTTTACTACTTTAGCTACACGATTTACAGCTACTAGCTTCTCTTGTAATTCGCCTGCTTGAGTTTCGTCTTTGTGTTGCATTTCACACTCCTAGAACTTAAGGCCGGCTTCACGAGCTGCGTCAGCTAATGCTGCAACACGACCGTGATACTGATAGCCTGATCTGTCGAAAGCTACAGTTGTAACTGAAGCTGCAAGTGCACGCTCGGCAACAGCCTTACCAACAACCTTGGCAGCTTCTACGTTACCGGTGTACTTTAGACCCTTAACAAGGTCCTTATCTAAAGTGCTAGCTGAAGCTAAAACACGGTTATCATTGCTGATAATCTGAGCATAGATGTGACGTGGAGTACGTGTAACAACTAAACGGGTTACGCCTAACTCAGCCATCTTTGCGCGAGATTTAGTAGCGCGGCGAATGCGTGCTTCTTTCTTTTCAAACATGTTATGCCACCCTATTATTTCTTCTTAGCTTCTTTGATGTGAATGATTTCATCAGCATAGCGAACACCTTTGCCCTTGTATGGCTCTGGAGCACGGAATGCGCGAACCTTAGCTGCAACCTGACCTAATAAAGCCTTATCGAAGCTCTTTAGAACGATATCAGTCTGAGATGGACACTCAGCGGTGATACCTTCAGGTAACTCATAGTCGATTGGGTGAGAGTAACCTAAAATTAGGTTTAAAACCTTACCCTTAACTGCAGCACGATAACCAACACCAACTAACTTTAATGCCTTCTCGAAGCCCTTGTCTAAACCGATAACCATGTTATTCAGTAAAGCACGAACTGTACCAGACTGCATGTTAGCGTCAGCAGAATCATCAGCTGGAGCTACTTTAATTACGTTATTCTCGAAAGAAACTGTAACTAAAGGATGAACATTTAACTGTAAATTGCCTTTTTTTGACTTTACAGTTACTAACTGACCGTCGAGAGAAACTTCGACGCCCTGAGGAACTACAACAGGTTCCTTAGCAATACGTGACATGTTGCCTCCCTATTATGCGACGTAACAAATAACTTCGCCGCCTAAGCCGTCCTTACGGGCAGCGCGATCGGTCATTAAGCCTTTAGAAGTTGAAATAACAGCAATACCTAAACCGTTCATGATACGTGGTAACTCGCTGCTCTTCTTGTAGATACGTAGGCCAGGACGAGATACTCTCTTGATTAACTCGATAACTGGTGCGCCTTCGTAGTACTTAAGGCCAATTTCTAATACTTTCTTAACGTCGCCGTTTTCTGCAACTGAAGAGATATAACCCTCTTTTAGTAACAGATTAGCAATAGCAACCTTCAGCTTTGAAGATGGCATTGAAACGGTAACTTTGCCAGATGCCTGGCCGTTGCGAATGCGGGTTAATAAATCCGCAATAGGATCTTGCATCATTTGTATCTCTCCTCTTACCAGCTAGCCTTGTGTAGACCAGGGATCTCGCCACGCATCATGTGCTCACGTAACTTAATACGGCATAAACCGAACTTACGTAAATAGCCATGTGGACGACCAGTCTCAGAACAGCGGTTACGCTGACGTGAAGGGCTTGAATCGCGTGGTAGTGCTGCTAATGCCTGCACTGCAGCGAAGCGCTCTTCATCTGAAGATGATACGCTTGAAATAACTTTTTTGAGATCCTGACGCTTTGCAAAATACTTATCTGCAAGACGCTGTCTCTTAAGATCTCTATTAATCATTGAAGTCTTAGCCATTTGTTCGTCCTCGATTACTTGCTTGCGTGAGTACGGAATGGGAAGTTGAATGACTCAAGAAGAGCTTTACCTTCTTCATCAGTCCTTGCAGTAGTGGTGATAGTAATATCTAAACCACGAACTGTATCAACCTTATCAAAATCGATCTCAGGGAAGATGATCTGCTCGCGTACACCCATTGAGTAATTTCCTCTACCATCAAATGACTTTGATGATAAACCACGGAAATCACGGATACGTGGAATTGCAATCACAATTAAACGCTCGAGGAACTCCCACATACGCTCACCGCGTAGTGTAACCTTACAGCCGATTGGATAGCCCTCACGAATATGGAAGCCCGCTACGGATTTGCGAACCTTGGTGATTAATGGCTTCTGACCAGCAATAGCTGCCATGTCACGTGCTGCGTTCTCAAGAACTTTCTTATCAGCAACAGCCTCACCAACACCCATATTCAGGGTGATTTTCTCAATCCGAGGGACTTGCATGATTGTTTTGTAACCAAATTTTTCAGTTAAGGCTTTGATTACTTCCTGCTTGTAAAGATCATGCAGTTTCGCCATCGTTATTCTCCTATAAAATTAACGCTTACTTGGCAGTTGAAGGAATGATGTTACCGTTTGACTTAAAGAAACGAACCTTTTTACCGTCTTCGAACTTAAAGCCTACACGATCAGCCTTCTTTGTTTCAGGATTGTAAATTGCAACGTTTGAAACATCTACTGGTGCTACAACGTCAACAATACCGCCCTGAATACCAAGATTTGGGTTAGCCTTCTGGTGTTTCTTCTTGACATTAATGCCTTCAACAAACACCTTATTTTCACGAGGTAATACACGGGTAACCTTACCAGTCTTGCCCTTGTCCTTACCAGTGATAACGATTACTTCATCGTTGGTGCGAATTTTCGCTGCCATGTTTAATACTCCCGCTTAAATTAGAGTACTTCTGGAGCTAAAGATACAATCTTCATAAACTGCTCTGAACGTAGTTCACGAGTAACAGGTCCGAAGATACGAGTACCAATAGGCTCATGCTGTGCAGTTAATAAAACTGCTGCGTTTGAATCAAAGCGAATTACTGAACCGTCCTGTCTGCGAACACCATACTTGGTGCGAACAACAACAGCGTCTAGTACGTCGCCCTTCTTAACTTTGCCGCGTGGGATAGCGTCTTTTACAGACACTTTAATAATGTCGCCGATGCCAGCGTAACGGCGGTGAGAACCACCTAAAACCTTAATACACTGAACTGCACGTGCGCCAGAATTATCAGCAACGTTAAGCATGCTCTGCATCTGGATCATTTCAAATGCTCCGTTTAAAAAACAAAATAACTACCTTTTCTAAAGACATTTTTAGAAAGGCGCTAAACTATACCATAAAAAAAATTAGACCGCAAGCACAAAAATGCCGGTCCAAGGTATAGTCATTCAATTATATACAGATTCTTTCAAAAAACAAATCGTTTCTAGGTTTCTAGCCATTTTTTTATTAGAAAAAATATGGTCATGAGAAATTTTTTCAATTTATTTTTACATTTTCTGCATTATGTAAATAAAAAGACCGCAGTATTACCTGCGGCCTTTGCTTAACTAATCAGAAAGATTAGTCCTGAGACTTCTCGATTACGCTTACTAGCTTCCAAGCGATAGTCTTAGAAACTGGTCTGCACTCGCAAATCTCAACGATATCACCAACGTGAGCTGTGTTCTCAGCGTCTGCTACGTGGAACTTGGTAGTACGGGTAACAATCTTACCATATACAGGATGAGCAACACGGCGCTCAACTGCTACTACACATGCCTTCTGCATCTTATCGCTTACTACACGACCGCGTAGGGTACGAGCTACTTTTGCATTTGATTCTGACATTTAACTCTTCCTCTACTTAGACTCTGAAGCTAACTTCTCAGAGATGATTGTGTTAATACGTGCGATATCGCGACGTACCTTACGAACGTTGTTAGTCTGCTGTAATGCACCAGACTTTAACTGGAAACGTAAGTTGAACTGCTCGCGCTGAAGATTTGACAATTCAGTCTTTAACTCTTCAACTGACTTATTACGTAAATCGTTTGCTTGCATTAGATCACCTGCTTACGAACGAAGGTAGTTGTTACAGATAACTTTGCTGAAGCAAGACGGAAAGCCTCACGAGCAACTTCTTCGGTAATACCACCAATCTCGAAAAGTACACGACCAGGCTGAATTGGAGCAACCCAGTACTCAACTGTACCTTTACCTTTACCCATACGAACACCAAGAGCTTTCTGAGTGATAGGCTTATCTGGGAACACACGGATCCAAACTTTACCTTCACGCTTCATCTCACGAGTGAACGCACGACGTGCAGCTTCGATCTCACGAGCAGTAATCTGACCACGAGATGTAGCTTTTAGACCAAACTCACCGAAAGATACGGTTGAACCAGCAAATGCTAAGCCCTCATTACGACCTTTCTGAGTCTTACGATATTTTGTACGTTTAGGTTGTAACACTTATACTTCCTCCGTTACTCTGCAGCCTTTGGAGCTGGAGCCTCTTCGGTCTTCTTAGCGCCACGACGACCACGACCAGGACGAGCCTGATTATCGTCACGACGACCACGACGGCCTGCAGGAGCAGCTGCATTGTTACGGTCTTCTGTCTCTTCCTGGGTTAGTGGTAAACCACCTAAAACTTCACCCTTGAAGATCCATACCTTAACACCGATAACACCATAGGTTGTTACTGCCTCTGATAAAGCGTAATCAATATCAGCACGTAAAGTGTGTAGAGGTACACGACCTTCACGTAACCACTCTGAACGAGCGATTTCTGCGCCGCCTAAACGGCCTGATACTTCAACCTTGATACCCTTAGCACCAGCACGCATTGCACTCTGGATTGCCTTCTTCATAGCGCGACGGAACATTACACGACGCTCTAACTGTGAAGCAATTGAGTCAGCAACTAGCTTAGCATCTAAGTCTGGCTTACGAATCTCAGAAATATTAACCTGAGCTGGAACACCAGCGATTGCAGAGATCTTCTGACGTAACTTCTCTACATCTTCGCCCTTCTTACCGATAACGATACCAGGACGTGCAGTGCAGATGGTTACGCGAATGCTCTTTGCAGGACGATCGATAACAATCTTAGATACAGATGCATTCTTAAGCTCGTTAGTTAAATACTTACGAACTGCAGAGTCGCTCTTAATGTTAGCTGGGAAATTTGCAGTAGATGCATACCAAACTGATGAATAAGCTTTGGTAATACCAAGTCTGATTCCGTTTGGATTAATTTTCTGGCCCATAATTACTCCCTAACGCTATCTGCAACAACTACGGTAATATGAGAGGTACGCTTTACGATACGATCAGCACGGCCTTTAGCACGTGGCATGATACGCTTTAATGAAGGACCCTCATCAACCATAATCTTAGATACAACTAAATCGTCGATATCTAATGACTGATTGTGCTCTGCATTTGCAATTGCGCTGAGCAATACCTTACGGATTAGTGCAGCAGCCTTTCTTGGGCTGAACTGTAATAAATCCAGTGCTTTCTGAACAGGTAAACCGCGAACTTGGTCAGCAACCAAGCGAGCTTTCTGAGCAGAAGAGCGAGCATAACGATGTATAGCTTTAACTTCCATTACATTAAACTCCTTTAACCTTTTGCATCAGAAGCGGTGTGACCCTTAAAGGTACGAGTAGGTGCAAACTCACCTAACTTGTGACCAACCATTTCATCTAAGATGAATACAGGTACGTGATTACGACCGTTATGTACAGCGATTGTCATTCCAATCATCTGTGGAATGATAACTGAACGGCGTGACCAGGTCTTGATAGGCTTTTTATCGCCTTTCTCAGAAGCCTGAAGTACCTTCTTTAGTAAGGACTCATCAATAAATGGACCTTTCTTTAAAGAACGTGGCATGTTAAATCCTCGCTAAACAATTAACGGTGGTGAACAATGTACTTATCAGTACGCTTGTTCTTACGTGTCTTGTAACCCTTACTTGGAGTACCCCAAGGTGAGCATGGCTGAATGCCCTTGTTACGGCCTTCACCACCACCATGTGGGTGATCGATAGGGTTCATAGACATACCACGAACGGTTGGGCGTACGCCTCTCCAGCGCTTAGCACCAGCCTTACCAAACTGAGCTAACATGTGCTCACCGTTGCCGATTTCACCAATGGTAGCACGGCAGTCAGCTAGTACCTTACGCATTTCGCCTGAACGCATACGTAAAGTTACATAAGCACCTTCACGAGCAACTAATTCGCAGTAGCAGCCTGCTGAACGAGCAAATACTGCACCAGCACCTGGGTTTAACTCAACAGCATGAATGGTTGAACCAAGTGGAATGTTGCGCATTGGTAAAGTGTTACCAACTTTGATAGCAGCATCTGGACCTGATACAACTACATCACCAACTTTTAAGCCCTTAGGAGCTAAGATATAGCTGCGGGTACCATCAGCGTAGCAGATTAATGCGATGTGAGCAGAACGGTTTGGATCATACTCTAAACGCTCTACGCGTGCCTCAACACCATCTTTCTGACGCTTGAAGTCAACTAAACGATAGCGCTGCTTGTGGCCACCACCGATGTGACGGGTTGAAATGTGACCATAATTGTCACGACCACCAGTCTTACGCTTCTCAACAGTTAGAGAACGCTCTGGACCACCCTTCCATAAGCCATCAGTCTTGATCATTACAACATGACGACGAGCTGGGGAGGTTGGCTTTGCTTTAATGATTGCCATTAGTTGCTCTCCTTGTTACCCTGAGCTGCCTGCTCAATCTCAGCTAATGAGTTCTCTGGAACGGTGATATAAGCCTTTTTCCAATCTGAACGCTTGCCGAAACCGCGAGCTGTACGACGAACCTTACCCTGGAAGTTTAAGGTACGAACTGCTAAAGCGTCGATGTTAAATACAGCCTTAACTGCAGCCTTGATCTCATCTTTAGTTGCATCTTTAGCAACTTTTAATACGATAACGTTCTTTTCGTTTGCAGCAGTGCTCTTCTCTGAAACTACTGGTGCACGTAAAACGTCAAATAAACGAGCCTGTGACATTATTTAAACATCTCCTCTACTTTCTTAACAGCAGCAGAAGTGATAAGAACCTTATCAAAACCAACTAAGTTTACTGGGTTGAACTCAGATGACAGTGGCTGGCATACTTCAACTCTGTATAGATTACGGGATGCTAAGAATAAATTGTCATCGATAGCATCAGTAACGATCAGAACCTGCTTTAAGCCTAAATCCTTTAGCTTTGATACTAAGGTCTTTGTCTTGTGGTCTTCGATCTTGAAATCTTCAACTACAACTAAGCGATCCTGACGAACTAACTCAGATAAGATGCTGCTCATTGCAGCGCGGTACATCTTACGATTTACCTTCTGAGTCCAATCCTGTGGCTTTGCAGCGAAGGTGGTACCACCTGCACGCCAAATAGGTGAGCGAGATGAACCAGCACGTGCACGACCAGTGCCCTTCTGACGGAAAGGCTTCTTACCGCCACCTGAAACCTCAGAACGGGTCTTCTGAGCTTTAGTACCGCGGCGAGCAGTGCTTAGGTATGATACAACTACCTGGTGCACTAATGGCTCGTTGAACTCGCGACCAAAGGTGCTCTCAGCTACCTCTAGTTGCTTGTCTGCGCCAACTAACTTTAATTCCATTTCCTATTACCTCGGGTTAAGCTTTTAGACTTGGTCTTACGATTACGTCACCGTTATTAGCACCTGGTACGGCACCCTTAACGAGAAGTAAGTTACGCTCTGCGTCAATGCGAACTAAATCAAGGCTTAAAACTGTAACCTTCTCAGAACCCATATGACCAACCATCTTCTTGCCCTTGAATACTCTACCTGGGGTCTGATTCTGACCGGTAGAACCTGGAACACGATGTGAACGTGAGTTACCGTGAGTATAATCCTGGTGTAAGAAGTTATAACGCTTAATAGTACCAGCAGTACCTTTACCTTTTGACTGACCGGTTACGTCAACTTTCTTAACGTCCTGGAATGCATCAACCTTGATCTCGTCGCCAACATTATAAGATGCTAGCTCAGACTCGGTTAGACGGAACTCCCATAAGCCACGGCCTGCCTGTACGCCGGACTTTGCGAAATGACCAATTTCTGGCTTGGTCATGCGACTTGCTTTGCGATCACCAGTAGTAACCTGGATTGCGGTATAACCGTCAGATTCCATGTTCTTGATCTGGGTAACGCGGTTTGCTTCTACCTGGATGACTGTTACTGGAACAGATTTGCCGTTCTCGTTGAAAACACGGGTCATACCAAGCTTGCGGCCAATTAAACCGATTGACATTGTATTTATCCCCTATTGTTAGCGAAGGCTGATCTGAACATCCACACCAGCTGCAAGATCTAAACGCATTAAAGCATCAACAGTCTTCTCAGTTGGCTCCACGATGTCAATTAAACGCTTGTGGGTACGGATTTCGTACTGGTCACGAGCATCTTTGTTTACATGTGGGGAAATAAGGATGGTGTAACGCTCCTTACGAGTAGGGAGCGGGATCGGACCACGAACTTGAGCACCGGTACGTTTTGCGGTTTCAACGATTTCAGCTGTTGAGTGATCAATCAATCTGTGATCGTATGCCTTAAGACGGATCCTAATTTTCTGATTCTGCATTGCAGACTCCATTATTAAATAAAAAGAACATACAGACACCTGCCTTCTTGCTCAGCTTAGATAAAAATCTAATTACAAGAGGAAGTGCTGTTACTTAACAATTTCTCCCAAAATTAGGGAGGGTATCATCAGCCGCATCATAAAGAAGTAGGGCTGGTTTTGTAGTCGATGTCACAAAACATGCTACAAAGCGTTCGAATATTTTACACAATTTGCGAAAAATATCAACTATTTTTTAGTATGCAATAAAATTTACTTTTATCTTATTGTTTTATATTGTTTTTATTTTTGTTTTTTTATGTTTTCTAATGTATTTTTTCCATACATCAGTTTTAAAGAATCAGCATTTATATCGTATTCTTTGTGTAAAAGGTCTAATCTATTTTCACTATCTGGCACACCTTCTATACCAAGCATCGAAATTACAAGATTGAATATCAGATCATTTGAAAAATAAGCATTCTGTCTTTCTTTGAACATTTCTGCCTTTATTGGCTGTAACTTTTTATAACTATCCGACAAATAAACAACTAATGGTACATGCAGCATATCAATTGTTACATTTTCAGGATCATGCCCTCCCATAAGGTATGGATCTTCGCCATGATCAGAAAAATATACCATTGCTCTGAAGTTTTTGTTTTTTAAAGCTTCCTTGTATATAGAATCTACTACATAATCTGTATAGAACAGAGTGTCATCATATGAATCTATTACACTATCCTCTGTTTTAAATGTTTTGAATTCATTTGGAACTCTTCTGTCATATTTCTGATGAGATCCCATTAGATGTATGATAATCAGAGCTTTTTTGTCTACTTTTATTTTTTTAAACCTCTTTACGAGCTCATAATCATAGTAAACTCCTTCCATCTTTGCAGATCCATTAGTCCATATTTCATGATCTGCTGTGGATGCTATTACAGTAATAGGAGTTTCATACATTCCAAATTTTCTCTGATTAGAAAGCCAGTATGTTTCAAATCCTAAGCTTTTTGCAATTTCTATTAGTGAATAGGACTCGACCACATCAATGCTCTGATACTGATTTGCCTGAGTTAAGGCATATGACAAGGCCTGTACTGTTTGAGGCCAAGATGAATATACATTTTTGTATATAAAGGCTTCATTATTCAAAACTCTCTTTTTAAGCAATGGGAAGGTGTTTCTTACTGCTCCGAAAACGGACATCCTTGATGCATTATTTGATTCCCCTACTACAACTACATAAAGGCCAGGATCGTCTGCTAATTCATTATTCTGAGTTAAACCTTTAAGCTTTGATAGTTTCTGCGCTCTAATGTTTTTGAGCTCCTTATATTTATTGAAATTATCTAGCTGCTTTGAGGTAACGTTAACTACTGAAAAAGGAAGATAATCCATTCTTGGAAGTGCAAGAACAATTGCTCCTATAAGGCATAAAAGTAAGGAAAATGCACTTGATTTACTGACTCTTAAAGACATCTGAACTCTTTTTAGAGCAAATATGTTTAAAAGCATAACAAAAACCAGAAAAAGAAAAGCCACGCCCCAGCTTAAACTTACATTACTTAAAAAGAACTCCTTTCCTTCCTGAGGATTTGTCTGAGCAAGTGCAATAATTATGTCTGATGAAAGAAGAGATCCTGTTGCTACAAAATATGATTCAAAAATAAGAGGCAACAATAAAGATAGAATAACAATAATTACAAATACTAAACCTTTAACAAAAGATAAATGGCAGTTTTTCTGACCAAGCAGTGCAATTGATGTTATAACAAAGCTCAATGATATAAGCGAAAAATCTAGACCTTTTACTACATCTATTAGATTTGTGTTCAGATTAAGACCTAAAGCTATGAGATAAACACTCATATAGGTAAAAAGATATATAAAAAATGCAGCTAGTGTCCTTATATCCTTCTTTATGCCAGAAAAGTACAGTGCAGCAATAAAAATCGTCAGAGATGACAAGGTATAAACACTGAATGATACATAACTTCTTAATGACAAGCCGTAAATAGAATAATACAGCAATGAGAGTAATACCGGACAAGCTGCCTTTAAAGAAAATCTGATAAAATCCATCAACATGCCCCCGTCAGAAAAAATTTTTTATATAATACGTCAACTATTATTTCTATTCAAAATATAAGCATGAATTATACTTTTACTCTTCCAGAAAATTACTTAGAAGACTCACCTAAAAAAGATCTTGTTCTTCCTGAAGGTGCAAATGGCGTTGTACTTCACTGTTGCTGTGCCCCTTGCTCTATTGGACAGGTTCAGTGTCTGTTAGTAAACCATATAAAGCCTTTGATGTTTTTTTATAATCCTAATATCTATCCTGAGGATGAATATATAAAAAGACGCGATGAATGGATCTGTCTTTGCAAGCAGGTTGGACTTGAATACATCATCGGTGATTATAACCATCAAGAATATCTTGATTCGGTAAGAGGTTTAGAAGATGAACCTGAAAGAGGAAACAGATGTCTTATGTGTTTCAAACACCGCCTACTTGTCACAGCACAGATAGCAAAACAAAGAAACATCAATCTCTTTGCTACAACTTTATGTACATCAAGATGGAAAAGTAAAAAACAGGTTGATGCTGCAGGTTTTTATGCTCAGGAAAAAACAAGAATAAAGTACTGGGATCAAGACTGGAGAAAAGAAGGTCTTGTTGAAAGAAGATATCAGCTTGTTAAGGAAATTGATTTTTATAATCAGCAGTACTGCGGCTGCGAATTTTCAATAAATAAAGACAGCTACAGAAAGTAAAACCTATAAATACTATGTGAATATTTATAGGTTTCAGATAGGAATAATAAAACTTAAGCACCATACTGCTCGCGATAAGCTAACATTGCAGGAAGATGCTCTTTTAGTGAATCATCCTGTTCAATATACTTGATAAGATCGTCTAAGGTAACAATAGAAATGATCTTGATTCCGATATCTCTTTCAGCTTCTGCAATTGCACTTAACTGAGTTTTGCCCTTTTCCTGACGATTTAAAGCAATAATCGCATACTTGAAATTAGCACCGTTTGCCTTAATGATCTCTTCTGATTCACGAATTGCAGTTCCAGCTGTGATAACATCATCAACAAGAAGAACATCACCAGCTAATGGTGCACCAACAAGATTTCCACCTTCGCCATGATCCTTCTTCTCTTTTCTGTTAAAACACCATGGTGTATTTTTGTTATGTTCGGTTGCAAGAGCAATGGATGCTGCACAAGCTAATGGAATACCCTTGTATGCAGGGCCAAATAAAACATCAAATTTAATTCCAGCTTCTACAATAGCATGTGCATAGCATGAACCTAGGATCTGAAGATCCTCACCAGTATTAAATCCACCTGCATTGAAAAAATAAGGGCTTGTTCTACCTGATTTCAGAACAAATGATCCGAATTTTAAAACGCCTTTTTTTAAAGCAAGTTCAATAAATTTTTTTTGATAGTTCTGCATAGTAATTCCTCAAAATTCTTTGTGAAATTCTATCTTATTTCGTATCATTTGTCTTAATTCTTTTATAACTATTCTGAATCACAATCATTTATAAATCATGAAAGATACAAAATCATCTAGAAGAAATATGAAATTCAACAATTGAGAAATGACATTATTGTGTGAGTACAAAGGATAAAAATGTGTCAATAAGAAAGAAAACGGCAGCAGGAACCACAATATTATTCATACATGTTATGTGTTTTTATTATTATCACTGATCACAAGATCTTTCTTACATCATGCATAATAATATCTTGTTCAGTATAGAATAATGCTAATCGTCGTTTTGCAGTGAATAACCGATTGGAGAATTACATTCTGTTATGGGATTAGAATGTGCAGAATATTGTAGAGAAAACTGGAACAAAGTAACAGCAAAAGATATGGCTTTAAAATTCAAAAAAACAATTAAAGCCAACACACATTTGTTCAGATGCCCTAACTGCAAACAGTACCTTGTATTTATCCATTCTAATAATCAAAGACCACATTTTAGGCATAAGAATGGAAGTCTTTCTTGTGAGTACAAAATTGAAGAAACAAATCTAAACAATTCTTATGTTATTTCTTCATCAATTAAGCGTATAACAGAATTTAAGGAATACCCAATATTCCTTTATATTGAAAATTTATACATTTTTTCTTTTAATATTGGACTACCAGCACTTTCTGATGAATTAATATCTTTTTTACCAGATCATATTCAGTTCAATCATAATAGGTACTATGGGAAAACAGTGATTTTATCTCAAGGCGAAGATGTAATTCCAAATAGGATTACAAAGTTGCCTTTTGCCCCATATAAAAAAGGTGAATTTCCTCTTGAATATTATTCAGTTATCTATGACTCTCCTAGTATTGAAGATTTCTGGCCCAAACATGTTAAAGGAATAAATGATAATGGTGCTATTTTTATTATAAGCTCAGACGATCAAAAGAATGACTATAAAAAAATGGTATATGATAGTTCCCCTTCAAAAGGAAGCGAATATCTTTTTATGATAAAAGATGAGCTCGTGACAAGTGGAAAATACTCTGAATTATCATCATTATCAAAAATATCTCAATGTAATGGATATTCAATATATAAAGGAAAGCTTACAGACAACTTATCAAGTCTTATAGTAGCGCTAGGTTACTCAGCCCCAGAAGAAAAAGAACAGTATATTCCTCTTCTTCCTGTCCATAATGAAGAAATAGAAGAAAACAAAAATAAAAAAAATATCATATTTAATTCTGATGAATTCTATTTATTTAAAGATTCTATTGAAAAATCAATAGATAAATATAATTGCAAAAAGGATTCAATCAATTCTAAAAAACTTACTTTTGAATGCAATTCTGAATTTCAAAATTCATTTTTTATAAATAACAGCGACCGTTACATTCTTCTAAGGGATAGCAAAGATCGCATTATAGAAGAAGGTGTATGCAATAATCTTCCAAAAGATAAATTGAAACTTGAAATTAAATATAATGCTTTTGTAGAAATTATAAGAAATAGTTTTACCTTAGAAAAGATATCTTTTTCAACAAAATCAACTGAAGAATTTATATTTGATTCTAGTTTCATTCAATATGGCGATGAATTAAAGGTTTATTATGGTATCGATTGTGTTTTTTCAGTAAAATTCATAAAAATAATAAAACAGCTCAATCACAAATTAGATTTTATTGAAAAGTTATTGTCTAATTCCTTAGAAGACAAAATTCCCATCAACCATACGAGTGGATATATCTTAAAATATTTTGACTGTAAATCTAGGATTTATACATTGTTGCTTAAAACCTTCAAAGAAGGAAACATATCTAAAAAAGCATGGTCAGAAATTAATGAATTGATAATACAAAGGAATTCACATGGCAGTAGAAGAAAAAAAATTTGAAATTAAGTCATTGAAAATAGGGGATTCAGGTCTAATTCTTGGAATGACTGATGATGAAATAAATACTCATTACAAAACTCCTTGTATAGTGCCTTTAGCATACATCGATGCTAACTATAGCATCTCAGGCATAATTAACATAAGTGATGGCAAAAAAAATAAATTATCCATAGATAGACAAGAACAGGATAATTTTAATAAAGGACTAGTTGGCGTTTGGAGATATGAGGTACAAGAGAATTATAATGATCATACTAAAATATGGACGAAAGTTACTTTTGTTTCTGATTGGATAAAAGTTGTATCTTTTCCCTATAGTGATGTAAAAGATATATTAAAAAACTTAAAAGATGGAATTGAGGAAATTTTTTTTAATCAGAATTCTAATAAAGAGACATCAGTATTACTTGGAACTAATTCACTTAATGGGCAATCGGTGACATGTATAGAAATAAAAAAAGAACATTTCAAGAGAGAATCCAATAAACTTTTTTTAGAAGGAATTGAAGAACTATCAGTATTTAATTTATCTTGTGATTCAATAATAGAACTCAAAGATCCTCAAAATGATAATTCACCATTTTTTGTTTATATAAATAAATCCTTACCATCTTCATCAGGTACAGTATCACTCTTAAATGATGATCAAAAAAAGTATATAAAAACCATAAAAACCATAAACAGCATTATAAATTTCAATTTAAAAGCAGACAAATATAGCAAAATTGAGCCTTTGCTAAACGATTTGAAGAATGAAATTATCTCAAATAATATAGAGTTTTTAACAATCGATAAATCAGCACTAAACGATATATTCGATTACTTGTCTCATAATCCAGAGCAAATTACTTTTGAAACGAATGTTATTCAAGAAATTCTTAAAAATAATCATGAAATAAAACAGAACTTTATTACCGAAGCAAAAGATATAATTCAAGATCAAATAAAAGAAATAGAATCAGAAAAATACAATACAGAAAAAGAATTAAATGACAAAAAACAAGAACTAAAAAATTTAGAACAATCCATAGAAAAAAAACAAACAGAACTAGACAATCTAAGCATAAAAGAAAATGAACTTAAATCTTTTGAAGAAAATTTTATAGACGCACTTAGAGAAAAGGTTGATGCACTAAAAAACAAAATTCCTTCATCATTAGCAGATTACTATTTTTATACACAACAAAATAATAACTGCGAAACAAAAAATGGAATGACAACACATACTAATTCAGAAATTGCATACTTAAAGAATTATGGAATAATTGAAGATAGTAAAGATGTTATTACTAAAGATGAATTATTGTCACTTGTAGAACAATATTTTAAAAAAAATGGTATCAATAATAATGAAAATTCCATTTTTCTATTTCTATCTCTACTTTGGTGCCAAAAACGCAATCAAAACGTACTATTAATTGGTACTGAAGCAGAAAAAATAGCTCTTTTGTATGCTAGATTCGTTATGGGTAAAAACCCTCTTAAATTAGATTGTGCAAATAAATACAGCCCATCCATAGAAAATGAATTACTAACTGCAGATTCTGACATTATTATCGTAAGACACCCTTTTGATGGTAAGTGGGTAGATAAATTATCAGAATTTTCATCTATTTCAGATAAGTTCATAATTATCACTTATCCTTTTGTTGAAGATCTAATAGTTGAACCAAGGAGCTTTTTTAAAAATTTTTTTCCTATACTAACTACTTACATCACTATAAACGATGAAACAATTAATCGAGACTATAATAAAATTCCTGCTATAAGCTATGAAAAAGAAGACATTCTATCAACGCTTTTTAACGATAATGCATCCTCCTATAGAACATCCGATATCAATTATATAAGCACAATAGGATTACCTCAGACAGAAAAAAATAAATACAATGAACTATTCGTTGCTATTAATGGATTAAATTTAGAAATAACATCAATTAAAGAGTACTTTTTCTTGGTACTTATTTTTCCATTATTAATTGTATTTAATAAACTAAAAGAGATAGAGAAAATAGATATTCAAGAAAATATTAAGGATCTTATCAGAGACTATATCGATGAAGAATACTGATTTTTTAATTTTTTTGTCTTCTGTTTTCAACAAATATATATCTGTAGAAGATATAACTAATAACTCATTATTTGAAGACAAATCAATAATTAGACAAACAATATATAGTCTAGGAGCGTTACATGGGCTTTATGCATTATTTGATAAGTTAGTTGATAACTATGACTCTCAAAATAATGACTATGAATATAATCCCTGCACTGTTAATCATTTAAAAAGTAGAATAAACAAAGTTTTTTCAGCACTTGATTTATTTTGCAAGGAGAATACTAATTATGATTCTAATTCAATCAACTATGAATCAGATGACCAGCAAAAAGGCTTAGCTGATTATATATTCACTCTGTACAAATCAACGGGCTTTTTCTACAGTATACCAAAATATCTATTCCATTCATCATTTAAATCAGCATCAATAGCCGGAATAAAATTTATACGAGGAAATTATTTTTCGCAAAATCTAAAGATGTGTGGAGCAGGACCATATGAAATAGATCTAACCCCCGAGATAAATAGTATAGAATCTGTTAAGGAATTTTTTCATTTACCACTTCTAAGTTGCAAAGATGCTTTCGAACAATTTCTTTATACTTTAGATTTCAGAACTTCAGCTCCAATAAATTCAAATACTGAGTATTTGAATGCATCTGTAATAAAGAACAATACTTTTAACAGCTATTGGGGGCATAAGAAAAGTATCAATAAATATACTCTAGCACGAATTAAAAATAGCACAGAAAATAATTTTGATTATTATTTGATTAGAAATCTTTGTGGAAATGAAGAATATGCAAAACTAAAGTCAACGCATTGCAAAAATAAAAATTATATATTTATAGCTAGAGCTATTCATGAGATGAATAATCAATTACCACCTATTGAATATAAAACAGACGAAGTTTTTACTTATATCAATATTGGATATCTTCTTCCAACTGAAATTCAAAATTTCTTTGAACTATTATGGCGAAATTATTAAAGCACACTAAGATCACAATTTGATTATGTTTATGCCTTAATACTTGCAATCAAATCACTCAACTAGCTTGAAGGTGTTCTTTTAACAGCTATTGTATTATACGTATATTATTTAGATCTATTAATTGCCTATTAATTCCTTTATCATTTAATTTGAAAATAAAGCATTAAGGGTAATCAAATGGGATTTATAGCAAAAATAGAAAAGGAGCTAGATTTGTCAATGCACAAATCTAGATTCTCTCGTTCTAAAGCTGCAGATCCTCAATATACCATTGATGATGCAATCAGTGATTACTCTAAATTTGCTGTATTTGCTTCAAAAGATGTTGAAGAAGAGTATTACTCTTATATCCGAAGACTATATGAGCGTCAGGATAGAACAGCTACTGGACTAATATATGCTGTAATTGAAGATATCAGAAGCAAAGTAAGTGACTATAGAAAATCTCCTGATAA
>NZ_JAGFNY010000007.1 GCF_019448115.1 Succinivibrio faecicola | reverse complement strand
ATGAGCTAAAAAAAGTGCATATATTTTCGTTTTACTGTAAAATCATTTTTGTAACTATAGAAACCTGAGTCTCACTCAGATAACACGTGGAGAAGAAAATGAGCTTATTCGAAGAGCTTGATTTAGCTAAATATGGTATCAGTGGTGCTACTGAAATCGTTCACAACCCTTCATACGAAGTTTTATTCGCAGAAGAGACCAAGGCTGGTTTAACTGGTTTTGACGTTGGTCAGAATACTGAGATGAACGCTGTTAACGTAATGACTGGTGTTTATACTGGTCGTTCACCAAAAGATAAGTTCATCGTTAAGGATGCAACCTCTGAGAACACCTTCTGGTGGACTACAGATGAGTTCAAGAATGACAACAAGCCTTTATCAACTGAGTCATGGAATGTTTTAAAGGCATTAGCTGGTAAAGAATTATCAAACAAGAAGTTATACGTTGTTGATGGATTCTGTGGTGCAAACGAGGGTACTCGTTTAGCAGTTCGTTTCGTAGTTGAGGTTGCTTGGCAGGCTCACTTCGTAACCAACATGTTCATCAAGCCAACAGCTGAAGAGTTAAAGAACTTCAAGCCTGATTTCGTTGTATTAAACGCTTCAAAGGCTAAAGTTGAGAACTACAAAGAGTTAGGTTTAAATTCAGAGACTGCTGTTGTATTCAACTTAACTGAGCGTATGCAGGTTATCTTAAACACCTGGTATGGCGGTGAGATGAAGAAGGGTATGTTCTCAATGATGAACTACTACTTACCATTAAAGGGCATCGCTGCAATGCACTGCTCAGCTAACACCGACATGAACCACGAAAATACAGCTATTTTCTTCGGTTTATCAGGTACTGGTAAGACCACTCTTTCAACAGATCCAAAGCGTCTTCTAATCGGTGACGACGAGCACGGTTGGGATGATGATGGTGTGTTCAACTTCGAAGGCGGTTGCTATGCTAAGGTAATCAACCTTTCAAAGGAAAACGAGCCAGATATTTGGGCAGCTATCAAGCGTAACGCATTATTAGAGAACGTAACTGTTGATGCTAATGGTAAGATTGACTTTGCTGATAAGTCAGTAACCGAGAATACTCGTGTTTCATACCCAATCAACCACATCACCAACATCGTAAAGCCAATTTCTAAGGGCCCAGCTGCTAAGCGCGTAATCTTCTTATCAGCTGACGCATTCGGTGTTTTACCTCCTGTATCAATCCTAGATAAGGGTCAGACTCAGTACTACTTCTTATCAGGCTTCACAGCTAAGTTAGCTGGTACAGAGCGTGGTATTACCGAGCCTACTCCAACCTTCTCATCATGCTTCGGTGCAGCATTCTTATCATTACCTCCAACCAAGTATGCTGAAGTATTAGTTCAGAGAATGGAAAAGTCAGGTGCTAAGGCTTACTTAGTAAACACTGGCTGGAATGGTACCGGCAAGCGTATCTCTATTAAGGATACTCGTGGTATTATCGATGCAATCTTAGACGGTTCAATCGATAAGGCTGAGACCAAGGTAATTCCTCACTTCTCATTCGTAGTTCCTACATCATTACCAGGTGTTGATCCAAAGATCTTAGATCCACGTGATACATACGCTAATGCACAGGATTGGGAAGTTAAGGCTAAGGACTTAGCAGAGCGCTTCATCAAGAACTTCAAGAAGTTCGAGTCATTAGGCGGCGACTTAGTTAAGTCAGGTCCTCAGTTATAATTAGAACTTTCTAATTGTCTAAAAAAACCCGGAGTGATCCGGGTTTTTAAGTTTAAGGAGTCTAATAATGGGTAAACCATTTATTACTCGAGAAGGGTATGATCAGATACACAAAGAGTTAGATTATCTTTGGGAAGTAAAAAGACCGGAGATAACAGCTAGAGTTAGCTGGGCAGCCTCTTTAGGAGATCGATCGGAAAACGCTGATTATCACTATAATAAACGCCTTTTAGGTCAGATTGACAGAAGAATCAGATACTTAAGACATTGTTTGAACGATCTTCAGGTAATCGAATACAACAGACAGCAGGAAGGCAGAGTATATTTTGGTGCCTATGTTGAGATTCAGTCTGATGATGACGACAGTATTTTACAAATAAGAATAGTTGGTTCTGATGAAACCTTTGGAAGATCAAATTGTGTATCTGTTGATGCACCAATGGCAAGGGCACTGCTAGGAAAGAGTGTCGACGATGAAGCTATTGTTACCACTCCAAAAGGTAAAAGAACCTGGTTTGTAAACAAGATAAGTTATGTTAAACCTGATTGGTTTACAGAGCAGCCAATTGTTGAAAATTCTCTTGCAACTGATGAAGATGAAGAAATCGTTGTAGAAGAAATGACAGAAGAAGAGAAAAAGAGAATTGAACAGGAATATTTAAAAACTCTTGTTCACAATTAGTTAACTCTCAATATCGAGCATTGTACCGATATTATTTGATGGAATAGAGCTATTGTAGGTCTTTGCAATAGCTTTTCCTGAAAAGCCCTGTCCTTTCTTTCTCTTCTTTTCAAACTCGTCGGAGTAGTTTGCTCCGTTATTAGCTCCAAAAGAACCACCTAAAGCAGCCTTCATCTGACCTATTCCATCAACAGGTGACTGTAAGGACTGTCCTGATGTACTAGTAGTCGAAGATGCTCCTTTAGCAGAACTGCCTTCTTTTGTTTCCTTAGAGCCAACAGATTCTTTCTTATCAGCTTTATTCTCTTTATTTACTGATTTATCATTATGAGTTTTGATAATTGTTTCTGCTTGAATAAATAAAGAGCTCTGAGCAGTATTTGTCTGTGATTGACCTTGAGCAACTGCATTATTTGGATTAGAGTTTGCACTTTGGTTTAATTGTGGAATGGTTTCTTTTGCAAGCGCATCTCTACGAGCTTCCTGCGCAGCATGCGGGAAACTTGTATTGACTACATTTGAAATGGCAGAACTTGCAACGTCCATTTTATAAAACCTATAGATACAATTATGGGTTACATACTATATCGGCAATCTTTTATAAAAAATTTAGAAAAATAAATCCTTTAAATTCAATTAATTAGAATTTTTTAAGAAAAGATTGATAACTTTTTTAAAGTTTTCTGGTTCTGATAGGAAAGGCATATGCGCTGAATCTTGAAGAACAGAGCATACATGATAAGGAGGTTGTATCAGATGTTTTGCAAGATCTGGAAGGACAAGTCTATCCTTAGCTCCAAATATGTGAAGACAAGGAATTTTGATGGCGTTAAATGCTTCTCTGTGGTCTGCATAAGCCATTTTATGTAAACCTGCTACTAGTACATCCTTATCAATATCTCCCATAGCATCAAAAGACTCTATCATAAACTGCTTGTTTTCTTTAGATAGAATGCTACTTTGAGATTGCATCATAAAGAAAAGCTTTATAGATCTAGTGTTTTTACCCTCGTCAAAAAGTTTTAAACACTTGAGTACATATTTATAGTCAAAGCCTGGCCAGTTAGGATCGGCAGGGAATCTTGGTGAACCGCAGACTGATATGTACTTGTCAATTTTGCCGTTTGTATCCATAGCGCAGGCTCTGCAGCACGCTAAAGTGCTAAGAGACCATGACATCAGAATAGAGTTCTTTGGAAGGGTATTTAGAATGAGATTTGCAGTTTGTCTTGTTGAATCGGCAAAAAGCTTTAAATGAGATGATTTGCCATATCCTGGCATATCGATAAGTAAAACTCGATACTCATCTTTAAACAGCTCTGCTATGGGCTTTAGAAAATTTGCATCTGTAGCCCATCCTGGAAGGACAGCCAGCACCTTTGCATTAGGATCACCATATTCTGAATATCCTAAAGTGAAATTATCAGTTGCATTCATTGTACTGGCCGCTTATAAGCTATTAAACGTTCTTTGCTTTTCTGTATTCAATTAAATCTTCAACAGAAAGAACAGTTAAATCATGCTCTAGTGCAAAGTGAGTTACCCTAGGTAATTTAGCCATCTGGCCATCAGGAGCACAAAGCTCGCATAAGATACCTGCAGGAGCAAGACCAGCAAGACGAGCTAAATCGACAGATGCTTCAGTGTGACCATCACGCTCTAAAACACCACCATTCTTAGCAACAAGAGGGAACATGTGACCAGGTCTTGCAAGATCTTCTGGCTTACCATTAGGGTTGATTACAGCTTTAATAGCCTTAACTCTATCAGATGCTGAAACACCTGTTGTTACGCCTTCAGCAGCATCAACAGAAACGGTAAATGCAGTTCCATAGGTTGAAGTATTCTTTTCAACCATCATGTTAAGGCCCATACGCTTTGCCTGCTCTTCTTTGATACAAACGCAAACAATACCAGAACACTCTCTGATCATAAAAGCCATCTGAGCATCTGTTACAGTCTGTGCAGCGTAGATAAGATCACCTTCATTTTCACGGTTTGCATTATCAACAACAAGGATACCTCTGCCACATCTTAAAGCTTCAAGACCAGCTTCTACACGGTCAATTGCAGTTTCACCAAATGTTTTTAGTAAATTAGAAAAATTCATGATTGCCTCTTTAGGTTAAGAATTGTGTCTAGCCTGTACCATGATATCTTTCATGGTTTTTACAGCTTCATTAAGACCAGTGAATATGGCTCTTGCAATAATGCTATGGCCGATATTCAGCTCATTCATCTGAGGAATTGCTGCAATAGCCGCTACATTGTTGTAATTTAAGCCGTGACCTGAGTTTACACCAAGCCCAACACTGTCAGCATATGCTGACATTTCGGTTAAAACTTTTAATTCATGATTTAATTCTTTTTCATTTGTAGCATTTGCATAGCGACCTGTATGAAACTCAATATAAGGAGCTCCTGCTTTTACAGCTGCATCAATCTGTTCTTTTACAGGATCAATAAATAAAGAACAAACAGTGCCTACATTATCTAGCTTTTCAATAGCTTTGGAAATCTTTGCAAAATTACCTACAACGTCAAGACCGCCCTCAGTTGTAACTTCCTCACGACGCTCTGGTACCATACAAACTTTTTGTGGTGCTAATGCGACAGCAATTGCAAGAATATCATCAGCAACAGCCATTTCAAGGTTTAAAGATGTTTTCACAGTTTCTCGGATGATTCGAACATCTCTGTCTGTGATATGTCTTCTGTCTTCTCTTAAATGAGTTGTAATACTATCTGCTCCAGCTAGTTCTGCAATTGCCGCAGCTGTTACAGGATCAGGATAATTTGTACCACGTGCATTTCTTACTGTTGCAACATGATCAATGTTTACGCCTAAATAAATTGGTTTCATTTTTATAGTCCAAAAATAAATAAACTTTGTAATTATAGCGTGAACTAGTTCATGTTTTTTTTTTAAGTGCAAAAAAAAATCAATATATATGGATAAATGTTTTCTATCTTTAAATGTAATGGTTAATAAAACATGATTTCATATAGGAAAAACTATGAGACGGATAATTCTATCTTTAATTTTTGTACTTTCCTTTTCTTCTTTTGCAGCACCTACTGTTGATTCAATGCTAGGAAAAATTACTGGAATAGAAAATGACAGAGCATATATATACAAAGGTATTCCATATGCAAAAGCAACAACAGGAGATTTAAGATTTGCTCCACCTGTAAAGGCTGATAGTTTTGTGGGTGAATTCAAAGCAGATAAATTCTGCAAGATCCCATTTCAGTCTCCATTTATGAATTATCCAAAACTTAATGGTGAAGGCGTTGATTCTTTATGCCTTAACGTTTATACACCAAAAGGAGCAAAGGTTAATGATAAATATCCTGTATATATGTGGATTTATGGAGGGGCCTTTGTAGGAGGAGCATCAAGTCTTCCTCTGTATGATGGTTCTGAATTTGCAAAAGATGGAATAGTGTTTGTTAGCATAAATTACCGTCTAGGTGCTGAAGGATTCTATTCATCGAAATCGACAAAACAACTGTATGGAACAACAGGAAACTGGGGGCTTCTAGATATGATTCTTGCTTTAAACTGGATCAAAGACAATATTAAATATTTTGGAGGTGATCCTGATAATGTAACAATAGGAGGAGAGTCAGCAGGAGCTTTTTCTGTATCTGCTCTTGTTTTATCACCATTAACAAAAGGACTTTTTAAAAGAGCTGTAATGGAAAGTGGAACCATACTGTCATATCCTTTTGTTAGCATGAATCAGAATGATAACCAGCTGATTGCATATGGTCATTCAGAAAAGCTTAATAGTAAATTTGATATCAAAGATTCGATGGCCGGTCTTGCAGATTTACGCAATATTCCTCCTGAGATATTGAGTAACTACTGTCCACTTGATTTGGGATTTGATAATAAGGATGGTTCATATCTGATACCTAATTTTGATGGTTATGTGATTCCTTATGAGCCATATGAATCATTGAAAAATGGAGAATTCAATAATGTTGATATACTGCTTGGCTATAACACAAATGAAGGAACAATGTTTGTGCCTCCTTCAGTAACAGACAAGCAGCTTGATTCTGTTATTACATATCATCATAAGAAAAATGGTTCAAATAGAATCAATAAACTTTATTCACGTGAAATTTATCAGAATCCATACGACAGAAGCTGTGAATATATAGGAGATATTGCATTCAATTTAGGCATGAAGATCTTTGCTGACAATATCAGTAAAACGAATAAGGTATATATGTACCATTTTGATTATGCTCCTGAATATATGATGCGTACTCCATATAAAGTAGGTCATGCAAGTGAAATAGCCTATGTATTCAATAATCTTCAAAAGAATGCAACAAAAACTCAAAGACAAGTTGCTGATGTTTTTCACAGGAGAGTTGTAAACTTTATAAAAACAGGAAATCCTAATACTGATGGAAATACAGAAGAAAAAATAATATGGAACACATATGAAGAGAATAATTCTTCTGTATTCAGAATTTCAGATAGACAACATATGGAAGCCTTTAAGCTAAAGGACAGATTAGAAATTCTTGAATCAGAACTGTTCAAATAGAATTATCAAAGGCTACTCTTGGTAGCCTTTTTCTTCATTGTATGTTTTTGTTTCTTATTAGAATGATTAGCAGTGTTGCTAATAACATAGCAGGGAAGGTGAAATATGTTAGGGCAAGCTGAAGTCCAATATAATCACCAAGCCAGCCTATAAAAACTGATAAAACATATCCTATTCCAAAAGTGAATCCGAGCATAATTGAGGTTGCAAATGAATCAGAATTTGGCAACATTCTTTGTGCCCAAACTATAGCAGGTGGTGTTGCTCCATACATACCAAAACCAGCTATGAATATACTTACATAAGACAATAAAGAATCATCGGCTCTTAAAAGAAAGACAATCATAGAAAGAATTGTCAAAGAATATGAGCCAAGGATTAAAGTAGGTATCTTTACTCTCTTAGAAAACTGACCAATAATAAAACCACCAATTGCAGTACCTAAAAGTAATGTCATAAGAATAGCCGATGCTGTAACGGGTTTCATTCCTTTAGAACTGTATAAAAGAGGTAGATAGATTACCAGTGAGCAGTAGCATATTGCTCTTAATCCAATAGACATTGTTAATGATACGAATGGAATATTGGTAATTATCTGCTTTAATGAAAGGGTATTTGCTTTTGATTGAATAATTGGTCTTGTATATAGTTTCTGTCTGAATAAAAGAATGGTTACCAAAATTGGAACTATAGCAAGAAATATCAGTTTTTCAGGAGCAAAATAGTTAAGGTAGATTGCTGTCAGAAATGGAGCAACAGCAAATCCTACATTTCCTCCGACAATAAAGATGGATGTTGAATAAACTTCTTTTCCTTTTGGGCTTACATAAGGTACAAATCCACCTGCAACGGGATGGAAAAATGACGACAAGATCCCTGATATGAATACTATCATTACAAGCATCAATTCACTGTTACAAATACCTACTGCACAAGCAAGTAAGCTACCAAGCATAACTGATAGTGGTAAAAAGATACCAAGATCCTTTCTATCTGCAATAAGACCTATAGGAGCTTGCAGAAAAGATGCTGAAATTTGGAAAACCATATAAAGCAGACCGCATTGGGAATACGAAAATCCAAATTTAAGTGCAAGAATAGGAAGCATTACAGGAAGCAGATTTAAATAAAAATCGCTTGTAAAGTGAGCAATGCTTAAAGACCAGACTTTTGCCATGGAAGTCTGGTTTGTAGATAGTGTCATTTATTGATTCTTCTGATGAACTAGATTTAACAATTCTTCTTTTGTAAATGTATATGTCTTGTTGCAATGCTGGCATGTCATGGATGTTCCCTCATTGCAATTTGCCATATCTAGTAATTCTGAAGATGGAATTTCAGATAAAGCGTTCAGGCATCTTTCCTTTGAGCAGATACACTTATATAAAACCTCATTTTGTCCGAATACTTTTACTTCCTCATGAGCAAATAATCTTGCAAGGTTCTGTTCTAATGGAAGATTGAAAAGCTCATCTTCTGTTATAGTGTCAGCAAGAACTGATAGATCTTCTAAAGATTCAATGTTTTTATCAATTTCAGGAATAATCTGAAGAAGAATACCACCAGACTGAAAATCTTTTAGATCAGTTCTGATGAAGAATCTGGTTGGTAACTGCTGAGAATCTCTAAAGTAATCCTCTAAAGTTGCACTGATTGATTCAGGATTTATTGCAACAATACCCTGCCATTTAGGGCCGTCTTTTGGAAAAACAGAAAGAACAAGAACACTTTTGCTTCCACATAAATCAAGAAGAGTATCAGAGTCAGTTACAGTTGCATTCTCATTGAGTGCTGCAGAACCGTAAAAAGACAGATCCTGTCTAATATTGATAAGGGCATATTTAAGTTTTGTTTCAGTAGTTCCTCTAATCTGAACCATGATTTCAGATCCGTCTTTTAATGTTGATGCAACAAGAACAGAAGAAACGGCAAGTTCCATAAGAACTTTTTTTACTGCTAATGGATAGTTGTCATGGAGAAGATCTTCAAATGGTTTCTTTAATTTTACAATTTCGCCTCTGACACCATGATTGTCGAAGATGAATCTTTCCATTGAATTATGTTCAAAGCTCTGCATTTTAATTGTTTCCATATTTTATGTTTAAAAGTGCTCTTCTTTCTTTTTTGTTTGGTTTCTCTTCAGGATGAGGAGCTAATAGGGCATTAATTTTAATCTGTTCTAACTGTTTTTCCCTATTTTTGACACTGTCTTCTGTTTCTTTATAAAGTGTTGCAGCTACGGTTGCAGGTCCACGAACGTCAGAAATCTTCAGTATTTCTACTTCCTTTCTGACATTACCCTGAAGAACTTTAACAATTGCACCTATTTCAACAGTTCTAGATGGTTTAGCCTTGACTCCGTTATAGTCAACCTTTCCACCATCTATCATTTGTCTTGCAAGTGATCTTGTTTTATAGAATCTTGCAGCCCAAAGCCATTTATCCAAACGGACGTCTTTTGATGATGAATTATTATCAGTCATGCTGTAATTTTTACATGAATTAAATAAAAACGTTATACAATGCGATAATTATAGCAAAATTTAGAGATTCAATTTATGGATTTAAGTGCACTATCAAGGCAGCTGCCAGAGATACTTTCTAGAAAAAAACAGAAAGTATCAAGAATATTTACTGTTGAAGAATTAGATCTAAAGTTTTCAAATAGCACCCGTATGACCTACGAGAGAATTGCCGGAGGGAATGGCGCTGTTATGGCAATTCCTTTTGATGGCAGTTTCTTTTATCTTACCTCTGAATATGCATGTGGCTTTGAAAGATATGAATTAGGTTTTGTTAAAGGCAAAATAGATGATGGCGAAGATCCAGTTAATGCATGCATTCGAGAAATGAAAGAAGAGATTGGATTCGGTGCTAAAAATATTATTCCTTTAAAAAAGGAAATGACCTTAGCTCCAGGAATGCTTATGCTCAGGATGCATACTTTTTTGTGCACAGATCTATATGAATCAAGACTTGATGGAGATGAACCCGAGCCTATATCTATCATTAAAGTAAGTATAAAAGAAGCAAAAGATCTTATTTTTGATTACGATTCTCCACTAACAGAATCTCGTGCTATAGCATCATTGACACTTGCTTTGCATAAATTAAATGCGATTTAGTGTAAATTTGCCCTTTTTTGTGGCAAAATACTTTTTTAAATTATATTTTTTTTATTTTGGTACAATGTCAACTCCGAAAAGAGAGTTTTTTGTTTGTTCCGCCGCATTAGGAGCTTTATGATGCGTCATTTATTAACAGGCTTTGAATTCAGCCAAGATGAATATTTAGATATTTTAGAAACCGCCTCTGCAATGAAGAAGGATCCTGCAAAATTCAGACAGGAACTAGCAGGTCGGTCTGGCGCTATCATGTTCGAAAAGCCTTCATTAAGAACAAGAACAACCTTTGAACTTGCTTTCTATCGTTTAGGTGGTCATGGTGTATATCTTGATCTCCAGAATGGCGAGTTAGGTAAGAGAGAGACAATCGCTGATTACTCAAGAAACTTATGTCGTTGGGTAGACTGTCTTGTTGGCAGAGTATTTTCTCAGCGTACCCTTGAAGAGTTAGCTCAGTATGGTTCAGTGCCAGTTATTAATGCCTTATCTGATTTATATCATCCAGCTCAGGCAATGGCTGACTATATGACTATTCAGGAACATCTAGGTAAGATTAAAGGTGTAAAGGTTGCATACGTTGGTGACGGTAACAATGTTACCAATTCTCTGTTTGTAGCTGGTGCTATTTTAGGTGCTAATGTTACAAGTTTTAACCCAGAGAACTGCACTCCAGATGCAGTTGTTTTCTCTAAGGCTTCAGAAATTGCAAGAAAGAATGGTTGCACAATTGCTGTTGAAAACGATATCAGCAAGTTAAAAGATTTTGATGTGGTTTACACTGATACTTGGGTATCAATGGGTGACAATACACCACTTGATGCTGTAAGAAAGAAGTTTAATCCATATCAGGTAAATAAGGATCTGGTTGATCAGTCCGGTGCTCAGATTGTTATGCACTGTCTGCCAGCTCACCGTGGTTATGAAATCACTGATGAGGTAATGGATGGTAACAAGTCTGTTGTATTTGATGAGGCTGAAAACCGTTTACATATTCACATGGCAGTACTTGCCAAACTAATTAATGCTTAATTTTGAGGAATAAAGCAATGTTAAAACAGGAAAACAAACACTACAAGAAAGTAGTTTTGGCTTATTCTGGCGGTCTAGACACTTCAACCATCGTGCCTTGGCTTAAAGAGAATTATGGTGATTGTGAAGTAGTATGCTTTGTAGCTGACGTTGGTCAGGAGCGTGATGACCTAGAAGGTATCGAGCAGAAGGCTATTGCTTCAGGTGCTAGCAAGTGCATTGTAAAAGATTTACGTGATGATTTCGTAAAAGACTATGTTTTCGAAATGATGAAGACTGGTGCTTTATACGAAGGTGAGTATTTATTAGGTACTGCTATTGCTCGTCCTATCATTGCAAAGGCAATGGTTGAGTGTGCTTTAGAAGAAGGCGCAGATGCTATTGCTCACGGTGCTACCGGTAAGGGTAACGATCAGGTTCGTTTTGAATCTGCAGTTGCAGCTTTAGCTCCTGAGTTAGATGTTATCGCTCCATGGCGTATTTGGGATATGCAGTCTCGTGAAGAGTTATTAGCTTACTGTGAGGCTCACAATGTTCCATGTAAGGCTACTTTAAAGAAGATTTATAGCCGTGATGCTAACTGCTTACACATCTCAACAGAGGGTGGTGAGTTAGAGAATACCTGGAATGCACCTTCAGAGAACGTATGGGTATGGACTACCGATCCAGAGAAGGCTCCAAATACTCCAGAGACATTTGAGTTAACCATTAAGAACGGTTTAGTAACCGAGATTAACGGTAAGGAAATGACTCCATTTGATATCATCACTCAGTTAAATGAGATCGGTGCTCGTCACGGTGTAGGTCGTATCGATATTACTGAGAACCGTTTAGTTGGTATGAAGTCTCGTGGTTGCTATGAGACCCCAGGTGGTACCATTATTTATAAGGCAATTCGTGCTATTGAGCAGTTAGTTTTAGATAAGGCAACTCGCGTATTCCGTGAGCACTTAGCTGTAGAATTTGCTCAGTTAGTATATGATGGCCGCTGGTTCACTCGTTTACGCGAGATCTTATTAGCTGCTGCTGATAACATTGCTAAGGATGTTAACGGTAAGGTTGTTATTAAGTTATACAAGGGCAACATCGATGTAATCCAGAAGGATTCACCTAATAGCTTATTCAACTTTGATTTCGTAACATTCGGTGCTGATGACGTATATAGCCAGGCTGATGCTGATGGCTTCATCCGCTTATACTCATTACCAAGCAGAATCCGTGCTATCAACTCAAAGAATCAGAAATAATCTGAACTAATCCGTATTTAAATTAAAGCCCCTAACTTTTAGTTAAGGGCTTTCTTTTTAGTAGACTATCTTACTATCCTGCATCTGAAGAAGAATTTATAAATTGATTATCTGTTAAAGCTTGGTACTCCTAAGCGTTAATTTGCCTGTATCTGAAATTCTGTCTTTCGTATTTAATCTTTGAAAAAATCTTTCTTAAAAGTCCTTAATAATGCATTTTTTTATTCAAAATTTCTTATTTCGTGCTATCCTTTTGCAATCTAATTATTTTTGTTTTGGAGTAATTTATGGCTTTATGGGGCGGAAGGTTCACTCAAGGACCAGATCAGAGATTTAAGGATTACAACGATTCATTAAAGTTTGATTATCGTATGGCCTTAGAGGATATAGAAGGTTCTATCGCATGGGCTGATGCAATTTTTAAAGCAGGTGTTTTAACAGAACAGGAAAACACTGATTTGAAAAAAGCTTTGAATGAATTATTAGCAGAAGTTGAAAAGGATATTGATTCAATAGCTACTGCAGGCGATGAAGATATTCATTCATATGTTGAGCGCCGTCTGATTGAAAAAGTAGGTAATTTAGGTAAAAAATTACATACAGGTAGAAGCCGTAATGATCAGGTTGCTTTAGATTTAAAACTCTGGTGCAGAAAAGCAGTTTCTGACGCTTTAAAGTCAATTACAAAGTTACAAAAAGAGCTTGTTAAAGTTGCATCTGAGAATCAGGGTAAGATTTTCCCTGGTTACACTCATCTTCAGAGAGCGCAGCCTGTTACCTTTGCTCACTGGGTATTAGCATACAACCAGATGTTTGAGCGCGATTATCAGCGTCTGTTAAATGCCAAAGCTTTAATGGGTACATGTCCACTAGGTTCAGCTGCTCTAGCTGGTACAGCTTATGATGTAGATCGTGAAGCTTTAGCTCATGATTTAGGTTTTGATAGAGCAACTTCTAATTCATTAGATGCAGTTTCAGATCGTGACCATGTAATGGAACTATTATCTGTAGCTTCAATTTCAATGGTTCATCTTTCAAGACTAGCTGAAGATTTAATCATCTATAACAGTGGAGAAGCTAAGTTCGTAGAGCTATCTGACAAAGTTACATCAGGCTCATCTTTAATGCCTCAGAAAAAGAATCCAGATGCTTTAGAGCTTATCCGTGGTAAGTGTGGTCGTGTTGTTGGTGCTCTTACAGGTATGCTAGTAACTGTAAAGGCTCTTCCTTTAGCATACGATAAGGATTTACAGGAAGATAAAGAAAGACTGTTTGATGCAATGGATACCTGGATTGACAGTCTTGATATGACTACTCTTGTATTTGAAGGCATTAAACTGAATGAACAGAATGCAATCGATGCTGCTAAGGGTGGTTACTCAAATGCAACAGAACTTGCAGATTATCTAGTAGGTAAGGGCATTCCTTTCCGTGAGGCTCATTCTATTGTTGGTAGAATTGTTCTATATGCTATTTCAAAGCAGAAAGCATTAGAAGATATGGATGTTTCTGAGTACAAAGAGTTTTCTGATGTAATCTCTGATGATGTATATCCTGTTCTTCAGTTAGAGAATATTCTAGCAAAACGTAACATCAAAGGTGGTGTAGCACCTGCTCAGACCAAAATTGAGCTTGAAATTCTAACCAAGCAGTTATCTGAGAGATAATCATATTTACCGCCCTTTTATAGGGCGGTACTATCCTTTTTTAGAGCAAAATTCCCAATTCTTATATTATTATGCCCGTCTTTAGTGCATTTTCTAGTTTTAACCTTATATAACCTTAATATGTAGGTAAGACCTCTGGAAATATAAAATATAACAAACAGGAGGAATACCTATGTTAGCAATTACAGCTTTTTTAAGACCAGAAAAAGTCATGGATGTTCAAGATGCATTACATGCTAAAGGATTTTATGCCTTATCAAAGGTAACTGTTTCAGGTAGAGGTAAAGAGCAGGGAATAAAAGTAGGGGAAGTTCTTTACCAGGAAATGACAAAATGTATGCTTTATATTGTTGTATCTGAAGATGAAAAGGACCTTGTTGTCCGGACTATCATGCAATCTGGTATGACAGGAGATAAAGGAAATCCAGGTGATGGCAAGATCTTTGTATCTCCAGTCTATGAATCATATACAATCAGTACACAGTCTTTAGATATATAACATCAAAATTATATTCCTGTAGAGCCAAAACCTCCTTCACCTCTGCAGGAAACATCATCAAAGCTGTCTGTAATTTCAAATTTTGGATGTAGTACTGGAACAAATAGCATTTGTGCAACCCTATCACCAACGCAGATTTTAAAAGGCTCATTTGAATGATTCCACAAAGGCATCATTAATGGGCCTTGGTAGTCTGCGTCAATAACTCCAGTAAGATTGCTAAGAACAATTCCATGTTTATATCCAAGACCAGATCTAGGTACAATCAAAGCTGTTACGTTAGGATCTGCAATATACATGGAAAAGCCAGTTTTAACCATTCTGACCTCACCTGGATTCAAGATAAAATCGCTATCCTCCATAGCTCTCAAATCCATTCCTGCTGACATATCAGTCTGATAGTTTGGTAAAGGAAAATCTTTTCCTAATCTGTTATCAAGTATTTTAATTTTTATATTCAGCATATTACTTTTTCGCTGCGTTGAAGATAAGTTCAAGTAGTGATGTAGCAACGACCTGTTTATTTTGCTTTTCTATGTGAGCAACCAATCCGTCTTTATCGTAGACAGACACTTCGTTATCGTCGCTGTTAAAGCCGATACTTTTGTTTGAAACATCGTTGAGAATAACCATGTCCAAGCCTTTCTTTACAATCTTCTTTTTTGCATTTTCTTCAAGATTATCTGTTTCTGCTGCAAATCCAACTGTAAATGGTCTATTAGCCTCTCTATTGCCGACAGTTGCAATAATATCAGGGTTTTGAACAAGCTTCAGAGTAAGACCTTCTTCTCCATCTTTTTTCTTAATCTTGTTTTTGTTTATGCTCTCAACTCTAAAATCACCGACTGCGGCACATCCTATGAAAATATCAGCTTCATTTACATATGATTCAACAGCATTGAGCATTTCTACAGCTGAGCGAACAGAAATTCTTTTTACTCCCAGAGGAACATTTAGGTTAACAGGACCTGATATCAGTGTTACGTTAGCTCCCATTAGCTGAGCCATATGAGCAAGGGCATATCCCATCTTTCCAGAGCTGTGATTTGTTATATAACGAACAGGATCAATTTCTTCAATTGTTGGGCCTGCCGTTATAAGGACATTGAAACCTGCACCAAAGGATTTTGGAAGAAGTTTAGTTTGGGTAAGCTCTAGTATCTGCTGCGGTGCAGGAAGCTTTTCTTGATGATTCTCGATTCCAATCTTTGTATGAGGAAGTTTTTCAAGATCCTGAGAGAAGATTGCAAGAATATCTTCATATATTTCCTCAGGCTCCTTCATTCTTCCATCGCCGGAGGTTCCGCAAGCAAGATCACCACTGTCTGGAGATAGTATATACATACCTCTTAAAGCTAGTAACTGCAGGTTCTCCTGAGTAGCTACGTTATGGTACATATTTGTATTCATAGCAGGGGCAATAACTTTTTTACAGTTAGCTGCAAGCATTACTGCACAAAGCATATTATCAGCAAAGCCATGAGCAAATTTTGCAATAGAATTAGCTGTAGCAGGAGCTACAACAATCATGTCTGCATCGTTTGATAGTGCTATATGAGATATGTCTTTAGAGTCTTCAAAAATATTAACGCTTACGCTGTGGCCTGATAATGCTTCGAAAGTTTCTTTTCCAACAAGCTTAGTTGCACTTTCAGTCATTACCACATAGACCTGGGCGCCACCCTTTACAAGAAGACGGCATAAAGTGCATGCTTTATATGCTGCGATGCCTCCGGTTACACCTAAAACGATCTTTCGATTTTTAAGCTGTGTATCCATTTTTATCTCCTTTATTGTTAAATTTTTAGTTTTTTTTATTTTCTAAGATTAATTAATGGTGACTACTCTTTGATTATACAAGGGATTATCTAAAATTTATCTGAGTAATTTTTTCAACGTTGATCTGTGACATAATAATGGTATATAATTCACAGTTACCACGAACAACTGTAGCATTAATCACATTAATTGCTACGTAGTCGAAGTCATGTATCGTAAAAAGTTGCCTCAAAAATTAAATTTTTTGGGGATATAGTCTTCTTTTGTGTTAGAATACGTGCACTTTGTTTAACCAATTTTTTATCTCTCATAGATTTATCTATGTATTGAGATGTGTTTTTTTATTTTTTTTGGAGTGTGAGCTAACATGTCCAGAGTTTGCCAAGTTACGGGCAAGCGCCCAGCAGTGGGTAACCTACGTTCCCACGCAAAGAATGCGGCTAAGCGTCGTTTTCTACCAAACTTAAAGTTTCACCGTTTTTGGGTTGAGAGCGAAGGTCGTTTTGTAAGACTACGTGTAACCACCAAAGCAATGCGTATTATTGATAAGAATGGCATCGAAGCTGTTCTTGCAGATATGCGTGCTAAAGGCGTTAGAGTTTAAAGGAGACTAAAATGGCTAAGAAAGGCGGTCGTGAAAAGATTCGTTTAAATTCAACTGCAGGTACTGGTCACTTTTACACCACTGACAAGAACCGTCGTACAACTCCAGGTAAGATGGAGATGATGAAGTACGATCCAGTTGTTCGTCAGCACGTACTTTACAAGGAAGGCAAGATTAAATAATCTTGTTATGAACTTTTGCAAAAGTTTATATAAAGCCCTGAAAATTCAGGGCTTTTTTTTGTATCTGCACAATTCCGATTTTTTAGTTCTTAAAATAGTTTTCATCTTTTCGATTTTTGTTGAAAACTAGTGAAAGAAATTATCATATATACGCACAAATATTGTAATCTTCCTGATTTGATTAGTGATAAAATTTCAACATTCCTAAAATTAGGGATAATAATTTAATAATACTTGAATATTTTATTCTTGAAGGTATAAAAATGAAAAAGTCCGCTTTAGCATTAGTATTATCTGCAGCTTGCTCTTTATCTGCAAATGCTGCTGTTGAGGGTACATGGTCTGTTGGTGCAGCAGGTGGTTGGACCCACTATTTTGAACAAAATTTCAATACTACTTATAATGTAACAGATGACTCATTCGACAAGTTAAATATTTCTGATAGCAATGGTTATGGATTTAAGTTAAACGGTGAATACAATTTCACTGATTATTTAGGCTTAGGTTTAGCTTGGGACCATATGAGAGGCGGTAAGATTGAGTTGTCTTCAACATATTCAGATGGAACTTCCGAAAAATATGGTTCAGAAAAGTTTAAGGCAAATGTTGCAGAGCTTTATGCAAGATTAGCTATGCCTTTAGATAACAACGGTTCTGATATTTTCTTCAAAGTTGGTCCTGCTGTTTCATGGTTTAAAGTTGCTGGCGATACAGACCGTAAGTTAGGCGCTGTTGCAGGTATCGGTGGTCAGTGGGCTGTAAATGAAGCACTTGCAATCCGTGCAGGTTACGACTTCTTCTTTAAAACTACTAAATCTGATGACTCATCTGATAAGATTAATACCGGTCTTTTATACGTAGGTCTTCAGTATACCTTCGGTGCACCAAAAGCTGAGGCTCCTGTACCTCAGGCTCCTGTTGCAAAGAAAACTATTCGTGTAACAGAGAATCACTCATTAGCTGCTGGTTTATTATTCCCATTTGATGGTTCAAATCTATCAGTTGAAGGAAAGAAAGCAATCAATGATGTTGTTGAATCATCAAAGGCTTTACAGAATACTGAATTTGAAGTTTATGGTTATACAGATCGTTTAGGCTCTGATGCATACAATAACAAGTTATCACAGCGCCGTGCTGATTCTGTAACAAATGAGTTACAGAACAAAGGTGTTACTGTAAAGGTTTCAGAAGGTAGAGGTAAGTCTTCTCCTGTTACTGGTAACAAGTGTGATGGTGTAAAGGGCCGTAACAATGTTATCAACTGTTTAGCTGCAGATCGTCGTGTAGAGATCGTTATCACTGGCGATACCACAAAAGAAGAGCAGTTATAATATAATCATTTAATAAGCTGATCTATAAGGCTATAGCAAAAAAAATTGTTATAGCCTTTTTCTTTTTAATTCTTCTTATAAATCCGTCTAATACTTAACTAAGCAAATACGACTAAACTTTTTATCGTTTAATCATATTTATAGGAACTATTATGAAAAGATCTTTACTTGCTTTAGCAGTAGCTTTAGGTGTTTCACTAACTGCAAATTCAGCTGTTGAAGGTACTTACTCTGTAGGTGCTGCAGCTGGTTGGAATTACGCTTTTGATCATAATTTTGGTTATAAAGCTTACACATTTTCAAATGGCGTAAACGCTAAATATAAAGAAAAATTATCAGATAGACACGGATATGGTTTCAAGCTAAACGGCGAGTATAATTTTACAGATTGGTTCGCTTTAGGTGCTGGATATGATTACTTAAATGGTAATAAGTACAAAATTGATGGCCAATTATCTAACGGTACAACTTTATCTACAGGCGATACAAAATTACATTCAAATATTATTGAGTTATATGGCAGAATTGCAATGCCATTAGATAACAATGGTTCAGATATTTTCTTCAAGGTGGGCCCTACCTACAATATGACAACACTAGCTACAGGTCATAGTCGTGAATGGGGCGCTGTAGCTGGTATTGGTGCTCAGTGGGCAGTTAACAACCAGTTAGCTTTAAGAGCAGGTTACGATTATTTATATAAAGCAGCTAAGACTACAACTGGTGAAAGAATCGATAACGGTCTTTTATATGTAGGCGTTCAGTATACATTTGGTAAGAAAGAAGAGCCTGTAGTTGCTCCAAAACCAGCTCCAAAGAAGACTGTTCGTATCACAGAGAACCACTCTTTAGCAGCAGGCTTATTATTCCCATTTGATGGTTCAAATCTTTCAGCAGAAGGTAAGAAAGCAATCAATGATGTTGTTTCTTCATCTGACAAATTTGATAATACAGAATTTGAAGTATATGGCTATACAGATCGTTTAGGCTCTGATGCATACAACAACAAGTTATCACAGCGCCGTGCTGATGCAGTATCAAATGAGCTTCAGGCAAAGGGTGTTAAGGTAAATGTATCAGAAGGTAAGGGTAAGAGCTCACCTGTAACAGGAAATAAGTGTGATGGCGTAAAGGGCCGTACAAACTTAATTAACTGTTTAGCACCAGATCGTCGTGTTGAAATCGTTGTAACTGGTGATACAACAAGAGAAGAAATTCAGTAATAAAGTCCTTTGAATTAATCCCGCTTTAGCGGGATTATTTTTAAATTTTGTAGTCTAGTTACAATCAGAATATAAAGAATTCTTTGAAAATTCAGAGAATTCTTATATTTTGTTCTGTTCGAAGAACAGATGCATAATTTTATGCAAAATATGCTTATTTAGTAAGAGTTTCCGTAAGGATTATCTAGATCATCTGCTCTCTCAATATTGTCTATCATACTCTGATAATAAGCTTTTGATGCTGATTCAGGATCTGACATGACCTCATTGAACATATGTTTTATCTGCTCAAGAACGCTTTTTCTGCAGATAAAAACTAGCTTGGATTTCTTTTGTCCCTGTGGCCATGAGTGAAGTTCTGATAATGGATATAGGTTTCCTACTACACCATGAACAACTACAGGTTTATCCTGATCTTTAAGATCTAAAATGCCTTTGAGTCTTAATAGAGAATCACCATACTGTGTTGTGACAGCAGATAATGCTGCTAATAGAGCTAAAGGCTCAAGAGGAGTCTCAAATTCCAAAGCAAAGGAATCTATATCAGAATGAGCAATAATCTTCTGTTTTGCGACACCTACATTTCCAGAAACTGTTGCTGGTCTGAAAGAAGATGCAAATCCATTTGATGTTGTGTTTATAGAAATCCAGGAGCTAACCTTCTTATCATATGCAGCATCGTGATCCTTATAAGGTCCTACTTCAAACAGAATGTTAGGAGATAAATTACCTTTTACAGCAGGATAGATTTTTACAGAGGGATTAATTTTTTGTGCAGCTTCATAGATAGAATCAAGTTCGTCTGAATCTATCATATCTGTTTTGCTTACGATAATAATATCTGCAAGTGCAATCTGCTTTACTGCTTCGTATTGTTTCTTTAATTGATCCCTAATATTAGCTCCGTCAAGAACAGTAATAGTTCCGTCATGGTAGTAATGATCAAGTAAATAATCATCACCATTTAAAGTACTAATAACACCAGCAGGATCAGCAAGACCTGTTGTTTCGATGATAACTCGTTTGAATTTAGGAATTTCTCCTCGTTCGGCCTTTATTAGATTTGTTACAAGGCTATCAACTAATGCTCCTTGCAGTGAGCAGCATATACAACCAGATTGAAGTAAAACAACAGAAGAATCCACTGATTCAACCAGTTCATGATCAAGGCCTACATCGCCAAATTCATTAATCAGAACTAGAGTATCTTTGAATTCTTTTGAATTTACCCAGTGATTCAGTAATGTTGTTTTGCCACTTCCAAGAAATCCGGTAATGATATTTACGGGGATTTTTTCCTCAACAATTGAACTATCTGTCATGTTTATAACCTAATCGAATAGAAACTCTAAAGCTTTTGCTAATGCATCTATTCTATATTCATCACTTTCGTTTATCAAATCATGAAAACAATTATCAATAATTTCAAAACGAGGCGGACATTTGTCATTTTTATGTTTTAAGAAAAACTCTTTTGCCTTGGGTGTGGAAACAACCTTGTCTTTGCCTGCACTCTGACAATATATGTCAATATCGAATTCAAAGTCAGAGTTTATAAGCTCTAACTGTTTTTTCATTGCTTCCTTTACAAAATGGTATGTCGGTCCACCTATAGCAATTTCTCTATGCTCAGCAAAATAATCATGATAATTCTCAAAACGAGCTTTTGAATGGGCGTGGTGATTACCTACAAATTCCAGTCTCTTGTATTCTTTTCCATGAGGTGTATACATTGTTCTTACAAAAGGTAGTGTTCCTGCAAGAAAAACAAATGATTTGAGTATGTAATCAGGTAAATTGAAGTATGGCCATATATATGGGGCAATTAAAGCTGCTTTTGAAGGTCTTCTCTTCATGTTCTTGATGATATCAAGAGAAATCAATCCTCCTAAGGAGAATGCAAGCAGTTTGTAGTTGTCTATATTAAGTTTTTCAAGCACAAAGCAGATATCTTTTGCTAAATCCTCAAATCTTTCTATATGACATTTGTTTTTATCTTTTAATATTCTTGATGATGCAGCCTGTCCTCTGGCAAAAATGACAATAGCCTCGATTTTCAGATTATAAAGGGTATAGAAAAATTCATAGAATTTATGAGCTATTTCGCCTCTACCTGGGATTATCACTAAAGAATTAACAGGATCTTTAACTTTAAGTCTGGTAGCAGTAAGAGTGAGGTTCTCGTTATTGATAAAGCTTAGATCTTCTGTATTATCAATATAGAACTGCTCAAGTTTATCTTTATCTTTGATAAGAGTTTTTTCATCAATGAATTCTTTGGCGTACTTATTCATGATTGCCACCTATTATTTTGATTTGCATATAGAAAATATAGAAAAACAAAGGTGACTTTACAAGAGGATACTATCGTCTGCGATAGACTGAGATCACATTTGGAACTGCTTTTATTCGTTTTATAACACTAGTCAGGTGCAGATTGTCCTTAACTGTAACGATAAGATTGATAAGAAATGTTTTTTCGTCTTTCAGATCTGAATTGATACTTTCAATCTTTGATCCTGCAATATCAACTGCATTAGATATTTCAGAAAGAATACCTTGACGGTTGTTCAGTTCAATTAAAAGGGTAGTCTTAAAGTCCATATTTGCTGTTACTGCCATATTCCAGCTTACATTTAAAACTTTACCTGGAACTCTATCTTCTTCTCTGAAGTTCTTACAGTTCTCGTTGTGAATAACAATACCACGACCCTGTGCAATATGAGCTATGATATTGTCCCCAGGAATTGGCATACAACACTGAGCAAATGTGAACGGTAAGCCACCAGTTCCCTTAACAGGAAGTTCATGGTGGTGATGAGAATCAGGATCTAAGAATTTTGCAACAGCTACAGTAAGGATATTGCCCATTGCAATATCGCTGAACAGAGCATTCATGTCCTTTTCATTGAAGTTATCTAAAATACTCTGAATCTGGTCTTGAGTTAAAGATTCAATTCGAACTGAACGTAGTGTATTCTGAAGCAGTCTTCTTCCAATAAGAACACATTCTTGAGATCGCAGACCTTTTAAGTACTGTCTGATACAGGATCTAGCCTTTGATGTTACAACAGTGGATAACCAGATAGCATTAGGACATGAATTCTTTGAAGTAATAATTTCAATAGATTGTCCAGACTGTAACGATCTTGATAATGGGAATACATGATGGTTAACTCTAGCACCAATACAATGATGTCCTATATCGGTATGAAGAGCATATGCAAAATCAACTGGAGTTGCACCTTTTGGAAGGTTATAGATGGTTCCATCTGGTGTAAATACGAAGATTGAGTCTGGGAATAGATCCGTTTTAACATCTTCAACGAATTCAAGTGAAGATCCTGCACTTTGCTGTAAGTCTATTAGGTTCTTAATCCAATCCTGAGCATTTTTCTGAGATGCTGTTGAAACAGCTTTAGATCCGTTTTCTTTATATGACCAATGAGCTGCAACACCACGTGCTGCCATATGATCCATCAGCTCTGTTCTAATCTGTATTTCAATAGGCACACCATGAGGGCCTACAAGGGAGGTATGCAATGACTGATAGCCATTAAGTTTTGGAATTGCAATATAATCTTTAAAACCGTTTGGCCGAGGTTTAAATAGATTATGCATCTGTCCTAGTACTCTGTAACAGGAATCTACATCTTTAAGAATAATTCTGAAACCATAAACATCCATGATTTCTCTGAACTGTAGTTCCTTCTGTACCATTTTTCTGTATATGGAATACAGTCTTTTTTCCCTACCTGTTACTCTTCCTTCAATTCCTGCTTCTTTTAGTCTGCCTGTAATAGCCTCAAGGATACCAGACACTACTTCTTTTCTGTTGTTTCTTGCTCTTGTAACAGCTGCTTTTAACACACGGTATCTCATTGGATAGATAGATGCCATGCATAGCTCTTCAAGTTCTGCTCTTACATCAGAAATACCAAGTCTGTTTGCTATTGGAACGAATACTTCGAGGGTTTCTTTTGCGATGCGTACTCTTTTATCAGGTCTTAGAGCACCTAGAGTGCGCATATTATGGGTTCTGTCGGCGAGTTTGATAAGGATAACTCTAATGTCCTTAGTCATAGCAAGGATCATCTTTCTAAAGTTTTCCATCTGTGCTTCTTTATAATCGTGGAAGCGCAGTTTATCAAGTTTTGTAACACCTTCAACAATTTCATTAACTGTTGAACCGAATTCCTGTTCAAGCATGGAAGATGTTATTTCAGTATCTTCGACAACATCATGCAGTAGTGCAGCCTGAACTGATTCAACATCAAGGTGCATTTGTGCTATAACAGTTGCTACAGCAATAGGGTGGATAATATAAGGTTCGCCTGAAGCTCTTTTCTGTTCTTTATGAGCGAAATCAGCAACAAAGAAAGTTCTGTCGATGGTTTCGACACAGTCTTTTGGCAGATATTGGCAGACAATATCTCTTAGGTGAGCATAAAAAGGGAAGTTAGGAGAGGATAGTGCCTGCTCTAGCGGAGGCATGTTCTCACATTTAGGTATGAGTGTGTGCTCCTCTCCCATAGAAACTCCTGATTAGCCGAACATCTCAGCGCCATCAATAGGAGCGAATTCATTATCAGCAGGTTGAATAGAAGCATCACGAAGATGTTCTTTTCTATCCTGTTTATCTAAGAATTCTTTGGTAATTAAACCTTCTTCAATCTCACGTAAAGCAATAACGGTTGGCTTATCCTTGTCCTCTTCTACTAAAGGATTGCTTCCTGATGAGATCTGACGTGCACGACGAGCTGCTAGTAATACTAAATCAAAACGATTACCAACTTTTGCTACTGCGTCTTCTACGGTAACTCTTGCCATTTATATTTACCTTCTACTATAAGGTTGTTCTCTTTAGGGTTACTTTGATTTTACACCCTAAAAGAAAAAATTAGTGAAAAATCTATCTATTAACTTAGATTAATTACAAATTTTTCATAAAAAAATCAAAATCCAAAGGTATAAAAATCCCTAAACCGTTAAGTTTATGAACAAAAATACATATGGAATTATTGACTGAAGTAAAAAAGTACATGCATTATACATATAAGAATGCATAGAGTAAAGCTCAATAAAACTTAGAAAAACAGCATATAATCGGATAAATTTGGGATTAGATTGTTTTTCCATATAAATAAAGAGGATAGTTCCTCTTTATTTATAACTGAATATTTTTAATTATAGCTGAAACTTAGCTTTTACTTCCTGCTCTAGATTTTTTGTTGAAGATCTGTTTGCAAGAATAATAGATCTGAGGTTTAAAACGCTCTGCTCAAAATCATCATTTATGATGACATAGTCATACTCGTTGTAATGAGATATTTCGCTGATAGCTTTGTTCATTCTCTTTACGATAACTTCTTCAGCATCGGTTCCTCTTTTTCTTAGTCTGCTTTCTAATTCTTCTAAAGATGGAGGAATAATGAAAATGCCTTTAGCTCCAGGAGTCTGTTCTCTTATCTGTCTTGCTCCCTGCCAATCGATGTCTAAAAATACATCTTTACCTTCTTCAAGCCACTGTTCAACAATTTCTCTTGAAGTTCCATAGTAGTTATCAAATACTTTTGCATATTCGTAAAAGGCATTTCTCTCAATAAGAGCTTCAAATTCTTCTTTTGTTACGAAGTGGTAGCTGACATGATCAACTTCTTCTCCGCGAGGAGCTCTTGTCGTGTGGGATACAGAAAGACGAAGAGAATCATCAGCATTGAATCTCTTTAAAATTGCATCAATCAAAGATGATTTTCCAGCACCTGATGGTGCTGAAACAATGTATAAGGTACCTTTAGCCATAATAATCTAATATCAAAAAAATTAAGTAATTATATATTACTCTTCGTTATTGTCATCGGTATGCATCATAGAGAACCAGTTGTTTAAAACTGCTCTTGCTTCATCAATACCGATCTTCTTAAGAGCTGAAAATGCGATAATTGTAAAGTTACCACCAAACTCGCTAAGAGCAGTTTTTACTTCACCAATTACTTCTCTTCTTTTGTTGATTCCGAATTTGTCTGCTTTAGTTAAAAGAATAAGACATGGAAGATTTGCGGCAATAGACCAGTCAATAATCATTCTGTCGTGGTCACGAAGAGGTGTACGAATATCCATTGTCAGGACAAGACCACCAAGGCAATCTCTCTTCTGAAGATAGTCACTCATCGCCTTTTGCCACTGTCTTTTCATATTCTCAGGAACCTGAGCATAACCATAACCAGGAAGATCGACTAATACCTTTCCCTTAGCAACTTCAAATAAGTTGATGAGTCTAGTTCGACCTGGAGTTCTTGATGTTTTTGCCAGAGTTTTTTGATCGCATATTGCGTTGATAGAAGATGATTTACCTGAATTAGATCTGCCAATAATAGCAATTTCAGCACCATTGCTTCTAGGAAGAGCCTTAATATCTGGTGCTGAAGTTACAAATTTTGTTTTTCTAAAATCAAGTTTTTCTGTTTGGATAATATCGCTCATGAACAATTATACTTGCTTGTATTGCTCAAGGATGTCATCAGGAGAAAGCTCTGTTCTGCTCTCAAATCCTTTGAGTGCAACAAAACTTGTGTCATCCATGGCAAGTTCCACGTAAAAGACATTGCCACCTTCTGTATTGAAGGTTACTTTGCCGAATTTTGGATTATCAAGATTAACGGAAATGCTAATCTGAACTTCACGTGGTAATACTAGCATTTTTGGTTGTGATTGGTCGATCCTTATATGCAAATCTTCACTAATTATTCTAGTAAAGTTTCCAAGGATCTGGTTCATAAGCTCGCCTAAAGTATTACTTACCTCTTCTTGTGTATAGTTTTTTGCAATTTCATTATCTTTCATACCCATGTTTTTCATGTACTTAGTATAAATTTCCATTGCAGTTTCTTTAGGAAAGTTTAATACGACCATACCTGAAAAAGAACCTGTGAACATAACAAAGGTACCTATATCAGGTGCGAGAATAGTTTTGGTTATTTTCTGAATAAGAGGTGCGTAATTTGTTTTGCATCCTGTAGCTGTGGTAATTACATTTGACACACTCTGACATAATGTAAGGATCATGTCGTTACTATCAATTGATTTTATATGTGTTTCTGACATATGGCCTCCAAAAGTTACATTTTTTATCTTAGGTGACAAATTAGATAATTTCCGTAATTTGTTATTGCTTTTGTGACTTTGATATAAATTAAGCACTTTTTTAGATGATGAATATTTGGAAATTAAATCATTAGTAATATTCAAAAAGACAAAACCGAAAGGAATTATTGCTCCCTTCGGTTTTTATATTATTAGTTTTTATAACTAATTGATATTGAGTTCTTTGATTTTTCTTGTAAGGGTGTTTCTTCCCCATCCAAGAAGTTTTGCTGATTCTTGCTTGTGATTACCGGTAAAGTTTAATGTCGCCTCAAGCATGATCCTTTCAAATTCAGGTACAGCCTCGTTAAGAATGTCATGCTCTCCTGACTTTAGTTTTGTATTTACCCACACTCTGAGTAAATCCTGCCAAGTTGCATTTTCCTTATTCTGAACATTAGCCTGATTGTTTAACTTATTCTGATTTGAATTTGCATGTAAGAATTCAGATGGAAGATCAACAAGCTGAATATCTCTTCCTGTTACCATGATAGTAAGATACTTACAAAGATTTTTCAGCTGTCTTACATTACCAGGCCATGGTAGTCTGCAAAGGAAAACCAATACTTCAGATGTAAGTTTCTTAGGCTCTGTGTGACCATCAATAGCACTCTGAGCTAAAAAGTGCTTTGCAAGCATTGGAATATCGTTGTTTCTATCTCTTAAAGGTGGAATGTTGATATTTATAATATTCAGTCTGTAGTACAGATCTGAATTGAATGCACCAGTCTCTACCATATGCTCGAGATCATGAGATGTTGATGCAATAATACGAACATTTGCATGTTTCTGCTCAGTAGAGCCGATAGGTGTATATTCTTGATGCTGTATAAGCTGTAGAAGTCTGTTCTGACATTCAATTGGCATATCGCCAATTTCACTGATAAACAGGGTGCCACCATCAGCTTTCACAATAGCACATTCATTTATATCTTTAGATGCATCACCAAACAGTTCATATTTAACCATTTCCTGTGCAACAGAAGACATATTGATTGATACAAATTTGTTGTTTTTTCTTGAACCGTGATTATGCAGTGCTTTTGCGACCTGACTTCTACCAGTTCCAACTTCACCATGAATCAAAACTGGTAATTCGGTTTTTGAAATACGACCAATAAACTTGAATACCTCTTGCATAGCAGGAGATTTACCAATTATTTCTGTTTCCTCATGGGCAGGTTCAGTAATAGGAGCAACAGCCTGCTGTGCTTTTTGATCAAGCATCTGAAGCATGTTTACTCTGTGTACAGCGGCTCTTCTGATTACGCTGATAGCCTGATCAATATCAAATGGTTTTGGCAGATACTCAAAAGAACCTTCATCATATGCATCGATTGCTGAAGATAGATCAGAATGAGCAGTCATAATGATGAAAGGAATATTTTCATCAATTTCATGTATTCTTTTTATCAAAGAAAGACCATCCATACCTGGCATTCTTATATCTGAAATAATTACATCAGGTGTTTCTTTTTTGATTGCATCTAGTGCAGCTTCAGCATTCTCAAATAGTCGATGAGTGATTTTGTTTGCATCCAAAGCTTTGTCAAATACAAATCGGATACTTGTATCATCATCGATGACCCAGATCATTGGATTCATAGTTTTTCTCCAGTGTCTTCTTTTGTATATGGAAGAATAATCTTAAAAGATGTTTTATGATCGTCACTGTTGCATTCGATTGTTCCATTGTGACGCTCAATAATATTTAAAGCTATTGATAAACCTAAACCGTTTCCGTTTGTTTTTGTGGTAACCATAGGGTAAAAAACAGTCTGCAGAATTTTTTCTGGTATCTTAGGTCCATTGTTTTCAATGATTACATTAAGAGATGTTGGATGTTTTTTATCTCTGATAATTGTTCTTGTGCTAGCTCTTGTTTTTATCAGAATATAAGGATTCTCTGTATGAACTTCATTAAGAGCCTGTACAGCATTGTTTACGATGTTTATTAAAACCTGTTCAACACTGTTGATATCTAGAGAAAGCTCAGGAAGGCTAGGATCATAGTCTCTTATTATTTTAATTTCTTTGCTATCTTGCTGCATTGAAATAAGTTTTAAAACTTTTTCAATGAGATAGTGAATGTTTACTTTCTCAAGTGGATTTGGCTTTTGAGGTCCTAAAAGATTATTTACTAGTTCTTTTAATCTGTCAGTCTGTTCAATAATTACATTTGTATATTCTTTAATACCATCAACACTTGAAAAGGACATTTCAAGTAACTGAGCTGCACCTCTGATTCCTCCTAATGGATTTTTAATCTCATGTGCTAGTGAACGAATCAGATCTCTTGCTGCGCTGTACTGATAATTCTGCTGAATCTGATTGATAAGTTTTTCTTGTCTTGCGATGGTATGAATTTCAATGAGAAGCCCTTTAAAGTGAATACTGTTGTACTGATAAACTGCAATATCTGCTTTAGAAGAGACACCAGGATATGCAGTAAACTTTACTCCAGCAGCAGAAAACCCCTGGAAGCCGTCACTGTAATCTGTTTCCTTGAATGTATTGATAACGGCTGTTTCTTTTTTATCGATAAAATCAACAATATTATGCTGTGCAACCAGTCTGTGTCTTGATATTCCACATAACTGTTCGGCAGCCATATTTGCGTAGACAATGTTTAGCTGTACGTCAGTTACAATAACTGCCGTCGCTAAGCTCTCAAGCAAGTTTGTATATTCTTTGTCTAGCATAAGTCACCGTTTATTCTAAATGTAACTTATTGTGCAACATTTTTGTCCTATTTTAATTCAGTGCACAAATTAAGTGCAATACATAAAACTGCTTTTTATGGTCATTTTTACTAAAAATGCTTAATATTCAATTAAATAATGAAATTAATATGTAATTTTATGTAAAAATTTTTTTTGTTTGGATAAATAATAGATCAATAATGGTGCTCAAAAATCATATTTTAAAGTTTCAAAATGAAAAAGTATAAAGAAAGTTCTCTTATTTCCTTTGGATTTGAAAAAAACAATGATGAATTTATATTCAAGAAAAGTATTGAAAGTTTAGATCTTATCCTTATTGCAAGGCTAGATAGAGAAGAAAATATTTCAGTAACAGTTTTAGATTCATTAACAAATGAAGAGTTCAGACTTCATCTTTCTCCAAAGGCTAAAGGTGAATATATTCAGTCTTTAAGAAATGAAATATATAAACTTGAGGATTCTATAAAAAACAGTTGTGCCATATCTGATCTGTTTTTATTACAGTGGCAGAAAATAATTGAATATATCAATCAAAAGTACGGTGCACCAATAGAATGTATGTGGAAAGAAAGATTCAATTCTGATGAAGGTATTTTCAGACGGGAAGATAACAAAAAATGGTTTGCAGCTTTACTAATATGTAATAGAAAAACACTTACAGGTAAAGGTGTTGGAAAAATGGAAGTTCTCAATGTAAAAGTTGATCCAGAAAAGATTGATTCAATAGTTGATAAGGTTCATTTTTTCCCTAGTTATCACATGAACAAGAAAAACTGGCTTTCAATTGTTTTAAATGAAGGTTGTCCTTTAGAAACTATTTTTGCTTTTATTGATGAAAGTTACCGTTTAAACGGATTGGCAAATAATTAAGAAAGTAGGCCTTTAAAAATAAAGAAACCGCTTGTTAGTATGACCTAGAAACTTAAGTGATCAATTTCAGGGGCCATACTATTGTTAAGCGGTTTCTTTCTGAAAGGTAAAAGGTATTATTCGTCTTTCTTTCCACCTGCAGCACGGAATGCACGTACGCGATCGAGCTCTGAAAGGTTCTTCTTTCTGATACGAATGCTCTTAGGTGTAACTTCAACTAACTCGTCTTCGTTGATAAATTCAAGTGACTGCTCAAGAGTCATATGAACAGCAGGAGTTAAGATGATGTTGTCATCAGAACCTGCAGCACGAACGTTGGTTAATTTCTTTGTCTTTAATGGGTTAACAGTCAGATCGTTAGATCTTACATGTAAACCTATAACCTCACCCTCGTATACTTCCTCACCTGGATCTACGAACAGGCGTCCGCGCTCCTGTAAGAACCATAAAGCGTAAGGAACAGTTTTACCTGTATCGTTTGAGATAAGAACACCATTCTGTCTCTCACCAATTGTGCCACCAACATACTCATCATAAGAATCGAATGTGTGGTACATCAGGCCTGTTCCTGAGGTTAAAGTCATATATAAAGACTGGAAGCCGATAAGGCCACGAGCAGGAATTCTGTAATCTAGTCTTACTCGACCCTTGCCATCTGGAACCATATTCTTCAGATCACCTTTACGGATACCAAGTTCTTCCATAACAGGACCTTGGTGTTCTTCCTGAAGATCTAAGGTTAAAACCTCATAAGGTTCCATTGTCTTGCCGTCTACTTTGTGAAGAATAACTTCTGGTCTTGAAACGCCTAATTCATATCCTTCACGACGCATTTCTTCAATAAGAACTGATAAGTGTAACTCACCACGGCCAGAAACCTTGAAGCGATCGGTATCTTCTGTTGTTTCAACGCGTAAAGCCACGTTGTGAACAAGCTCCTGACGTAATCTTTCTTCAATATTTCTTGATGTAATAAACTTACCTTCACGGCCTGCAAAAGGTGAAGTGTTAACACAGAAGTTCATTGATACTGTTGGCTCATCAACTGACAGTGCAGGTAATGCTTCAACCTTTGAGTTATCACAGATAGTATCTGAAATCTTTAATTCACCAAGACCGGTAACTGCAATGATATCGCCAGCTTCTGCTGATTCAACAGGAGCTCTGCGTAATCCTAGGTAACCTAGAACCTGACCGATTTTGCCAGTTCTTGTATTACCATCTCTATCAATGATAGTAACCTGTGAATTTGCCTTAGCAACACCACGCTTTACACGACCAACACCGATAACACCTACGAATGAGTTGTAATCAAGTGAAGAGATCTGCATCTGGAAAGGGCCGTTTAAATCAGCTTCAGGAGGAGATACTCTGTCAACGATGGTCTGGAATAAAGGCTCCATGTTATCGCCGTGATTTGCTAAATCCAATGTAGCCCAACCCTGGAATGCTGAAGCATATACTACAGGGAAATCTAACTGCTCATCTGTTGCACCAAGATTATCAAAAAGATCAAAAACCTGATCGATAACCCAATCTGGGCGAGCACCTTCACGGTCGCACTTGTTGATAACAACAATTGGCTTTAAACCTGCAGAAAAGGCTTTTTGTGTAACGAATCTTGTCTGTGGCATAGGACCGTCAACTGCATCAACTAACAGAAGAACTGAGTCCACCATTGACATAACACGCTCAACCTCACCACCGAAGTCTGCGTGGCCTGGGGTATCAACGATATTGATACGATAGTCGTTCCAGTTGATTGCGGTATTCTTTGAAAGAATAGTAATACCACGCTCTTTTTCAATATCGTTAGAGTCCATGATACGTTCTTGACCGATTTCATTACGATCAAGAGTACCAGACTGGCGTAATAATTTATCTACTAGAGTAGTTTTACCATGGTCAACATGCGCAATAATGGCAATGTTACGGATTTTCTGAACATCCATATTTATAAACCTGTAAATTTGGATCCTGAATTTAGGATTGATAAAAAATTGTGGGCGTATTTTACCGTATTTTTGACCTATCTTACATTTTTTGAAAAAAAAGAATTGAAAAAACTTTTCAATTTTGTTTTTTGGAGATTTTTAAATGTAAAAAAAATCTAAAACTGTATAATTTAAAAAGAAAAACTATCAAATAGGATTTGTTGTGAAAGAGTTATATTTATATTTTTTTAATCGTGTAAGAAGGGATTCTATTGGTCTTGAGGCATCAGCACTGTCTTTTACTTCAATTCTTGCTCTTATTCCTGCAATTTCAGTCATTTTTTATGTTTTCGCTGTTTTTCCTTCATTTGAGGAATTCCGCGAATCACTCAAATCTTTTGCGACAACAAATTTTATGCCTGTATTTGCTGAATCACTGAGTAACTATGTAGGAACATTTATTGAGCATTCAGGCAAGCTGACAGCAACAAGTACAGTTGCATTCTTCGTTATTTCTCTGCTGCTGGTTCGATCAATTGATCAGTGCCTTAATAGGATCTGGCGTGGAGGCAGAAGAAAATTAGGTACCATGATTGCAATATACTGGACCATGCTGACATTAGGTCCTATTGCTCTTGGCATTATCATTTGGATTTTTACAAAGGTAATGGGATATGCCTTCAGCACAAATAAAGGGTCTATTGGAATACCACTTATGCTGGTATATTTTATTTTTCCTATTATTATTGAATGTGCTGTTCTAACTGCAATTTATGTAATTGTTCCAAGAGTTAGAGTTAAACTTCAGGATGCTTTATTAGGTGCAGTATTTGTTACTGTGGTCTTTGAAGTTTCTAAGAAACTGTTCTCTGTATTTGTTCTTAATTTTTCAAACTACGAGGCAATATATGGTGCAATTGCCATCATTCCTGTTTTGTTTGTTTGGATATATATAAGCTGGTGGATTGTTTTATTAGGCGCTGAATTTACTGCATCTCTTGGTGTAGTAAGAACAGGTATGTCAGAGAATGTTCCAAGTTTTATGGTTTATCTTGCTAATGTAACTGGCTCAACATTAGGTTCTGATGAACTGTCATCTCCAAATAAAAAACCTTCCATCAAGATCAAGGTTTCAAGTTCAGATACTAAACGCTAATAACACTGTTGCAGTTTTTACTGCAACAGTTCTTTTTCAAAAGCATCTAATTCTTGTTGTTCTTTTTCTTTCAAAGAAGTTTCTTCTTTTTCTGAAACTGTTTCAGGCTCTTTTTGTTTCTCACTTTCTGTTGTTTCATTAGCAATTGTCATTGCATCACTGCTAGCACTATCTTCGCTTAGTTGTATGTTATCTTCTACTACTGTGCTAGTAGATGGTTTTTCAATAATATTCTCTTTTTTCTTTTCTTGTGTAACTTTTTGTTCGATCTCTTCTTCTTTTTGTTTAGGCAGGCGCACTAGCCCTGTTCTAATCTCATCTCTTTTTAGAGCTTTAAGAGTATATACAGGAGCATTTTTATTTCCTGTAATGTGGAAAGCAGAGATGTTTCCTTTTGTAAAAGTCCTTAAAAGAGCATGTAAATTTAACTTCTCTGATAAAAGATCATACTCACCGTAGGTTTTCACAGAAGATGATGTCAGCTCAGTTTTTCCGGAAACTTTTGCAATTCCATTATCAATCTTTAGACTGACTGCAAGTTTATACAATCCACAGTCGCTTTCTTTTAATGCCTCTATGAGTTCATCTTCTGTAAATGTATAGGTGCCTTCTTTGCCTCCGTTGAGAAGATCAAGTCCAAAACCAGAGATAAAAAATTGTTTACTTTCTAGGTTAATTTTTCCTCTTAGACGAAGAATTAGATTTTCCTTTCTAAGATAATCATCTGTAATTTCTGTGTAGCTAGGGGCACTTGTCAATTCTGAAATACTGTCTTGTGTATTCAATTCAAGCTTTAAATTAACCTTGCCGTTTACAAGTCTCTTGATTAAATCAGAGTTCAACTCAGTAACATCAAAATCATTGGCATTAAATCTAGCAGTAAGAGAATTATTCTTACTGTTATAGTTGTATATTCCTGATGCAGATGAATTATTAAAGGTTATTTTTTCTAGATTAAACAGAGTATTCTCATCAGAGATTTTGCTTTTTAGTTTCAGCTCTTTAAAAAACAGATCTCTGTAATAACCACTATTCAATTCAATGGTAAATATGCCATTTGAAATATAACTCTTATCTTTTAAATTGAAAGAAATGCTTCTGCCTTTTAAATTGAAATTTTTTACGGTAAGTGGAAAATCATCAATATTTGATACGAATTCGACGTTTCTTATATTTAGGTTTTCAATTTTTGTATTAAGTTCAAACACAGATGAATGAATGGAGTTCATAAGATTATCAGTAAGGTCAATACGACCATTGTTTAATGTAATCTTATCGATCAGTAAGTTATACTCGTCATTTTCGTTATTCTTTTTGTACTTACACCAAAGGTCAAAATCTGTATTGATGTATTTTCCATGAATTTTTACTGTAATGTTATTCTTATCAACTCTTGCACTTACTGTGTTGCTGTCAGTGCTTAATCCCATCTTAGGTTTAGATATTTCTCCTGCCCTTCCATTAAATATGAAACCTAAGGCATCATTCTTGATTTCAAGATTAGAGATTTTTCCATTTAGCTGACCAAAATAAACGTCTGATGATGGAATAGCAAGTACTGAATTTGCAACAGATGCAACAGGTGCTTTGATTTCGTATTTGTTTGCAAGTTGTTTATGATTTTTTAAAATGACGTTTTTTATATTCAGAGTTTGGAATGTGATCTCATCAGTAAGCTTATTTATTGTGAAGCTACCGTTAACAATTCCTCCGTAAATTTTAGTAGAGAAATTTTCAATTCTGCTACAATCTGACTCCTCACTTACCTTTGCATATAGATCTTTTATTTCATATCCATCTATAGTGCCTTTTTTTACCTGAACTGTTCCGCTTGTAAAAGCTAGCTGTCCTTTCTGATTTACTGAAACATTTTCTAGAATTGCAGTTGCGTTTTCAGCAACTAGAGCAGAAAGAGTTAAAGGAGAATCAACAAGTTCAAGCTTATTAATTTCAAAGTTTAAAAAGCCAAATCGCTCTGCATCTATATGGTTAAGATCGCCATCATCCATCTGTGCATTTTTCAGATAAAGATATTTAAACTCTAGATTATCTGACTTTATCAAGCTTCTAAGATCGAATTCTGCGTATATCTCGTCAATATGGGACTTGTTTACGGTAATATCTTTAATTTTTATGATATTCGGATACAGAGGTGAGAATTCAATCTCTTTACAGTTGATTGATAATGATGTTCTCTCTTTTAAAAAGCTTATGAGTGGGGCTTTGATATTTTCTCCATTAAAATACAGAATAAATCCCACGAATAGTATCAGTAAAACAAGAAAACCGCCCACGAGATATTTGAAAAATCCTGAGCGCTTCTTTCTATTCTTTCTCAGAGCAAGGTTTGATCTTAGTGCCATAAGCAAAATTCTTATAAATTGAAGTTTTTAAACCATCTTGCGATGAGTTTTTTTACTTTTTCAATGTCATTTTCAATTAAATCACAAGCAACAGATCTTGCATCATTAATTAGTTCAAAGTCTCGTCTTACATCTACTAACTTAAATATATCAAAACCACTTTGTCTCTGACCGATTACATCACCAGGACCTCTAAGTTTTAAATCTTCTGTTGCGATAACAAAGCCATCGGTTGTTTCTCGCATGATCTGTAATCTTTTAACTGCTGTTTCATTATCAGTACAATCTTCTTTATCATAAAGAAGAACGCAGCTAGAATCGAGACTTCCTCTGCCAACACGACCTCTTAGCTGATGAAGCTGCGCAAGACCAAAACGATTAGCTTTTTCAATAATTATGATGTTAGCATTTGGAACATCAACGCCAACCTCAATAATAGATGTGGCAACAAGGACAGAAATTTTTCCATCAAGGAAATCCTGCATTACACTATCTTTTTCATCAGAACTCATCTGTCCGTGTAGAAGGCCTACTTTATAACCTTTTATTTTGTTTTTTAGCTCATTGAAACTTGTTGTTACTGATTCATCATTATCTTCAGTAGCTTCAATATTAGGACATACCCAGTAAACCTGATTGCCATTTTTAAGAGTTTCATTGAGTCTTGATATTACAAAATCTTTTTTTTCGTTGGACATTACAACAGTTTTTATAGGCTTTCTTCCTTTTGGAACCGTTGTAATTGTGCTTACGTCCAAATCAGAAAATAGAGCTAACTGCAGTGTTCTTGGAATTGGTGTCGCTGTCATTACAAGCTGATGCAGTGTCTTACCTAAAGGTGCTTTCTTCAGGAGAGCTACCCTCTGATCGATTCCAAATCGGTGCTGCTCATCAATAACAGAGAAAACAAGCTCTTTATATTCTACTTCAGGTTGAAATAAGCTATGGGTTCCTACAATAATCAATGCCTTTCCTGAACGGATTTTTTCAAGAGCTTCTGCTCTTTGTTTTGCCTTAAGAGAGCCTGTAAGAAGAGTTGTTTCTATATTAAGGCCTGATGTGAATTTTAAAATTGTGTTGTAATGCTGTTTTGCTAATATCTCTGTTGGTGCTAACAGAACACTCTGTTTTTGGTTGTTTGCACAGATAAGCATAGACATAACAGCAACAAGTGTTTTTCCTGAACCTACGTCGCCGTGTAATAGGCGGAGCATTGGTTTTTCAAGGCTTAGATCATCAGCTATCTGAGAAAATACCTTCATCTGATCAGGTGTTAATGAAAAAGGTAGTGACTTTATAAAGAGATTTATAAAATCGGTATTTACTTGCAATTTATAAGCAGTCTTAGTCTCGTTTTTCTTTTTCAGACAAATAAGAGTGAGCTGATATGCAACAAGTTCCTCAAAGCAGAGTCTTTTGAAACTTTGTGTATTCTGTAGGATAAATTTAGATGTGCTGTCCTTTTGAGCCACTGGATAATGAGCATTGTATAAAGCTTCATTAAATGAAATCTTAAAAGGGTTGTGCTTATTGTCTAGTAATTCTTCAAAAGGGAAGTTTTGCATTGTCTCAAGCGTTGAATGAATTACTTTTTTAATTACAGCCTGAGGTGTTTTTTCTACAGCATGATATACAGGAGACAGTCTATCCTCTAGCTGTATAATTTCAGACTCATTCAGTCTGGTCATGTTTGGCTGTACTATATTTTTATTGGATGTAAAGTCATTGAACTTAACACAACCAAATACTAGATATCTACCACCTACCTGAAACTGTTTTGTGAAATTTACTGGTAGGTTAAAGAATACAGCTTCTAAATAGCCAGTTTCATCTTGCAATCCGAGTTTAAAAATTCTGCTTCTTGAACTTGTCATATTGTTTACTTTGACAATATGAGCATCAATAAGCGAGTATGATCCATCTATTTTGGCATCAGCTATCTTGGTAAGTTTTGTCTTATCAAGATATCTAAAAGGAAGATCTAAAAGAAGATCAAAAAGAGTAAAAATACCCTTTTTGTAGAAACTGTGAACATAACGAGGTCCTAATCCCTTTATTGTAGAGATATCTGATGTATGAAATTTACTATCATTATCTAGGACCATATGCTCGTTTGCTTTCTATAATAACTGCTTAATAAATATAGAAGCTTTGAATCTTTTAACCTTCTTGAGTAGTCTTTGAATTTCCTCAGGGTAGCTTTCAAAGGAATCAAGATCATCTACTCCATTGATTGCAGCGGTATGTTTTAACAAGAACTGTTGTTCATGAACAAATTTTTCCTGCAATAAATGGTTTGGATCAGAAATAATAATTCCGTTTTCAAGATCAAGTCCCCAAGCTCTTGGATTTAGGTTATTACCTGTAATAAGAGCAAAAGAGTTATCTACAAACATTCCCTTTACGTGATAGGTGTTGTCACCATCAGTCCACAGTCTGACTCTCAGATTACCAGATTCTATGTATTTACGATTTTTTTCAACAAAAGCCTTAAGATTCTGTTCATATATATAAGGAACAGCTCCCACTGGTGAGAATTTTTCACCTTCACGGATGAAAAAGTCGTTAGCTCTTTTATCACCAACTACAAGTGTAACCTGAATATCCCTTTGAAGAGCATCTTCAACCGCTTTTGAGAGAACCTTTGGAAGGTTGAAATATGGTGTGCAGATAAATAGTTTTTCCTTTGCAGCACCGATAAGCCATTGAACAGATTTATTCAGCTGATTTCCTTTTTTGCCTAGACCTGCAATAGGAGTTAAACCAACCTGATCTACGTGTAGTTTTTCGTTTTTAATCTGATACTGTGTTACAGCAAGATGATTTCTAAGCTTTTTGATTTCATCTCTTATCTCTTTTGCTGATTTTACCTGTCCTTGAGAGAAATCTTGTACAGCAAGATTGTTATGGAAAGCTGTTGTTGCATAGTTGCACATTGCATCAGCAAGAGACTTTGATTTGATTTCATGGTATCTGTCTAAACGATATCTTCCGTTTTCACCCATATAGACATCGTTAATGCTTGCACCTGTATACAGAACTGTATCGTCAAAAACAAAACCTTTTAAATGCATTACGCCAAAGATTTCTCTTTTTTTGACTGGAACACCGTATATAGCAGGAGGAATATCTGTAGTTCTTGCTTTTTTGTAATATAACTCAGAGTTGCCAAGTGAAGGTCCTTTGCCGATTAGACCTCTTTGAGCTCTGTGAAAATCAACATAAACTCTAACATATAGTCTTGGGTTATGCTGCTTTGCTTCATAAAGTGCATCTAATACCTTTCTTCCGGTTTCGTCATCCTGAAGATATAAAGCGGTAATCATAATGCGCTCTTTTGCACCTTTGATTAACTCAAGTAGTCTGGTATAGAAACGGTGAGGGTTTTCTAAAACAGTATAATTGTTGGCATCTACAGCAAAGGTTGGTAACTGCTGAAGTCTAGTCTGACAGTAAAAAGAACCTGGAAGATTTTTTTTCCAAAATACCATAATTCATATGTCCTAAATTGTAGCTGTAGCTTTATTCAGCCAGTTGAGCTCATCTTCTGTTAATGAAGTACCTGCCGCAGCGATTACATTATTAACATTTTGATGATAGTTGTTAAGATAGTCGATTTCTTTTTGTGACAACAGTTCTTTGATAATTAGTCTGTTATCAAATGGAACCAAGGTTAATGGTGAGAAGCATAACATATGCTGCATACCTGGCTTTGTGCATGGAATAACAACCAGCAAATTCTCAAGTCTGATTCCATATTCACCTTCCTTGTAGAAGCCAGGTTCACATGAAATAACCATTCCTGGTTCTAAAGGAACTAATGATCTCTTTGAGGAAATATTCTGAGGTCCTTCATGAACAGATAGTACATGACCTACACCATGACCTGTGCCGTGTGCATAATCAAGACCAAGATCCCACAATGGTCGTCTTGCAATAGCATCAATCTGCATTCCTGAGGTTCCACTTGGAAAAATCAGACTTGCAAGAGCAATATGGGACTTGAGCACTGTAGTGTACATCTTTCTGATTTCATCACTGATATGAGGACTTACAAGAATAGTTCTTGTTATATCTGTAGTACCTTCATTAAAATGTGCACCAGAATCAATAAGATAAATGCTGTCATGACCAAGAGCACGAGGCTCTGCTACGTTTTCATGGTTATAGTGGCACATTGCCGCATTTGGGCCTAGAGCACTGATTGTATCAAATGATAATCCAATAAAGCCTTCTTCAACTTTTCTGAAGCTCAAAGCTCTGTTTGCAAGATCCAACTCTGTTGTATCCTCAACTCTTCTAGTAAAGGCTTCATCATTTTCAACAGGGATATCAAGCTTTGTGAGATTATCAAGCCAAGACAGGAAACGGCACATGGCAATACCGTCTTTTATATGAGCCTTATATTCACCTGCAATCTCGATGTGATTCTTTTTTGCTTTAGGTAAAAGACATACACCGATATCTTCTACAACCTTAGCTCCACCTTCATAAAGGTGCATCATGGTATGAGCATTTGTTGAGTCAGGATCAACAAGAACAGAGCAGCTTGACTGACAAAGACGATCTAGTACTTCATCAAATCTTTCTTCAGGGAAAATATCTACATGTCCTACATGTTCTTGTAGCATGTCCTCGATATCATCACCAACAAAATGAGCCTGATTTATGTACCATTCTAGAGCTTCATTTGAGTAGGCTACCATCTTACAGTTGATTATAGGAAGACATTTTCTGTCGTTTCCTCTGATATTGAGTAGCCAGCATATACTTTCAGGATCACAAATTACAGTGGCATCTAATTCATGATCTCTAAGGTATTGAGCAATTTCCTGACGTTTTTTAGGGCTTGGACATCCATTATATTCGTCATTGAAAATTTCAATTGGGGATATGACTTCTTCAGGTTTATCAAACCAGATTTTATCAACAAGATTTCCGTTTGTTTGAACAAGCTCCATGTTGTTAGCTTCAAGAGTATCTTTAATTTTCAGATATTCCTTATAGCTTATGCAGTTCATATCAATGCCTATCTTGGCATTCTTGTTCAAAACCTGAGAAAGGTAATCTTCTACAGACAGTTTGGAAAAGTCATAGTTATCAAAAAGTTCAGAGCTTATTTGTTCTTTAACCTGAACAACATATCTGCCATCAACAAAAACAGCATTTCCTTTTGATGCATGGTATTTATGCCCATCTTTGCTAGATGTAACGTCAATACCTGAATTGCTTAATTCTTCTTTTGGATTGGCTGTAATAACTACATAACCTGCTGATCCTGAAAATCCGGAAATATATTTTATTCTTTCCTGGCTTTCGTTAAGTTCATAAGATAGATACTCGTCGTCATGGTTGACGATAATAGCATCTAGCTCGTAGTTTTCTAAAAGCTGCTTTATTTCAGCAATTCGCTGTTCATAAATACTTTTATTCTGATCGGACATTCTTTTTTTTGCTCTGTTCCATTTAATTCTTAGTTCAGATTTTAGCACATGGTCACGGTTGTATCAAAAAATCGCTTTTTTAGAAAAAATCACCTCTTTTTTTAGTGTTTTATAAACACATTTTTTTGAAATTTGTTAATTGTTGATTGAAATCTTGTTGCTATAATGCACAAAGATAAACAAAATGCTGATATGACAGAAAATATCAATAATAAGGACAGATATGAATAACATTGAATTAGATAATCCGTTATTAAAATTCTCTGGTTTACCTGATTTTTCTTTAATAAAGCCAGAGCATGTAAAACCTGCACTTGAAAAGGTTATTAAAAAATGCAAGCAGACAATAATAGATGTTTGTCAGAAGAATAGTGAAGATCCAACATGGGATAACATTATGGCTCCTATTGAGGAGGCATCAGACTGCCTTGGAAAGGTTTGGTCGGTTGTATCTCATCTAAATTCAGTGAACAATACAAAAGAATTACGTGAAGCTCATGATGCTTGTCTGCCACTCTTATCTGAGTATTCATCATGGGCTGGTCAGTATAAGCCTATGTATGAGGCTCTGCTTAAGATTGAGGCATCAGATGCATTTGGAAGATTATCTATTCCTCAGAGAAAATCAATAACAAACGAAATCAAGGATTTTAAACTCTCAGGTATCGGGCTTGATGAAGCTGATCAGGAAAAATATAAGAAAATAGTATCAAGACTGTCAGAGATTGAATCAAAATTCTCAAATAATGTTCTTGATGCAACCCATGCTTACATCCTTCACGTTACAAATGAAGATGACGTAAAAGGTCTTCCAGAATCATCTTTAAATCTTGCAAAAGAGGAAGCTAAACACAGAAAGCTAGATGGTTATGTATTCACTCTTGAAATGCCTTCTTATCTTCCATTTATTTCTTACTGTGAGAATCGAGATTTAAGAGAAAAGATCTATAAGGCATATTCAACTAGAGCTTCTGAAATCGGTGAGAACGCAGGAGAGTTTGACAATAATGCCATCATGGAGGAGATCCTAGATTTAAGATCTCAGCTTGCAACTTTACTTGGCTTTAAGTCATATGCTCATTACTCTTTAGCAAGAAAAATGGCTGACACTCCAGAAACTGTTATTTCATTTTTAAAAGATCTTGCAAAAAAGAGTAAGAAACAGGGCGAAAAAGAAGTTGCTAAGTTAAGAAAATTTGCAAAAGAATTTGGCATAGACGATCTAAAGCCTTGGGATATGGCTTTTTTCTCAGAAAAACTACAGAAAAAACTATATTCAATAGATCAGGAAGCTTTAAGAGAGTATTTTCCAGAAGATGTTGTAGTAAAAGGCCTGTTTGAAGTTGCCCATAGATTATATGGTATTACCTTAAAACAGCGTTTAGGTGTTGATGTCTGGAACGATCAGGTTAAATGCTTTGATGTTTATGAAGATAAATTTGGTTCAAGAATAGGCTCTCTGTATATGGATCTCTATGCTAGACCAGGTAAACGCGGTGGTGCATGGATGGATGAGTGTCAGACTAGACGATACAGAGATGACGGATTCTTACAGCTACCTGCAACATATCTTGTATGTAATTTCACAAGACCTGTAGGTGACTCAAAGACTCATTTAACTCATGATGAGGTAACAACCTTATTCCATGAGTTTGGTCATGCTCTAAATCATCTGTTAACTAAAATTGATATTCCAGGAGTATCTGGTATCAATGGTGTACCTTGGGATGCTGTTGAACTTCCATCTCAGTTTAATGAGAATTTTGCTTGGCAAGAAGAGGTATTGAAGTTCCTTTCATTTAGCGAAAAGACAAAGTCTTCATTACCAAAAGATAAACTAGATGCCTTAAATAAGGCAAAGAATTATCATTCTGCAATGGCAATGCTTCGTCAGATTGAGTTTGCTCTGTTCGATTTCAGAATTCATTATGAGTACGATAAATCTAAAGGTGCAAGAATCTTTGAAATATTAGATGATGTTAAAAAAGAAGTTAGCGTTGTTCCTAATTATGAAAATTCAAGATTCCCTAACTGCTTTACCCATATCTTCTCTGGTGGCTATGCAGCAGGCTACTATAGTTATAAGTGGGCTGAAGTACTTGCCGCAGATGCTTTCTCTGTATTTGAAAAGAATGGTATCTTTGATAAGCAGACAGCAAATAATTTTGAAGATTTGATATTAGCTTGTGGCGGTGCATACGATCCACTTGTAAATATTGAGAAATTCCTTGGAAGAAAACCTAGTGTTGATTCACTGTTAAAACAGTCAGGAATTGAACAGTAGATAAGATTTTAACTTATTGAAAAGAAAACGGATGCATTAAAAAATGGCATCCGTTTTTTTCAACTATAACAGTGTAGATGGATTATCTCTTTTTGTTAAAAGCAGGTGCTTTCTTTTTAACATCTTCTGGATTTAAAAGTGGCAGATTGCCAATTGGCTCTGCTAATGCACCAATAATTGATCTTGTATCATGGTTAACTTCTGCAATCTTGACTTTGATAGTGTCAGCAAGACGCTTTTCGGTTTTTCCGTTTACAATGATTTCTCCATTATCGCTATCAAGAATTAAACTTTCCTTGTCAGCACTGATATAAGAGAAAGGAATGAAGATCATTGCACCATTTTCCTGTAAAAGAATCTTCAAGCCTCCTCTTGAGATATCGAAAATATCTCCTGTAAAAACAGTCTTCTTTTCGATCTCTTTTTCAAGATACTCAACATACAACCAGTCTTTTACGTCTCTTTCTGCCATTCTATTGGTACGACGAGCCTCATTCATAATTTTGAGGATCTCTGTATCAGGAAGAGTTGGATGTGGTGTATTTACTATAATGTTCTTTAGCAGTCTGTGGTTTACCATATCACCATACTTACGTATAGGAGATGTCCATGTAGCATAGTTTTCAATGCCTAGAGCATAGTGAGGGCCAGGAGCAATACTTATTTCAGAGAATTCCTGAAGTTTTCGTATTTTACTGTCTAAATAATCATTATTGTTATTTACAGCGAATCTGCGAATTGAATTATATTCCTCGATTGTATCGAGTTTTGTTTCATCAAAAGGACAGTTTTCCTTTTTCAAAAGTTCAATCAGATCTTTTTTCTTCTGAAGATCAAAACCCTTGTGAATATTGTAGATACCACTATTGAGTTTGTTTGCAAGGAAGTTACCTGCAGCTATGTTTGCAACAATCATTGATTCTTCAACAATCTGATTTGCTATACGTCTGAAATTAACTTCAATATGATCTAATGCGCCTTCTTCTGTAAGAATGAACTCGTAGTCAGGTCTGTTTTTGAATGCGGCTGCATGTGTACTTCTGAAATTGTCACGTACATGAGTAAATTCAACTAGCAGATCGATAATTCCCTTAATTTCTTCACTTGGAGTAAATGAACAGTTTTCTACTCCCTCAATGTAGTCTGAAATCTCGTTATAAATGAGTTTTCCTTTTGATTTAATGTCTGCAAGCTTGAACTGTGTCTTATCAGTTTCAATAAAACCATCTTTTTTAACAGTGATGATGCCGACAAGAGCTTTTCTTATTTCACCTTCACGAAGGGAGCATAAATTATCAGACAGCTTTCTTGGAAGCATTGGAATATTGAAGCCTGGAAGATAAATTGAGAATGCTCTGTGAGATGCAATATCATTTAACTTGCTATCCTGAGAGATGTATCCTGTAGGATCGGCAATAGCTACATATAAAACGAAGTCATCGCCTTTCTTTTCAATGAATAAAGCATCATCCATATCCTCAGTATGAGCTGAATCGATGGTAACAAAAGGAATTTCTGTCAGATCTTCTCTTGGAAGATCGTTTTCATTGAAAGTAAACTCTTCATCATCAGGTTCACGAAGTGGCAGATCATATCTTCTTAAGCTTACACTCCAAGGTGCTTTTGGATCATCTTTTGCACAAATTCTTTCGATGATTTCTGCTTTGAATGATCCTTTTGACTTTAATGGATGATTAGTTAAAATGCAGATGACATAGTCCCCGTTTGATAGTTTAGACTTATCCTCTGTTCTTTTATCATCTGCAAAGAGTTTGTTTTTGATGCTAGGATGATCTACTAATACATTAAGTTTTCCACCGACAAAAAGAACTGTTCCAACAAATCTTGATAAGAATGGTTCGATAAGTTTTTCTGGGATTGCTTTAGATTTTTTTTCACTATCAGTTTCGATAACAGCACTGATTTTGTCGCCGTGCATAACATTTTTCATATCATTTGGAGTTATGAAAAATGAATCCTTATCGCATTCTAAAAAACCAAAACCTCTTTCTGTAGCCTTAATGAAGCCTTCTTTTCTTACTTTTTCTTTCTCAAAGGTGTTTTTTAATTTGAGGAGTGCTGGATCGTTAAATAGCATCTTCTTTTTTCTCCGAATAAATTTCATGTGATTATACTAGAGAGAAAGGCTGAAAAATCAAAAATAATAAAAATTGATCAAATGCTTTATTTTTAAACGAAAACAAATTTTCTGATGAAAGCTAAAAAAAGAATTCATAAATAAAGAAAATTAAACATAATTATAGCTAAATAACATACAATATAGATAAATTATCTATCATTGGTTGTTATGTTAACTAAGTACTTATTTTCTGTAAGATCGCTCTCGTTATTACTTGCAATGACTAACTCAATGTTAGGCGTTTCATTAGGTTTCTTTTATGGCGCTATAAACATTAAGACTGTTATTGTAGGAATATGTACTGTATTTGCTTCAATAAGCATACAGGCTCTTTGCAATTATTCTATTGATTATTCTGTTGCATATAGAAATCACAGAAAAGATAAACAGAATGGAATTGTAACTCCGATTATTGTTCGAGATATTACTGTGACTGAATTAAGGCATAGAATGGCTATTATCACTGTTTTTGCTTCAATTACAGGCACAATAGCTATGTACCTTTCTTTTTCTGACAGTATTCAGCTTTTATCTTGGTTCTTGTTCTTCTCAGTAATATCAGTTCTTGGAACTATGCTCTATGCAAGCTCCTCTTTATATCTGTACAAAGGTATCGGAGCTATGATTATCTTTGGCACTTTAGGATTCTTTTCTATTATTGCGCCTCAGTTTTTAATTATTTCTGCATCAGGTACCGGGCTTGATATTTATCCTGATACATTAGGGCTGGCTTTTAGTGCAACGGCAATTTCTTTGTTAACACTTTATATAAGAAATCTTAAATCTAAGACTGTTGTAAGAAAATATACAAGAAAGAGTTTAAGACAGCTTTTTGGTTATGAAATGTCCTCTTTGTATATTATCAGTTTATATCTTGGATCTGTTTTACTGTCAGTTTTGGCCTGTGCAACATCACACAGACTGCTTTATTCAATGTTTTTGCTTACAGGTTATATACCCGTAACCTATTATGTTTATCTTCTTATTAGAAATCCAAGTCATATTAATCTGATGAGAATACGTCTTATCCAGATGCTGTTTTTCTTTAATGTAAATAATTGTGTATGGATGGGTATTTTGGCATCAGACTACTGGGTATATAACTAGTTAAAAGGAAAGGTATGTTAAAAGACTGGTTATCAGAGATTCGCGTAAAATCATTAATGCTTGCACTTTCAAACTGCGTTTTAGGGTGTGCTTTAGGTTTTTATTACGGTAGAGTAAACTGTTTTACTATAACTACAGCAACACTGATTGTGATAACTGGAATCTTGTTACAGGTTTTAAGTAACTTTGCAGACGACTATGGCGATGCATGCAAAAATGCAGACGGACCAAACCGTTTAGGTCCGATAAGAGCCGTGATGATCGGTTCTATTTCGCTTACATCATTAAGAAAGTCAATGGCTCTTGTTACAACACTTGCAACATTAACAGGATGCATAGCTATAGTTATGGCTGTAGGTTATGACCTTCAGGTATTAGCTTATTTTACTTTCCTAGGGGTTGCTGCTGTTCTTGCTGCAATATTTTATACAATCGGTCTAGCATATGGATACCACGGATTTGGCGATCTTGCAGTATTCATTTTCTTCGGTTTGGCAGCAATTCTTGGTTCTCAGATGCTGATTTTGGGCGCTTCAAGAAGTGGAATAGATCTTTTCCCTGATTCCTACATGCTTGCTGTTGCTGTCGGAATCCATTCTGTTATGGTCCTTCATATTGCAAATATGAGAGATATAACAGAGGACAGGCTCAATGGTAAAAAGACAATTGCTGCAAGATTAGGAACTCACTTAAGTGCAGTATATCTTCTTGTTTTATATATAATTTCAGCCCTTTTATCTTTTGCAGCCTGTGCTACTTCACATCAGTTATGGGAGTGTATCATCATAGTATTCGGTCTGCTTCCTCTTCTAGCATCAACTGTTAGAGTATTTATTCACAAACATAATGCTAAGAATGTGGCATCAGAACGTAAGTATGCACTGATAGGATGTGCTATCCATAATTTTTCATGGACAATAGTATTGATTCTTGATTTCTGGGTGTATTACTGATTTTTTCATTGAACATCAATTAAGAATCTGTCAGTAAAAGTATATTTTTAAGATTTTATTTTACAAATTTCAGAAAACTGTTAATTTCTTAATCTATTTTTGTCATATTATCCTTCTGTCTAAAATCGGTCAAAACCGATATATTGAGGAGATAATTATGAAGAAATTGGTTCTAGCTAGTGCTGTATTAGTAGCTTGTTTATCTGCAACTAGTGCAAATGCTTTTAATAATGGATTTACAGTAGGTGCCGTTGGCGGCTTCGCTAAATCATCAGGTGATCTTTCTAACCTAAATTCAGATTCAGATATTGGTGGAGCAAGATATTCAAAACGTTATGATGATAAAGATTTAAACGGTTTAGGTATTAAGCTGTTTGGCGAATACAACTTCAATAATTATTTTGCACTTGGTACTGCATATGATTTCCTTTATCTTGGTAGAGTTAAAGGATCAAGCTCCTTCTCAAATGGTGGTTATACTATTTATAAATCAACAGAATATGGCTTATGTGCCCACGTTCTTGAGTTTTACGGTAAAGGCCAGATACAGTTAAACGACAATTTTTCAATTTATGCAAAGGCAGGTCCTACATTAAGTGTCGTTGGATTAGTTGATGAAGATGATGACAAGGCAGACACATCTTCAAGTGTAGGTTTAGTTGCAGGTGTAGGTGCAGAATATAAATTCAATAATGGATTTGGTATCCGCGTAGGCTATGATTACTTTAGTCGCGTTGGAGAAATTAGCACAGACTATACACCTAAAGAAGAGAAGATTAATTCTCACTTATTCTATGCTGGTGGTTCATACACCTTCTAATTTCTATTTATCATAAGGAGAATAGGTTCATGGTTAAGTTAGCTATGAACCTTTTTTATCTTCTGTAGAACATTCTGGTAAAACACAGGAGAACAGGAAGAATTTCCAGACGTCCAAAGATCATATCTATAGCAAAAAGAATGCACAAAGGATCTGAAACTTGAGAAAAGTTTGTTGATGGGTTAAGTGTGGTTCCTAGTGCAGGACCGATGTTTGATAAACATGAAATACTTGCTGTAACGGCATCACCAAGATCAAGTCCTAGAGAGCTAGCAATGGTGCTGGATATCATTGCAAGAATAATATAGGAAACAAGATAGGTAATAACAGAAGATAGTGTTTTTGGATCAATGATTTTTCCTTTGAATCTTGGCTCTGAAACAATATGTGGATGAATAAGTTTCTTTAATTCAACCTTAAACATTGAATAACAGATTTGAATTCTGAAAAACTTGATACCGCCAGAGGTTGATCCTGAACAACCGCCTAAAGCAAGAATGAATAAGAACATCATTGAAGCAAAAGGATTCCATAAAGTGAAGTCTTCAAGTGCATATCCAGTTGTGGAAATAACAGAAATAACGTTAAAGAACGATACTCTCAGAGCCTTTTCAAGATCATAACCGTTAGTTAATATCAGAGAAGTTGCAACTGCCAGTGATACAAATACAATCAGTAAAAGGAATCCTTTAACCTGCTGATCCTTGAAGAATAGACTTGGATTTCCAGAAATAGATGCTAGTATCAGCAAGAATGGACAGCTAGAAATGAACATGAATATCATAGCAGTATAATGAACAGAATGAGGCATTAAGTTCATGGAAGCATCTGTATTTGTCATGCCACCAGTGGATACTGTAGTCATTGCAGTTGTAATAGCTGTGAAAAGATCAAGACCGCACAGTGCATAAAAGAAAGAACAGAATACAAGTACTGCTACATACCAGATAAACAATGAAATAACCATTGTTTTCAAATGAGGGGTAAATTTAGCAGAATCATCAAATGATTGAGATTCGGTTTTGAAGATGTTCATTCCACCCATTGCAGAAACAGGAAGAATTACTACAGCCATCGCAACGAATCCTACGCCTCCGATATACTGTAAAATCGCTCTCCATAAAAGAAGCGCCTGAGGCTTTTGTTCAATATAGCTAATTACAGTAGAGCCTGTTGTGGAAAGCCCTGAGCAGGCTTCAAAAAGTGATTTTGAAAAACTAAAATCTGGTAGAAGAAAATAAAATGGAATAGATGCGATTACAGCACAGATTACCCATAATGAAGTTGTGAATAAGAACAGAACTCTTAATGAGGCATAGTTAGTAAATGCTGTTTTTCCTAGAAGGTGGCAAATGGTTGTAACTATAAGTGCAATCACACCAGTAGTTGAGAAAGCCAATACACCATCTGTATGATTTATGTAAGCATAAATTCCAGGTATAAAGGCAACCAAACCAAAAAGAAGTAAGGCTGGTGCTAAAAATTTTGCAACTAAACGAAAATCTACTACCACTTTGGCACCCAGAATGAGAATGGACGACAGTATTTAACTAAAGGTCTCATCTGAAGATGATCATTCAAGAAAGCAATAACTACATCCTTATCTGCAAATACAGTATGTTTATCAACAACCATAATCTTCTTGCCTCTTACAAGAAGACCAAAGGTAACACCTTCTGGCAGATTCAGTGATTCATATTTCCTGCCAATAATTTTGCTTGATAATCTTGAACCTTGAAGACAAAGCTCAATAGCTTCTGATTTACCTTGTCTGAACAGGTGAACATTTTCAACACCTTCTTGTCTGATAAGAGAAAGCATTGCAGAAATAATAGAGTTTTTTGGAAAAACTACTGTATCAATATCATTTCTGTCAGATTTTGTAAGTTCAAGATAGCTTTCGCCTCTGATAAGTGCAAGTGTTTTAACATTGTGAACTCGTGAGAAAATCAAAGAAGTCATAATGTTTGTTTCATCTTTTGGAGTTGCAGCTATATACAGATCTGATGTATCCAGGTTTTCTTCCTTTAAGAACTCCATATCCATTGGATCTGCATCATATACTTCACAACCAGTGTCGTGAAGTCGAACTGATGAGCGATTTGCTCTTGCTGAGTCAGACTCAATAAGTTTTACTCTGTATTTTTCAGAAAGAGTTCTTGCAAGATTATCTGCAACATGGGTTCCACCGGCAATCGTAATATTTCTGTCGCCAATGCTTAATTTTCTGATAGATCCTAACTGTGATAAAGCTCTGTCTCTTTGGCAGCAGAAGAAAACCTCATCATCTATCTGGAAAACTTCCTTATCAAGATTCTTTAGGTATTTTCCATCTCTGTAGATTGCAAGGACTTTGGCTTTTCCATCATATTCGTTGAAATATGAGATCCCCTGACCTAAAAGTTTTGCTCCAATCTCAACTCTTGCAGAACCAACAATGATTCTGTTATTGCAAAATGAACCTAATGAACTTATACCAGGAAGTTCAATCAAAGACATGATGTTCTGTGTAATAACCTGTTCTGTTGCAATAATATGATCAATAGGTATACTTTTGATTCCAAACAGATCTTCAGATTCAGACAGATATTCATGAGATCTTAGACGAGCAATTTTTCTTGGAATTTTAAACAAAACATGTGCTACACAGCAGGCGGTGATATTAGTTTCATCGTCTGAGGTAGTAGCAACAAGTAGTTCTGTATTTTCTGCACCGGCTTTTCTAAGAGTAGCAGGAGATGCAGGATTTCCGGTTACAACACGAAGGTCGATTCTGTTTGCAATTTCTGTCAGTAGTTCAGAGTCTGTATCTGCAATCGTTACAGCATGTCCTGCATTTGCCAGATATTTTGCAAGTTCCAAACTAACATCACCAGAACCAAGAATAATAATCTTCATAGCTAGTTTTTAATAAACCTTGTGTAGAAAAAACCGTCAGCATCATCCTCACCAGGAAGTCTCTGATATGTCTCAACTAGATTTCCTTTAAAATCAAATGGCAGATAAGATGCATCTGGATGTCTTTTCAGGAATGCTTCAGCTTGGCGTATATTCTCATCTTTTAAAATAGAGCATGTGCTGAATACTAATATGCCACCTTTTTTAAGACTGTTAAAGGCTTTATCTAATATCTTTGAACTAGTCTGTACTAGTTTGTCTACATCCCCTTTTCTTCTAAGCCATTTAATATCAGGATGACGTCTGATAACTCCTGTTCCTGAACATGGAGCATCAACAAGAATTCTATCGAATTCCCCTTCAATTATAGTTGCTTCATCAGACATATCTGCAACTTTATACGTTGCATTGTCATTTAATCTTGAAAGCTCCTTCTTTGCACTTTCAAGTCTTGTCTCATCGATATCGCAAACAGTTAAATCTGTTGTAGGTTCAATTGATAAGATATGAGCACTCTTTCCGCCAGGTGCTGCACAGCAGTCAATAACCCTCATTCCTGGTTTTAAATCAAGTAATGGAGCTGTCATCTGAGCTGCTAAATCCTGAACTGCAACCATACCTTCCTTAAAAAGAGGCAGTCTTTCAACATTTACAGCTTCTTCAAGTTTAATACAGCTGTCTGTAAGCTCAACAGCAGTAGCTTCAATCTCAGCTTTCTTTAATTCTTCAAGATATTTTTCTCTTGAGATCTTGTTTGTTTCTACTCGCAAAAACATTGGAGCATGCTGATTTGATTTTATAAGTATGTCTTTTGCATCTTCTCTGTAGTCTTCCTCAAGTTTTTTGTATAACCAATCTGGGAAAGACTGTTCAACACATATATTTGCATCGTGGCACAGATGAGAGCCTTCTCTTAGAAATCTTCTAAGAACGGCATTTACAAGATTTTTAAAGCTGCTGCAATGGCACAGTGAGCAAGCTCCAACAGTTGAAGATACAATTGCATGATCAGGAGCTCTCATAAAAACGATCTGGTAAATTGCACAGATGATAAGAGCTCTTGCAATATTGAACTTCTGATTAATAGAATAATCTAAAAGAGAATTTACAGTTGTAGAAAGCAAACGGCGATGACGAAGAGTGCCGAATACAATCTCCATGACCAAAGCCCTGTCTCTATCATCAAGATCTTTTGTAAAATAAGGAATACTTGTAGATAAAGACTGTCCCTGTTCAATTGCATTTACGCAAAGAGCAGCCGCTGCACGTGACTTAGCACCAGTAATCTCTTTCTTTTCAAGAGAACGACGTCTGTCTTTGTTTCTTGCAAAGTGCTTTCTTTCTTTGAATTTTTCAGAAGAATTCTTTTTTAAATCAGCCAAATTTCTTTCCTATTGTAAATTCATCTTTCTTTGAACGAGCATAGTCAGCAGCCTTTACCTGTCCCTTACCAGGAGCTTGGATGGTAACTAATCGAACCTGACCTTTAGAACAGGATACAAGAATTCCGTCTTTATCGATTTTTGTTATACAGCCAGGTTCTGTATTTGAATCCTCATTAACTGCTTGTACATGAAAGACTTTATATTTCACATCGTCAAGAGTTGTGATTGCAACAGGCCAAGGAGATAAGCCTCTTACTTTGAGTTCGACTTCGTAAGCTGTCTTTGTAAAGTCAATTAATGCCTCTTCTTTTGTCAGCTTCTTAGCATAGGTAGCAAGAGCTTCATCCTGAGCGGTTGCCTTTAGAGTACCTGCAAAAATGCCATCTAAAGCTTCTAACAGAGTTCTCGCTCCTAGATTTGCAAGTCTGTCAAAAAGAGTTCCTGATGTATCGGAGTCCTCAATATCAAGTGTTGCAATTGTATATACATCACCTGCATCAAGCTTTTTAGCAACTTTCATAATGGATACACCGGTTTTTTTCTGACCATCAAGCAATGCTCTTTGAATAGGAGCTGCTCCTCGGTACATTGGCAGAATTGAACCGTGAACGTTAATGCATCCAAAAGGACATGCGTTAATAATGGATTCAGGAAGGATCACACCATAGGCAACTACAATGCAGATATCAGCCTTTAATTCCTTAAATGCATCCACATCAGTTTCATCTTTGAAGTTTTCTGGCGTTCTAACCTCAATGCCGTTTTCAAGAGCCAAAACCTTTACTTCAGAGGGCTTTAACTTGTTTCCTCTGCCAGCTGGTCTATCTGGCTGAGTGTAAACAGCTACTGGTTTTATTCCATTATCAATCAGTGCCTGAAGATGAACTGCAGCAAAGTCAGGAGTACCTGCAAAGATAATTCTTTTATCTTTTAGATTCTGCACTATTATTTCCCCATTCTTTCCTTTTGCAGTTTTAAGAATTTCTTCTTAACTCGCTCTATTTTCATGCGTGATAATTTATCAACAAATACCTTTCCTTCTAGATGATCAATTTCATGCTGTAAACAGATTGCAAGCAAGCCTTCGACTTTTTCAAAGACGCATTTTTTTCCATCTAGATCTTGATATTCAACACTAACTATAGGATAGCGATCTACTGTATCCTGATATCCTGGAACAGACAGGCATCCTTCTTGTGATTCAATCTTGTCTCCTTCAAGTGCTGTAATCTTTGGATTGATAATAACAACCTTGTTTTTACCCTGAGAACCATCTTCCTCAGGAATATCAATTACAACAATTCTCTTGTTTACTCCAATCTGAGGTCCTGCAAGTCCAATACCTTCAAAATGGTACATGGTATCAAACATATCTTCAGCAAGAGTTTTTAGATCCTCATTAAATTCGGTGATGTCTGTGTTTTTTTTTCTTAAAATTTCATCAGGGTAGATGACAACTTCTCTTACAGCCATGGTATATCCTCTTTAAAACTGAGCTAATTTTACCAAATTATGAGCGTTTTTTCTCATTTTGTGAGATTATATCCACTCATGTGAGGTAACAAATGCAGGCAATACAAATAGAATTAACAGAAGGCTCTCCATGTCCTTTGTGTGGACAGCCTCTAGTAATAAGACATTCAGCAAGAGGTGATTTTCTCGGTTGCTCAGATTATCCTGCATGTTCTTTTATTAAACCTATAGTTACAACTCATACAATTGAAGTTTTAGGAGATGTAGGCTCTGACTGTCCAATATGTGGAGATCCACTTCAGGTTAAAAAAGGTAGATTCGGTATATTTATCGGATGCTCAAACTATCCATCCTGCAACTATGTTTATAACCCCCAAGAGAGTTTAGATATTACCTGCCCTATATGCAAGAAAGGAAAACTCTCCTCACGAACAACTGCATCAGGAAGAACCTTTTATGGTTGCTCAAACTATCCTGAGTGTACTTTTACAACACCAGGTAAACCTGTTGTAAAAACCTGCTCATACTGCTCATTTCCTTTAATGTTTGAAAAAAAATTCAAAAAAGGAATCGGACTTGTGTGTGCAAGTTCAATCTGTGAAAGCAGAAAAAAACGAAAGCACGAGATAATCAGACCTCTATAACATTCATAAAGATCTGTAAAAAGTGGTAAAATTTACATCAATATTAGTCTAATTAGGTTTTAGGAATCAAAACAATGTCAAATTCTTTTGTTGCAATTATTATGGGCTCAGACTCCGATCTTCCATTACTAGAAAATACAATGGCAGTTCTAAAGGAGTTTGATATCAAATATGAAGCTCGTGTAGCTTCTGCTCATCGTACTCCTGATGTTGTATCAGAATATGTAACCGATGCTGAAAAGAGAGGTTGTGCCGTTTTTATCTGTGCAGCCGGTCTTGCCGCACATCTTGCTGGTGCAGTTGCAGCAAGAACAACACGTCCTGTTATCGGTATTCCTTGTGATGGTGGTCCTTTATCAGGTATTGACGCTTTATATTCTACAGTTCAGATGCCAGGTGGTATTCCTGTTGCAACAGTTGCAGTTGGTAAAGCAGGTGCTAAGAATGCAGCTTATCTTGCAGCTCAGATTATGGCTCTTGCAGACAAGGATTTAGACGAGCGCGTTAAGGCAAATCGTGTCAAAGCTTGTGAAGAAGTTATTGAAAAAGATAGAAAACTTCAGGAAAAATTAAAGTAATGTCATCAAATTTTACAGATGATATAAAAAAAGTAGCCTCCGTAATAAAAAACGGGGGCGTTGTTATTACACCAAGTGAAGGTGTATATGGAATCAGTTGCGCTCTAAACAGTGAAACTGCCATAAACAGAGTCATTTCTGTAAAGCAAAGGGATATTCGTAAGGGCCTGATTGTTGTCGATAAGGATCTATCTTATCTTAACCAGTATATTGACAGGGATTATCTTTCAGAAAAGAACCTATTTTTACTTGAAAAGTATTGGCCAGGTCCTCATACATTTGTTTTGAAAATGAAAGATGACTTTCATTCAGTAGCTCTTAGAGAAAACCATTCTCTTGCTGTAAGAATAAGTGGTTTTTCCGTCTTTCAAGAACTGTGTAAGTATGTAGGTGAGCCTATTATCTCAACAAGTGCGAATATTTCAGGAAATATGGCTACATCTGATATAAATCAGCTTGATAAGGTTGTTGTAGACAGGGTAGATCTTGTCTTGTCACTGCCATGTCAGGGTCAGAATATACCGACAACTATTTTTGATACAACCACAGATACCTTAGTTAGAAAAGGTCCAGATTGGAGAGAATAATGACCGATCGTTATGCAGTTTTTGGCAACCCTATTGCTCATTCTCTTTCACCTCAGATTCATTCATATTTTGCAACTCAGACAAAACAGGATCTGGTTTACGATAGAGTCCTTGTTCCTGAAGGTGAATTTAAAGCAACAGCTGACAAGTTCTTTGCAGATGGTGGTTGTGGATGTAATGTAACTGTTCCTTGCAAGCTTGATGCATATTCATATGCAGATACATTAACAGAATATGCAAAAGCTGCTGGTGCTGTAAATACTTTAAAAAAGCTGCCTGATGGAAGTGTGTTAGGTGACAACACTGATGGTAGAGGACTCGTCCTTGACCTTTTAAGAACTAACTGTCCTCTAAAAGGTTCTAGAATTCTGATAGTAGGGGCAGGAGGTGCTGCAAGAGGAATTTTAAAGCCAATTGTTGAACAGCTGCCTCAATCAGTAACCATAGTGAATAGAACTCTAGCTAAAGCTAAAGATTTAGCTTCTTTATATGAAGGAGTTGAAGCTACAGATTATTCAAATCTTGATGGATACTTTGATGTAATTATAAATGCTACATCAACCTCTTTAGAGGGTAAGCTTCCTGCTATCAGTGATTCAATCTATAAAAACGCAAGTTATGCCTATGATTTGATGTATAGAAAAAATGAAAATACTGTATTCGTACAAAAGGCATTAGATTGTGGTGTAAAGCAGGTATATGATGGTTTTGGAATGCTAGTAGGTCAGGCTATATTAAGTTTCGAGCTGTGGCGCGAGAATGCTCATCTCAATTTTAATGAGTGTTTAGAGTACCTGAAGTAATGCTGTCATTTATTATTGAAAAGGACTCTGTATTTGCCAGTGTTGCAGAAAAAATGCAGTCACTGATTGAAGAAAAATATCCATCTGTTCTTAAAGATTCAGATGCTTTATTAACAGTCTCTGATGATGTAACACTGTCATTTCATGATGATTCTTCTAAGGTTCTAGGATCATCATTTTCAATAGATATTCTAAATGACGAGATCCTATGGAGGCTAAGACATTCAGGCAGATCATCAGAGCCTGTGTGCAAGGCTGTTATAGGAAAACTTGAAAATCCTGTTGTATTCGATGCAACAGCAGGACTTGGGCGCGAGAGTCTTATTCTTCAGAATTCTGGCGCAAAAGTTCATATGTTTGAAAGAAATCCAATCATATATCTCATGCTGTTTGCCTCTTTACATAAGAGCAAAAGTGCAGACAAACTTACACTTTTAAAGAATTCATTACCTGTTTTAAGCCCTTATGGATCGGTACTTGAAGTAAAGAAAAACAGCGAACTTCCTTGTGTTCCTGATGTTATCTATTACGATCCAATGTTTCCTCAGAGAAAGAAGAGCGCGTTAGTAAAAAGAGAGATGCGAATTTTTCATGAGCTTGTTGGATTCGATGAGGATACCGTAGAAACAGCTAATGAATTACTCAAGATCTGTAAACACCATCTTGTGGTAAAAAGACCTTCAAATGAAGCTCCACTAGAGCTAAATGTAAAACGATCAAGTTTTATTGATGGAAAAGCATGTCGTTTTGACTGTTATTATGTGAAAAACGATTAGTCTAGTGAATCAAAACCTGCAAGGACAAAGCTAGTAATAACTCTGACAGAAGTTGATAACTCTGTATACAGTGTAGAAATGCGGTTGGATTTTTCTTCATTGTTCAAAGTTACATAATAGAAAATTGGCTCATATTTATCGTATGGGAAAATATAATAGGAGCCTTCTATCTTCCCATCCTTCATAACTACAGGCTTTGTCATAAAACCGGCCTGAACATTTTGATTATCAACTAAAGAAAATGCTGCATATTCATGATCTGTTCTGAAGATTTTTCCTTTTAGAAATTCTGAAGGAAAATTCTTTTGACTAATTATTTTTGAAGCTGCATAACCAACGGTGGACAATGATGCTTTTGGATAAACAAGACTTTTTATTTTTTTCTTCTTTAGAAAGTTGAGTTTATCATCGATAGCATTTTCGTCTTTAGACCAGAGTATTAAAGGCGATCTAACTAGTCTTTTTATGTTTGAAAACTCAGTTTTATTTGATTTGAGCATGATAACGGGGATTTTTTCATCCTCGCTTATAATGATATGGCATCGTTTTTTCTGGTTAGAAATAATGGAAAGTAATTCATCTGATGAGCCATAAAAGGTTTCAAAATGAACCTTGGTATATTTTTTGATATTCTCAAGTGCACTATATGTTTGTGGTGCTGCACACACTTCGATGTTTGATTTTGCAAAAACATCAAATGAGAAGAAGAATGAAAAAGTAATTATTAGTTGAATAAGTTTCTTTCGCATGCAATAAGTCTTCTTGTAATTTCTTCACTTGAACCTGACTGTCTTAATTTATTAGCAAATCCAGGCTCAGATAACATAAGTGAAAGATTACCAATTAAGCTGATGTGAGAAATACCATCATCAGGTACCGCTATCATAAATATTAAATCACAATCCTGATTATCAGCTGAGCCACAGTCCATTTTTTCTGTCAGTGATGCAACGGCAAGAGCAGGCCTTTTTACGTATGCGCCTCTAGCATGAGGAATTGCAATTCCATGACCAATACCTGCAGGGTTTTCATTTAGCTTTTTGTAGATACCTTCTAAGAATTCATGCCTTGATGTAATAGCTCTTACACTATACAGTCTGTCAGTAAGGATCTTAATTACTTCATCAAGATTTTTTGCTCTCATCTTGTATATAACGCAGTGCTCGTCAAGTGCATAGCGTACAGCATTTCTCTTTGCTCTGTTTTGTGCAGGAGAAGTTTTGTCCTTAAACATATTCAGTGAGTTTAGAATGTTTTCAAAGAAACTGCCATGCAGCATATAAGATGTGAGGTAGATTGCTGCAATAGTGACTGAGCATACAAAAATAACAGCTTCGCAGATGTTAATTGAATACATTCTATCTACATAAGCTTCTTTTTTGCAGAAAATATCCGCATATGAAAAGGAAACACCTGCAATTGCAACAGCAAACAATGTACCGATTTTAAGTGACATACTCTGTACTGAGAAATTCATACATTCTGATCGGCAAGAAAATTTAAATTCACCATAATCAACACAGTCTGCTGTCATTACAGTGGTTGAGGCTAGATTTAGAGCATATCCTGATGTTGCAATAGACATTAAGATAGCAAGAAGCACAGGATTAACAGCGCCGAAATAGCTTATGATAACCAGTGTTAGTGTTGCAAACATTGTCATTACCAGAGATGCAATAAATATTGATTTTCTACTGAATGCTGATACCAGCCTTCTATAGTATAAGAATGAAATTAGTGAAGAACAGACCCAAGGTAACTGGATCATTATGAACATATCCTTGTTGCTTGGAAGATTGTCTAAGAGCAGAACGAAATAACCGTGAGTAACAGCGAAAACGAAAATTGATATCTGCTGTAGGATCGTGATGCTGAAAGTAATCATCAGCTGATCATTTCCAAAGAATGCTTTTATACACTGTACAAAATTTAGCACTTTTCGTGGCTGATATGAATCTTTATAAGTACATACAAACAGAAATGTAAAGCCAGCGAGAATGATACAAACCGTAGCTGAAGCTCTTGAGAAAATATCCTGAGTTAATGAGAATGCGCCACTTGGAAGACTTGGGTTTTTAGCAAAAATATAAGAGCACATAATTACAGTGAAGCAGAATCCAAGTACAGAAAAACCTCGTGATATTGCAGACACTGTTTCTCTTATACGTGCACTTGAGCCAAAGGTAGCACATAAGGAAATGACAGACAGATCAATAAATGAATATGAAATCAGGTATGCGATCAAAAGGAGTGGAGCAATTATATACAGGATACTTTGTCCGATAAAACCAGGAATATTAAACATTACAAATGTTATTGAACATGTCGCAATTCCACCTGTAAGAATAGAGAATTTGAATTTGTCCTTTTTAAGAGAATAACTCAGTTTGTCCATTATGAAACCGAGAATCGGCTCTTTTAATATGTCAAAAACTTTTAAAGAAAGGATCATGATGACAAGGTATTTGTAAGACATACCATGCACAGAGAACAGATACAAGAAGTAAAAAGAGACAACGAATACATTTACGCAGTCTCTAGCGAAATTTATCAGGGCATAAGGTGTTGCCCATCTTAATAGTAACTGTCTATCTATCATTTGCTCTTATATTCAATAAAATCAGTGCATATAATACAGCATTTTTTTCAAAAGGATTAATAAAATGCATAAAAAAGCAGAATAGTGAAATAAAAAAAACAAATGCCTTAATCGAAATAAACGATTAAGGCATGTTCAAATTTTAGAAAATTATTCCACTGTTACAGACTTAGCTAGATTTCTTGGCTGATCAACATCTGTTCCATTGATAACTGCACAGTAATATGCCAATAACTGTAAAGGAATTGTATATAAAATAGGCTGTAGAATTTCAGGACATGAAGGTAATGCTACCTTTTGAGTCTGTTTATCATTCTTTAACTGAGCCTTGTTATCTACAAAGATATAAAGCTGCGCGCCACGAGCTCTAACTTCTTCAACGTTTGAAACTAGCTTATCCATTAAAGCATTATCAGGAGCTACAACAACGACAGGCATCTCGTTATCAATAAGCGCGATAGGGCCATGCTTGAGCTCACCTGCAGCATAACCTTCAGCATGAATATAGCTGATTTCCTTTAGTTTTAGTGCGCCTTCAAGAGCAATTGGGTACATTACACCGCGACCTAGGAATAGGCAGTGATGCTTACCAGAGAACTGCTCAGATAAAGCTGCAATCTGCTTGTCACATGACAGGAAGTCCTGGCATAACGCAGGAAGAGCACGTAATGAAGTGATTATCTCCTTATACTTCTCTTCAGTGATTGCCTGCTTTTGTTTTGCAATAATAAGGGCAAGTAACAGAAGTGATAACAGCTGAGCAGTGAATGCCTTAGTTGAAGCAACGCCAATCTCAGCACCTGCTTTTGTAAATAAGGTGTAATCAGATTCACGAACTAATGAAGATCCATTTACATTACAGATAGAAAGACTGTTCTTGAATTTCTGCTCTTTTGCAAGTCTTAAAGATGCTAATGTGTCAGCTGTTTCGCCTGACTGTGAAATAGTAACAAACAGAGCATTATCAGGAACAACAGCTTTTCTGTATCGGTATTCAGATGCAATTTCAACATTTGTTGCAACACCGGTTAGTTCCTCAAACCAGTATCTTGCAACCATACCTGCATGATATGAGGTTCCACAGGCTACAATCTGAATGAAATTGGTATCTTTAAATGTGTTATCGTCGATGCCAACAACTGTTTCGTTACTGATCTTATCGTCAATAATTCTTCCGATTAGAGTATTCTGCAGTGAAGTTGGCTGCTCGAAGATTTCTTTTTGCATGTAGTGACGATATTCGCCCTTAGAAATGCTTTCTGCATCAAGATCACTTTCAATAATCTTTTTATCAACTTCGCAACCATTTAAATCAAATACACGTACTGCTCTTGTTGTAATAGCTGCAATTTCATTTTCTTCAAGATAAATAAAACGTCTGGTTACAGGCAAAAGAGCTAATGTATCAGATGCAATGAAATTCTCTCCAATACCTAAACCAATAATGAGAGGAGAGCCAGATCTTGCTGCATATAGAGTATCAGGATCATTTAAGTCAACAAGAGCAAGACCATATGATCCCTTTACTCTTGCTAGTGCTAGTTTGAATGCATCTAATACGCTGGATGACTTTTTTAGCATTGAATGAATTAAACAAACCAGAACTTCTGTATCAGTCTGTGATTTAAATGAATAGCCAGCTGCAATTAACTCTTGCTTTAATTCTTGGAAATTTTCGATAATTCCATTATGAACCAAAGCAAGATGATCACAGATATGAGGGTGTGCGTTTTCCTTTGATGGTACACCATGTGTTGCCCATCTTGTGTGTGCAATACCGATAAGGCCAGGACAACCAACTAAGTTAACCTCGTCTTTTAAAACTTTAACCTTACCAGTTGTTTTGATACAGGAGAATTTATTACCAGCAATAGTACAGATACCTGCACTGTCATATCCTCTGTACTCAAGTCTTGAAAGGCCTTCTAATAAGATTTCAGAAACATTTCTCTGTGCTATAGCACCAACAATTCCGCACATATAAAATTCCAATTATAAAAATACAGACAAGCAACTAATTTTTATAATCTATCACGATAATGCTCCATAAAAAAGGAGCATAGTGATAAATTATTTCTTTTTTGTAGGTCTTACATAGGAATCAATTTTTACTGACTGAGCTCTAGTAAGAATTAATGAATTCTCATCCATTTGTGTATGCTTAGTTACAGTTGTACCTGCTGCAATTGTTACTCCATTCTTAATTTCTACAGGAGCAACAAGCTGAGAGTCTGAACCAACAAAAACATCATCACCGATTACTGTCTTGAATTTGTTTGCACCATCGTAGTTGCAGGTGATTGTACCTGCACCAATGTTCACATTCTTACCGATAACAGCATCACCAAGATAAGATAGGTGGCCTGATTTTGTGCCGACTCCCAAAGTTGATTTCTTAACTTCAACGAAGTTTCCTACATGAACCTCATCATTTAAAACATTGCCTGGACGTAATCTTGCAAAAGGTCCAATTGTATTCTTCTTGCAGATTGTACTATCTTCCATGATTGTGTAAGGTGAGATAATAGAATCATCATCAATTGTACAGTTTTTGATTACGCACCCTGCTCCAATCTGTACATTGTTTCCAAGGGTAACATTGCCTTCAAAAATACAGTTGATGTCAATGAATACATCCTGACCGCATTTTAGTGAGCCCCTTAGGTCAAATCTGTTTGGATCTGCAAGAGTAACTCCCTGTGCAAGTAGTTTATTTGCCTGAATTGACTGATATGTTCTTTCTGCAAAAGCAAGTTGAGGTTTTGAATTTACACCAGTAAGCAGGTCAAAATTTGAACTTTGAAGAACATCAACGATTTTGTTTTCCTTTACTAAGATTCCTGCAAGATCAGTTAAATAGTACTCACCTTGATTATTATCATTCTTAATCATAGGAAGGTATTTTCTTAGAACCTTAGCTGTTGTTACCATAATGCCAGAGTTAATTTCCTTAATTTTTCTAATCTGCTCTGAAGCATCTTTTTCTTCAACGATTTCTTTTAAGAAACCTTCTTCATTTCTGACAATTCGGCCATAACCGAAAGGATCACGGGCGTATGCTGACAGCACACAAAGAGGATTATCTTCAAGAAGTGCAGTTAATCGCTGAATATCATCCAAAGGAGTTAATGGATTGTCACCATAAAGAACAAGAACATCTGACTCCTCATTGATCTTAGGAAGAGCTGATGCAACAGCATCACCTGTTCCTAAAAGTTCTTTTTGGTGGGAAACCTGTACAATTCTTGATATATCGCAAGGAAGATCTTTTAAAGCCTCTTCAATCAGTTCTGATTTGTGTCCAACAACAATATGGATAGCACTAGGAGATAATTGGAATGCTGTTTCAATAACATGGAAAAGCATTGGTTTGTTAGCTACCTTATGAAGTACTTTTGGTAGCTGAGAGTTCATTCTTTTTCCTTTGCCTGCAGCAAGGATAACAACTTCTAATGACATTTTTTGAGTCCTACCTTATTTTGTTGTTTTTTATTTAAATAAAAGGAAATAACAATTATACAAATTCCTGCAATTACAAAAGGAACTGAAATCAGAAGACCAACATTTATGCTGGTTTCGTAATCTGCCTGTTCCATTTTAAATGGTTCAATAATGATTCTTGCAATGAAAGCTAAAGTGAAGAAAAGACCGAATATAAGTCCACTAGGTCTCTTCTTAGCAAGAAAGTGAATTGCAAAAATTAGTAGAAAAATAGAGAAATATGCAAAAGCCTCATATAATTGAGCTGGATGTCTTGGTGCAATTTCTCCTAATCTTGCAAATACAACTCCATAATCTGAGTTTGTATAGGAGCCTAAAATTTCTGAATTGAAAAAATTTCCAACTCTAATCATTGAGCAAACAAGAGCTGTAGGGATACAGATCATATCTGCAAGTTCAAGGAACTTGTATTTCGCTTTTCTCAAAAAGAATACAACAGCAACTATAACACCAAGACAGCCACCATGGCTTGCAAGTCCGCCCTCATATATTTTTAGAATATCGAGTGGATGGGACAGATAGTAACTTGGTTCGTATATTAAACAGTGGGCAAGTCTTGCTCCTACAACTGTACCAATAAAGAGATAAACAAGCAGTTTGTCAAGATCATCTGTTTTATATTGTTTTTTTCTGAAAAAGTACTGCATCATTAGGTATCCAATGATAAATCCTAATGAAAATAGAAGCCCGTAATATCTGACATGAATTGGTCCTAATGAAAAAGCAATAGGATCAAGAGTTGAAATAAACATAAATACCTTATTATTTGGTAAAATTGATATATTACATTTTACCAAGAAATATATAATTATGATTAATATTAACTTTGCACAAACATTATTTTCTTCAGCAGGTTCAGTTTTTGTTGTTTTATCTATACTGTTCTTTTTAGCTTTTAGAAAGTTTAGATTTGCAATATTAACACTATTACTAGCAAATGCTCTTATCTGGACTGCTATTGTTTTCCCTAAATCTATAATTTCTCTTTTTGAGAAATTAAGCATTCCTGAGTCAATATTATCCATTAATAACTATTATTTAGGTGTTGCATTAGGTTTTGTCTTATTTGTTTTATGGTTTATTCTTGCATATCTTGTAAGAATTCCTTTTAAGAAGAAAAACGAAAAGCAGGAATCATCACAGAATCAGGTATCTTCTGATGAAGAATCAAATAAGGACACTGCTAAGTTAACTGATGAAAGCATAAGTGCAGAAGATAATAAAGAGCCTTTAAAGAAAGAGTAGTATCTGAGCATTTGAGATTAAAAATCTATGCAGTTAGTAATCAGTTCAACTGAAAATTCTTTAAAACTAGAGTCATTACTAAAAAATGATTATAGATCTTCTTTGAATTATACAAATCAGAGGGTTCTAGATGAGCATGTGGCAAGTAGAGCTCTTTTGCAAAAGGTTCTAATAGAGTTTTATGGAATAAATTATCTTCCTGAAATTATCACGCTTCAGTCAGGAAAGCCTTGTTTTAAAGAAGCTCGTTATCCATTTTTTAATCTTTCAAATTCTGGAAAATACCTTGCTTTAGCTATTGGAAAATCAGAAATTGGAATAGATATCGAATTTGAAAGAAAACGTCACAATCTTGAAGGTTTAATAAAGAGAGTCTGTTCAAAGAAAGAACAGGTTTTTCTTCTGTCATTAGATGAAATTACCATGCTTCATGAATTCACAAGATTGTGGACTGTTAAAGAATGCTTAGTAAAAACCACAGGAAAAGGTTTGGTTGATGTAGATATGCTATATATCGATCCAGTGGAGAACAACTGTGGATACTATAATCTTCCTTCATCAAATCAGATCTGTTCCACAAGTTTGAATTTCCCATTTACAGATAAGCTTGCATATCTGTCCTTTAGTTGCAATAAGAAAACAGAGGATGGTTACGAGTTTTACTGTATTGATGCAGATGGGAATCTAGTAAAAACAGAGGATATAAGAGTTGAGAAAATCTATGAAAATTTTTCTTTAAGAGATTTAATCAAATAATTATTTCTTCTCTTTTCATTGAGTTGTATGTTTTTTAAACAACAGACCCCCATACAAAACAACTAATATGGGGGTCTTGACTTACAAAGTATTATTTCATCTTCTTGTAAGCGTTGATTAAACCATTTGTTGAGCTGTCATGTGAAGAAATAACTTCATCATTCTGTAACTCAGGAATAATCTTGTTTGCAAGCTGCTTACCCAACTCAACACCGAACTGGTCGAATGAGTAAATGTTCCAGATAGAACCCTGAACAAAGATCTTGTGCTCGTACATAGCAACTAACATACCTAAGGTACGAGGTGTGATTTCCTTTACTAAGAAAGAGTTTGTTGGACGGTTGCCTTCAAATACCTTGAAAGGAACGATGCTCTCATACTTGTCTTTTGCAGTACCCTTAGCTTCGAACTCTGCAATTACCTGCTCTTTTGTCTTACCGAAAGCTAATGCTTCAGTCTGAGCAAAGAAGTTAGATATCAGTTTTACATGGTGATCGCCAATTGGGTTGTGGCTGATTGCAGGAACAATAAAGTCACAAGGAATTACCTTTGTGCCCTGATGAATTAGCTGATAGAAAGCGTGCTGACCGTTTGTACCTGGCTCACCCCAGATAATAGGACCAGTTTCATAGTCAACCTTGTTACCGTTTCTATCTACATACTTACCATTTGATTCCATGTTGCCTTGCTGGAAGTAAGCTGGGAATCTTGCCATGTACTGGTCGTATGGGAGTATAGCTTCTGATTCAAACTTGTAGAAGTTGTTGTACCAGATACCAACTAAAGCTAAAAGAACAGAAAGGTTCTTCTCAAATGGAGCTGTTCTGAAATACTCATCATACTCAAAACCACCCTTCAAGAACTCTTCAAAGTTATCGAAACCACAAGCTAAAGCAATTGATAAACCGATAGCAGACCATGATGAGTAACGGCCACCAACCCAGTCCCAGAACTCGAACATGTTTTCAGGATCGATACCGAATTCTGTACAGCCCTTTTCATTTGTTGAAAGAGCAACGAAGTGCTTAGCGATGAACTTCTCGTCCTTTGCAGTCTTTAAGAACCAGTTACGTGCAGTATGAGCATTTGTCATGGTCTCTAAAGTTGTAAAGGTCTTTGATGCAATTAAGAATAAGGTTGTCTCAGGATCACACTTCTTTAAGGTTTCAGCAATGTGTGTTGCATCGACATTTGATACAAAGTGGGTCTTTAATCTTGAGTGATATGGAGTTAAAGACTCAGTAATCATAACAGGGCCTAAGTCAGAACCACCGATACCGATATTAACGATATCTGTAATTTCCTTGCCTGTGTAACCCTTCCACTCGCCTGAAATTACTTTCTTTGAGAAAGCCTTCATCTTATCAAGAACAGCTTTAACGCCAGGCATTACATCCTTTCCGTCAACCATGATCTTGCGATCTGAGAAATTACGTAAAGCTGTGTGCAATACAGCACGGCCTTCTGTAGCATTGATGATTTCGCCATCGAACATAGCCTTGATGTTCTCATCTAGCTTTGTTTCTTTTGCTAACTCTAATAATAAATTTAAAGTTGTTTCATCAATGATGTTCTTTGATAAATCAGCAAGAATATCTCCGCCACCGATTGATAAAGAATATTTATCAAAACGATTTGAATCTTTTGCAAATAAAACTTTTAAAGTACGATTCTTTGTCTCTTCAAAATGAGCAGTTAATTTTGCCCAAGCCTTGGTGGAGGTAGGGTTAATAGAATTGAACATTAAGTTTCTCCTAAAATGAAACGTAATTCAGAAAAGTGATTAGGAATATTTTACTACAAAATATGCCTAATTTGATAATATGATTAATTTTGTCGATATTGGTGAAACTGCTTTCTACAAAAGAGATTACATTAGAACATTATCGCTTCTTCGTCTTGTCAGATCTGGTGAAAAACTTGGAGCCAGTCTTTTGGCTAGGTCGTGCACTACTTTAATTCGCTTATCCTTTGATTTTGATTTCAGATTGCAAAGTGCAACTCTAAAGTTTGACCAAGGAAGCTCTTTCATAACGATAACGTCGTTCTTGAATGGTGAGATTTCATAAACAAGTCTTGGTACAACAGACAGTCCAAAACCAAGTGCAGTCAGAGAGACTATAGCTTCATGACCAGAAACCTCTGAATAAACCTTTGGGCTAACCTCAAGAGACATGAAATATTTTTCTACTTCGTATCTAAGCTGACCTTTTTCTGGCATAACAAAAGGTACTTCTGCAAGATTAAGTGATGAAATATCAATGTTTGCAGTAAATCTTGGTTTCTTAGGTGCAATCAGAACTAATGGGAATGTTACAAGATCTACATATTGAATGTTATCAGGTATATCAGCTGGTAGAGCACAGATAACAAAATCAGTATCGGGATCTTCTAATTTGATTAATGCATCGGCAGGATCACCTGTTTCAAGTTTTACCTCAAGATTTGGGGTTGAAAGATGCAGCTCATTTAATAATCTAGGAATGAATAGGTATGATGCTGTTACAGAGCAGAATATCTTGCAGATGCCAGAAAGTGTTCCTACGCCTTTATCTAGCTCTGTTTCAAGTTTTGCATAATTGTTTAGTGTTTTTCTAGCAAACTCTTCGAATTTTCTACCAGCATCAGTTATAAAAATTCCTTTTTTATCTCTGATGCAGAGCTTTGCATTTAAGTCTTTTTCTAATTTATTTAGAGTTCTGCTAAGGGTTGATGGACTAACGTTACATAAAGTTGCAGTTCTTGTTAGATTGGATGTTTCGCACAATCTCAGGAATGCTGCTGCGTCTTTTAAATCAATCACTGTATAGCCTCTTCTAAATATCTTTCATTGCAAATTTTGCAATATAAAAATAATTATATGCCATTTTTTAAAAATGTGCTATTATAAAAATCAGTTACCGAATGGTATCGGTTTTAATTATTTAATTTCTTTTTTTTAGAAGGTTTAAAAATGGCAAATTTCAATTACTTTAACACATTGAATTTGCGCGAGAAATTAGCTCAGTTAGGTTGCTGTGAGTTAATGGATCGTAGCGAGTTTGCTGATGGTTGCAATTTCTTAAAGGGCAAGAAGATCGTTATTATCGGTTGCGGTGCTCAGGGTTTAAATCAAGGTTTAAACTTAAGAGATTCAGGTTTAGATGTAAGCTATGCTTTACGTCAGTCTGCTATCGATGAGAAGAGAGCTTCTTTTAAGAGAGCAACTGAGAATGGTTTCAAGGTTGGTACATATGAGCAGTTAATCCCAACAGCTGATTTAGTAATCAACTTAACTCCAGATAAGCAGCACGAAGCAGTTGTTAATGCTGTTCAGCCTTTAATGAAGTCAGGTGCATGCTTAGGCTATTCACATGGCTTTAACATGATCGAGTTAGGCATGCAGGTTCGTAAGGACTTAGCAGTTGTTATGGTTGCACCTAAGTCACCTGGTACTGAAGTTCGTGAAGAGTACAAGAGAGGCTTTGGTGTTCCTACTCTTATCGCTGTTCACCCAGAAAACGATCCAAACGGCGATGCTTGGGCATATGCTAAGGCATGGGCTGCAGGTACTGGCGGTCACAGAGCAGGTTGCTTACGTTCATCATTCGTAGCTGAAGTTAAGTCAGACTTAATGGGTGAGCAGACAATCCTTTGTGGCGTTTTACAGGCTGCAACAATTCTATGCTACGACCACGCTGTGGCTTTAGGCGCAGACAAGGCATATGCATGTAAGTTATTACAGTTCGGTTGGGAAACCATCTGCGAGGCATTAAAGCAGGGCGGTATCACCAACATGATGGATAGACTTTCAAACCCAGCAAAGATTAAGGCATTTAAGTTAGCTGAAGAGTTAAAGGGGTTAATGAAGAATCTATACTTAAAGCACATGGATGACATTGAGTCAGGCGAGTTCTCACGCGTTATGATGGAAGACTGGGCTAATGATGACAAGAATCTATTAACCTGGAGAGAGCACTTTGCTAAGAGTGCATTCGAGAATGCTCCTGAGTGTGATACTAAGATCAATGAGCAGGAATACTTCGATAAGGGCACTTTATTAGTTGCTTTCGTTAAGGCTGGCATTGAGCTTGCATTCGAAACTATGACTCAGTCTGGTATCTACCCAGAGTCAGCATACTACGAGTCATTACATGAGTTACCATTAATTGCAAATACAATTGCTCGTCGTCGTTTATATGAGATGAATGTTGTTATTTCAGATACTGCTGAGTATGGTAACTACTTATTCGCTAATGCAGTAATTCCTATGTTAAAGGACTTCATGGCAAAGCAGAAGTTAGACGTATTCACAGAGACATTAGCTGGTGATAACTGTGTTGATAACGTTGAGTTAATCAAGGTAAACGACGCAATCCGTAACCACCCAATCGAAATCGTTGGTCGCAAGTTACGTGCTTACATGTCAGACATGAAGGAAATTTCTGTTGGTAACAGGTAATTTGTTATAAAAACTTAAATTCAAAAAACCTGAAGCAACAAATTGTTTCAGGTTTTTTATTATCTGTAATATGAAGAGCATTCTATGAATGCTTATGTTGATCTTAAACAAGTATTGAGATTATTTTTGGGTTTTCAGACTGCTTAATGCGATATCAAGGAAGTCTTTATATTCTTCTTTTGTGTGTGTTACCTGAGTACCTAATGGGTAATATTCAATATCTTTTAAAGGCAGCTCTTTTAAAAAACGGCTTGGTGTAACAGCTTTTGGGACTCCACCACGCGAATTTGCTTCTCTTGCAAGAAGCAGTGTTAAATCTTTTTTTGCTCTGGTTATTCCCACATAAGCTAATCTTCGCTCTTCAGCTATATTATCTTCAATACCAGCATCTAGATCTTCAATTGAATTCTTATGAGGAAGAGTGCCTTCTTGCATTCCTACAAGGTATACAAAAGGGAATTCAAGACCTTTTGATGCATGCAACGTCATAAGCTGAACTGCATCATTCTGTTCATTGTCTCGGTTTCTATCCATCATTTCTCTTAAGCCTAATTTATCAATAGCTTCTATAAATGACAGTTTTTGAGATCCGTTTTTTCCGACAATAATGTCCTGTATCCAGGTCATCAGCGTATCAACATTCTTAACCTTGATTTCGGCAGCAACATTTGAATAAGTGTTTGCTTTTAAGTAAGCATTGTATCCAATCATTTCTACCATTTTTTCAGACAACTCCTTATCATTCTCATTGAGAATATACTGTCTGAGTTTTGTAAGAAGTAATATAAATTCACATAAAGCTTTTTTCTGTTTCTGATTGAGTTTGTCTGTTACTGAAGGAATAAGTGCAGCCTCATAGAAAGATTTACCTAGAGCCTTTCCTTGCTCAAGAATGGTATTGATTGTTTCATGTCCGATACCGCGTCTTGGTATGTTAATAACTCGAAGGAGTGCCATATCATCATATGGGTTACAAACAACTCGGCACCAGCTCATCATGTCTTTAATCTCAACCTGTTCATAGAAACTGGTTCCACCTGATATAAGACAAGGAATTCTTGCTGAGTGAAGAGCTTTTTCTATTGTTCTTGATTGAGCATTAGAACGATATAAAATCGCAAAATCTGACCATGGAGCTGAACTTTGATAGTGTTCAGATAAAATCAGACTTACTACTCTGTCAGCCATCTGTGCTTCTGTTCTAAGCTCCATAATTTTCACTTTCGAACCTACATTTGATTTAGTAAACAGCTTTTTATCAAATATATGATCATTATGGGAAATAAGTTCATTAGCACAGTTGAGGATATGCTCAGTAGAACGGTAATTCTGCTCAAGTTTAATAACTTTCAAATTAGGATAGTCGTTTGCTAGTACCTTAATATTTTCAGGTCGAGCTCCACGCCATGCATAGATAGACTGATCATCATCACCAACAACTGTAAATTTCTTATGCATAGATGTCAGAGCTTTCAATAGCTGGTACTGTGTTTCGTTAGTATCCTGATATTCATCTACAAGAATATATTCAAATTTTGTGGACCACTTTTTTCTCATCTCTTCATTTTCGTTGAGCATTAAAGTGGTTTTGAATATTAGATCTTCAAAATCAGCTGCATTACATGCCTGAAGATAAGCAGTATATGAAGCATAGATATCAGCTTTTACTGTCTTTGTTTTTATATCCTCAGGTCTTAATAAATTAGTTTTGTAATATGATATTTCAGCTGCAACGTCTTCTATGACTGATTTCTCTGAATTATCAATGAGAATTTCAGGATGCTGATCTCTTACAATATCTCTAATGATTTTTAGGCTGTCGTACTGATCAAACAAAGTGAAATTACGGTTCAATCCAACGTGAGCGTAATCCTCTTTAAGAATGATAAGCCCTAATGAATGGAATGTTGATATAGTTATTTTTGAGGATACTTCTTTTCCAAGCTGCCCTTTTACACGATCTTTCATTTCGAGTGCAGCTTTGTTTGTAAAAGTAACTGCAAGAATGCTTTGAGGAAGAATGTAATGCTCTTTTATTAGGCTTACTATTTTATTTGTAATAACTCTTGTTTTTCCGGATCCTGCACCAGCAAGAACAAGGCAAGGGCCATCAATACAATCAACTGCGGCCTGCTGAGCATCATTCAGTTTCATTATTCAGCAAAACCTCTTACAAAAGTGGTCGTTTGTGCATTTTCTATGGTTTTAATAATGATCTGGTTCTTCTCATAACTTTCGATGTTCAGAACTTGAATGCATACAGCTGCACATATATCTGACATTGAATCATTACAAAGAACAATTATTCCTTTAGAAAATCTATTTTTATCTTCAGCAATTGTTTCAATAATGGATTTTGCCTTTTCTTTTTCAAATGAAGTTAAATCCACAATAATTTTTTGATGAGTTTCGTTAAGAACTTTCTGGTTTTTTATTATTCTCTCTAGTTCATCTAGAATTTTTAATTCATCAATTGCTACAAACTTGAAATAGTCTGTATTTTGAAGTAAAGAACTGTTAAGCGATTTAAAAAGAACCATACTTAAATATCTGCATTGATAGTTCTTTGCTAAATAAAGAATCTTTGCTGAACGATTTTTTATTATATCTGCTACGAGATATCGTAAAGTCTGAGAGTTTCCCGTAAAGGCGTACAGTTCATCTGAAATATCTAATCTGTTTATTTCTGTATTATTTGAAATAAACTCAGGTGCAGAATATGGATAATCCAGTTTTTCTTGTTTTGATCTTTCAATTTTTCCAATGTTATCAATTCTAGTTTTGAGTGATTGAGCATCATGCAATAGAGCATCATTGATATCTTTGAATGGGGCGGATAAGTTGATAATTTTACAATCTATATCTAGTTCGCAAAGTCTTTTATACAGATTATTTGCACAATCATAGCCTACTTCATCATTATCAGGACAAATATAAAATATATGATTTTCCTTGCATTCACAAATAGCTTTGATTGCTGGCTTTATATTTCCAGCTCCACCTAATGCGATTGCCCTGTATCCTAATGTTTCTATACTTAAGGCGTCAAATTCACCTTCAGTAATAAAGATTGGTCCTTCCTGCTCTAAAGCAACCTTGTTAAATAAAGGAACCTCACCTTTTTTTATATAGCGATCATTCTTTTCTTTACTGTCAGTGTTTCTTGCACAGAATCCATGCATGCCATAAGGGATAATTGCAGCAGTTTCAATTTCATGTGCATTATTCTGTTCAAAATTAAGGTTGAATCGATCATCATATCCAAGTCTGAATCTACGGATGACGCTATCGGATAAGCCTCTTTTTTTGAAATAATCTGTATGAATGACGTTTTGAGTGCATTCTGTTAGGTAATCAACATAATTGTATTTTTCTAAATCATCAGGGATAAATGATAATGAAGAGTCAACGTTTGACTCCATCTGTTCTGTCTCGTTTTTTAAAGTCTCAAAAGTGAAATTAGAAAAATTATCTTCGTCACTGATAGGATCCTGAATTTCATCAAATTTGAAATCTATTCCTATATAGTCTTTACTACTGTCATTTGAGCTTTTTGAAAATGGATCTTCATCCTGATTAAATCTGTTGCTTTCTCCAAATTTAGGTGTAGCAAATGAAGATGAACTGATTGAATTTAGATCTGAATATTTGTTATTAGATGAAAAATTATCTTCGATTTCAAAAATTGGTGGAGAATAATCACCTAGACTGGATGATTCTTTATCATCAGCCCCATTCTTCAGATAATCAATTATGCCTATAGATAGCTTGCCAAAAAACATTTCATGGGCTTTTATAAATTGATGAGCGAAGTCAGAAATGTTGAAGTCTATACCAATGAGATCGAAAATTGAGTACTTTGCATTACAGTGAACACATTTTACTTTATGTTCAATTCTGTCATAGCTCATGCTTGGAAAAGAGCCTTCATCCTCAGGATTTAAGCACCTGAAGTTAGTGATAGGATTGATTCCTCTCTGTTTTAAATATTCAGGAAGTTTTTCTTCTAGTTCCTGTTTTATTTTCTCAAACTCATTCTCTCTCATTGTTTGTTCCTACTATTTTGTAAGTTTTGCAATCATCCATGACGAAAGAAGTAATCCAGCAGATGCTGTTACACTCATTGATGCACCGAAAGTTGGAAGATCGCCACTTAGATAATCTTCTTTTGAAGAATATCTAGGTGTTTCATTAGAGTATGTACACATTATATTAAATTTTTTTGCTGTTCTGCTAAAACCGTATTCTCTTCTGAGTTTTGCTCTTAATTTACAGATAAGTGCATCTCCGTTTGCAGTTACAACATCCCCAAGTTTAAGTTTGGTAGGATCGATTCTTCCTCCTGCACCACCAGAAACAATAAAGTTTGCTTTTTTATTGTAAAGATAGTTTACAACATAAGCCTTAGCATCAATATCGTCAATGCATTCGCATACATTATCAGAACGTGATTCCATAATTGAATCGATGTTTTCTTTCGTAAGCTTTTCTCTTATTACCTCAATTTTTAGGGAAGGGTTGATTAAAAGTAATCTATTTGCAAGTTCGTCTGCTTTATAACTGCCAACTGTAGTTGTCATAGTATGTAATTGTCTGTTTGAATTTGTTATTTCAATCACATCGTTATCAATCAGTGTTAAAGAGCCAACGGCAGAACGGCATAAAGCTTCGGTACACCAAGATCCTATACCTCCAACGCCAATGACTGTTACATGAGATCTTTGAAGCTTCTCAAAACCATCATTTCCGAAAAGAGCGCGAATACCCCTAAATGCTAATTTGCTATCAAAATTCATCATTCTTTTTTCCTAAAAAAATATTATACGGTGACCAAATGAAACGGACTTTGATCACAGTTTAACCAAGGTTGTAATTCACTTACAATCTGCTTTTTAAAAA
>NZ_JAGFNY010000006.1 GCF_019448115.1 Succinivibrio faecicola | reverse complement strand
GGTTGTGTTAACAAGCTCGTTATCTTCATTATAAAAACATACCTGAAACTTTCTACCGGCTAAATCAATACCCACAGGTACATAGCCATAGATTAACTCCTGTCCTGTAGCTGTATAGGAAATACGAAATTGGTTTTCCTGATTATTTTTGCTCTGACTTCTTGATTTTTCTGCTCTAGGATTTGTAAAATTCATGTGGGTAACCTCTCTAGGGAATTTAGTCATGTTTGGTAACCTCCTTACAGGTATATTTTCTAGTTCAAGGATAAAGCTTTTATAAATTCCGTATGCGCTCGTTTCTACGATGACGCTTTGATTATTTATTTTGTGAATTATAAAAGAAAAGAGGTTATCCTTTAATAAAAAAGACAACCTCTTTATCAAATCTGAACTTAACGCCCACCTCTATATAAGAAATCCTCATATCAGCTTAGTTCTTGATACTAACGTTTCAAAATAATGTACGATAACGGTAACTTATGGAAAGAGGAATAATTCAAGACTGGAGCTTTAAGCTCAGAAATAAACACATTCTTTTCCATAAATGCTTTCTGTGTAAGGATAGAGGGATAATTCGATGATGGAGTTGTACTCAGAAAATCAAGCATTCTTATCCCTACACAGCCGTTGCTGTTTAGTCAGAGCAAGGAACAGTTAAAGCCCTCTGACTTATTAGCTTCGTCTTTTCAGATTTATATTTTATGAATTTGTTAACCTGTAATTACTTACAGCTCTAGTAATCTACATTTCTTACCGTCAAACTTTTCTCCATGCTTTGCTATGGTCCATGCTACTCTTGCCATACGGTTGGCAATTGAACAGACAATTCTCTTATTAGAAACATCTTCATTATCAATTAAAGTTGCAACCTTAGAGGTTCTTTCAGGATCATATTTCTTGGTTTGTCCATATCTTGAAATTGCACACATATACAAGACTCTTTTTAAAATGTGATTTCCGCTTTTTCGAGTTCCGCCGACGCTTATTTTTCCTCCACTACCTGTTACTTTTGGAGCAAAGCCTACAAATGCAGCAAAGTGTCTGCTATCTGGATAGTCATTAGGATCACCCATAACTATCCTGAGTACTGCTGCTGAAAACAGAGCTATACCAGGTATGGTTACCAGGTTCTGACACACAGGATCACTCTTTGCAAAGTCTGTTAAGTGCTTTTCAATAGTGTTCAACTGGGTGTTTACATTGTTAAGATTAGCCTTAGCAACTTCATCACAGGCTCTAAATTCTGATAAAGCTTCTGATTTACTTTCTTCTAGAGAAACTAAAAGATTCTGTGCACACTTATCAATGGCATTCTCACCTAGAGAGCAAACTTCACCTAATTCATACAGAACCGCTCTTCTTGCATTCTGAATCTGTACCTTCTGTTTCATCAATTGCTCCCTTACAGTAAGTAACTGCATCAGCACCTGATTTTTCTCATCTCTTATACCAATCTCCTTAATAGATACTGACATTACGGCTCTTAATATTGCCAGTGCATCTACTTTATCGGTCTTGGTATCTAATGATAAAAAGGCTTTTATTTGAAAAGCAGGCATAACCTTACAGTCATGTCCTAATGCTTTGATTTTTCTTGCCCAGAAATTACAGCTTCCACAGGCTTCTATTCCTGCTAAGATTTTGCCTGTAAATGGTGGCTCTTCAAGAAATTTGATGAATTCATCTCTGGTCTTAGGCTTATTATAGAGAGTGCCATTCTTTTGTAGGTAGCACACCTGAATGACTCTGGAGGCTAAATCAATACCTACAACAGTTACGCCTCTAGCTTGCTTCTCTTTTAACAGCTTTTTCTCAGCTTCATTTAACTGACACTTGGCTGCACTCATCGCTTTTCTCCAATAATATTGTTAATTTCAACATTATTCAGAAAAGCATCTCTTGCCTAGGATGTGATATGCTGTTTCTAAATAATGCAGTGACTGTTCCTTGTCACCACATTATTCAACTGGTGCGTAGAAAAGTTTAATAAGGATTATGCATCACACTGTGCTGCAATGAGGCAATACCAAAAAGAGCTTTGTGAGTACAAAAAGTCCCCACTCAAAGCTACTGAGGCACCAGTAAAACCAAAATTACCTACATGGCAGGACTACAAAAAAGAGTTTAATGCAATCCGTAAGGAAAAATATCCTTTTACATACGAGGTAACAAAATATGCCTCACAGCAGAGTTTCATTAATTTTGGACAAGCTGTATCAAAATACTTTGGTAATGTAAAAAATAAGAAGAGCAGCAAAAGAAAGGTCGGTTTACCAAAATTTCAAAAGAAAAGCTATCATCGAGGCAGTTTCTACATTGGTGGAGACCTAGTAAAAATTGTTATAGGGAAAACATGCTCAAAGAAGTTAGAAAATCACAGTAATAAGCAGTATTTGAATATACCAAACTTCGGATACGTACAGCTGAAAGAAAAACTCAGATTCAATGGACACATCAACAGTGTAACAATCTCCCAGAGAGCGGACCGAATTTTTGCATCATTCAGTGTAGAAATATCTGAAGAAGAATATCAAAGAACACATAAGGCAGCAGTGCAAAATAATACTGCAGTTGGTATTGATTTAGGAATAAAATCCGCACTGATGTTATCAGATAGAATCAGTATTGACGCACCAAAACCATTAAGGAAAAAGCTTAGAAAACTTGCAAAATTACAAAGACAGCTTAATCGAAAGAATCACCCAAGAACCAAAGGTGATAAGACGAAGGTGTCTTGTAATTATATAAAGCAATCTAGAAAAGTAAGTAAGCTATATTGTTCTATCACCAATATACGAAATGATTTTACTCAAAAGATAACAACAATTCTGGCTAATCACTATGAATACATCTGTATGGAAAATCTAAACGTAAAAGGGATGATGGCGAACAAAAAACTTGCCAGGGCAATAAGTGATATTGGCTTTTACAAGATTAAACAAATTCTCAAATACAAAATGGAAAGTAAACATCGATTTCTACAAGAAGTTGATATGTTTTTTGCAAGCTCAAAGTTTTGCAGTAAATGTGGTGCACTAAAAAAAGAATTAACACTCAAAGATCGAGTCTATGAATGTCCTGAATGTGGAATAACTATAGACCGAGATTTGAATGCAGCAATAAACCTGAGACAACAGATAAAAAACGTAGGAGCAGCTAGCTCCGAACTTAAGCCTGTGGAGCTGACGGCTCTGTTATCTGATTTAGTAATAAATGGGATAGCAACCAGCAGTTGTGAAGCAGGAATTAGGTTAAAAGATTATAATTATTAACAATTTGTATAATTTTATAGTTTTTTATAGATCCTAATTAGCGGTATGATTAAGATTGTTTATGAGCTGTTAAAGGATAAGCTCAATATTGTTAAGCTTACATTTACCAGTGGTGTTAATGCTGCATCTTGTGAGTATGAGCCAAAAGGTGAGAAACAGCGTTGTCCACTTTGCGGTGTTTTATTAAATGACAACGGAGTATGTCCAAAGTGCGGATATACAAAACGTTAAAATATAAATGAAAAAAAGGAGTCTTGCACTATACAAGGCTCCTTTTATATTTTGTATTGCTAATGTGTACTACTTAGCATGTCTTACTCTTGTTTTTGCAAGAGCTGCAAGCTTGCCTGTCAGCTGCTCTGAAGGACCGAACATTGGCTTTTCGCCCTTGATATATTTTTCACGGTAATCAGTTAAAGCTTTGCCTACAAGCTTATAAAGACCGATAACAGCAATGATGTTTGGAATTACCATCAGACCATTGAACATATCAGCAAGCTCCCAAACAAGGTTAACCTTAAGATATGAACCTGTCATTAAGAAACAAAGAACAATAACAGAGAATACGTTAACAAGTTTGTAGCCGAAAAGATATTTTACGTTCTGCACTGCAAAGAAGTACCAGCCGATAATGGTTGTGAATGCAGCGAAGAATAAACATACTGCTACGAAGCCGGCACCTGCAGGACCCATGCCCTTAACGAATGCAGACTGAGTTAACTCAATGCCGGTCTTTGTACCGTCAAGAGAGCCTGTAACCATAATAACAAGAGCTGTTGCTGTAAGAACGATGAATGTATCGATGAACAGACCTACAATAGCTGCAAGACCCTGTTCTACAGGGTGGTTAACACGTGCTACAGCATGAGCATGTGGGGTAGAGCCCATACCAGCTTCATTTGAGAATAGACCACGAGCAACACCGTAACGGATTGCCTCTTTTACAGTAGCACCTACAACACCACCAGTAGCTGCTGATGGATCGAACGCACCAACAAAAATTGCTTTGAATGTTGGAAGAATATGTGCACCGTAGGTGATAACAATATAAATAGCACCAAGTACATATACAGATGCCATTAGAGGAACCATTTTCTCAGCAAAACCAGCAATACGCTTGATACCGCCAATGAAGATGAATCCAGCCAAGAGAATAAGAAGAAGACCTGTTACAGGAGTTGGAATATCAAAAGCGCTGGCAAAAGCTGTAGAAATTGAATTTGCCTGTACCATGTTTCCGATGAAGCCAAGAGCAATAATGATGGTAACAGAGAAGATTGCTGCAAGACCCTTTGAGCCTAAACCGTATGTGATGTAGTAAGCAGGACCACCAGTTACATGACCCTGAGGATCTTTTGTTCTATATAACTGAGCTAAGATAGCCTCAGAGAAAATTGTTGCCATACCAAAGAAAGCAGCAAGCCACATCCAGAAAATAGCACCAGGACCACCCATTGCAATAGCTGTAGCAACACCTGCAAGGTTACCTGTACCAACCTGAGCTGCAACTGCAGTTGCAAGAGACTGGAATGAGGTCATTCCGTGGTTTCCTGCTTTTTCACCATTGAAAGATAAACCACCAAAAACATGTTTGATAGCTAATGAGAAATTTCGTACCTGAACAAAACGCAGTTTAAAAGTAAAGAAGACACCTGCACCTACTAAAATAGGAATAAGGCACCAAGGGCCCCATAAAATAGAGTTAATATCAGCAACAATGGCTGTAAGATGATCCATTGTCTGAGTAAAAGATGTGTTATCCATTTTTTTTTATACCTGAAAAAATTTAAAGTAGCACGAAGCTACTTTAAAGGTTTTTAACAAATAAAAGGCTACAAAAAATAGGACAGTCTTTGTTATTTAGTCTCGTCAGAATTGCTGTTTTCATCTGCTGTTATTTTATTGAGACGGGCATGAAATTTCTTTTTTATCACAACAATGCAGATGATGGCGAACAATACGCCCAAGGCAAGGAAAATAGCCTTCTGCACGTCATGAACATATTCCATAAGAACATCAAGATTATCAGCAAAGAAATAGCCGAGGTAAATCCATATTGGTACGGAGATTAAAGCTGCAATGCCATCCATAACAATAAATGTCAGATAGCCGATACGATGACTCATTCCTGCAACAAGGTAGATAGGGGAGCGAAGACCAGGAAGGAATCTTGCAACAAACAGCAGACCTAAACCGTACTGTTTGAACTTATTCTGAATCTGGGAGAAACGCTGTGGGGTTACTATCTTACGGAAAGTTTTGATTTTCTGGATACGGTAACCGAAGATTCTACCTGCAAGGAACATGGTGCTGTCACCGATGAGAACGCCTGCAAGACCTACGACGCACATGATATGAGGATTTGCCAGTTCAAGACCTGAAATAACGCCACCTGAAACAAGAGATATATCTTCAGGTACTGGTAAGCCTAAACCACATAGCAGTAAACATGTGAATACGGCAATATAACCATAACTACCAAAGAAATCTATTAAAAATTCAAGCAAGACACTATTCCTCTTTTGTACTTTTACAAATGCAACATGATAGCAGAATTTGTAGGTTAAATCACGAAATTTTATATGTGCTTTTTAAGTGACTAAAATGCTGTATTTGTTATACAACGCCGTTTTTAAATCCCATCTGACGCCATGCCTCATAAGCTACTACAGCAACAGAATTTGACAGATTCAAACAGCGGCTGTTTGGGGCCATAGGGATTTTAATCATATTCCCTTCTTTTATATGTTCATATACTTCAGGAGAAAGTCCTTCCTTTTCACGTCCGAAGATAACGTAATCACCGTCTTCATATTTGAAGTCAACGTGACTTAATTGTCCCTTTGATGTTGAAGCAATAAGCCTTTTGGGCTGTTCTGTCTCTAGAAACTTTTGAAAACTGTCATGAACAGTCAGATTACAAAGCTCATGATAATCAAGACCGGCTCTCATAAGTCTTTGATTGTCAAGAAAGAAACCAAGTGGTCGTATGAAGTGAAGTCTTGCTCCACAGTTGACACTTAATCTAATGATATTTCCTGCATTTCCCGCCATTTCTGGCTGATATAGAACAATGTTAATCATATCTTTTCCTGTAAGTAAGAAAACAGCCACATATTATGCCATTATTTTATTCTTTTGACATGAACTGCAGTGCGAGATTTTATTTTGTTTTGTACTGATTATTGAGAACAGTGCTATATGTTATTGCTAACCTTCTTATTTTTCTAACCGAATGCAAATTATTAAATGTAAAAATTTGCCACATGTTTTTATCAGTGATAACATTTAAAAGTTTGTAGAAAGCATAAATAAAACGTAAGACAGAGCACTTTATAAAAAATAACATAATATAAGAATAATAACCGGAGGATATGATGGCAATCGCCCCTCAGAAGGGAAATAACAGAACTAAGGTAGGATTTTTTGCAAAAACAGCGTTTGGCTGCTGCTGTTTTTTCACACTAATCAGTGTGATCCTGCTTTTTGCTTTTAAGAATAAAGCAAAAAGAGCAATGTCAGGTCAGTTAGTATCATTAGATAGTGCATCACCTGTATCTATAGCAGATGATCATCAGATGGTTAATGTTGTACTTGACTACTTTGGTTCATCAAGCATTCTTTTTCCTCTGCTGGTTGTATTTATCTGCTATAAGATTTTTATCAGCCAGACTTTTTTTAAGAAATTTGACGGCTTTGTTCTTGGTACATCCATTTTAGGTTTCAATATTCTTCTCATTGGTTTTTCATCAATGCTCTCAGCTTTATCTCCATCTTTTGGTGGTCTGCTGGGTGATTTTTTCTATTTATATTTCTTTAACAAGTTTGGATTCCCTGTATCAGGAATTCTGCTTATGCTTGTTACCTTTGGTGGCCTGTTTCTCTTTACCTTCAAATCACCAGTTTGGTACATTGATAATATAGGAAATCTTCTGACTGCAGCTTATAACAGAATCACAGGACGAAAGGTTGAGACTTCATTATTTGAAGATCATAATCAGATGAGAAAGCATGATTCTGACCTTAACATCTCTGACGTATCTTCTGTTGGCACTCTTCCAGAACAGACTCCTGAAATGACCAAGGGTATACAGGTCGTTAACAGTGATAATGAACAGGTTCATTCTATAAATAATCATCTCAGCAAGGAATATCTAGATCAGATCCATGAACGCGAAAAGGAGCAGAGTGGAGGATTCTTATCAGGCCTGTTTACTAGAATTAAAACTCAGAGTGAAGAGAAAGACAAGAATAATGAAAAGTCTGAAACATTAAGTGAAATTGCAGCAAAACAGCCTCAGTTAAAGAATGTTTCTAAAGGAAGAAGTTCCTTTACAAACCGTGTTGAACCAAAGTTTTCTGCTTTTGGAGTTCCAACTGATCCTTCATTTTTAAGACAGAACGACAGCTTTGTAAATCAAGATGGTAATTCTCCTGCAACATTCGGTTCTAACCGTATTGCAAAGAGTGTTGATGCACCAAAAACAACAGCTGTATTTACATCTGAAAATAATAGTGCAATTCAAAATCAGGTGCAGACAAACAATCAATCTGACACTCACAGCCCATCACAAAGTGTAGAGGGGCCAAAGACAGTAATTAATGGTATTGCAGTCGGTTCAAACATTGTAGAGAAAAAGGATGCTTTGCAAGAACCTAAAGATAATGGTGGAAAAACCATTATTACAAGACTTGCAGTTGCTTCAGATGATATTTTTGAACCAGTAAGAAAAGTTCAGAATGATTACAGTCAGGGACATGTTGTCTACAAGGCAGGTGCTGATAATATTACACAGCAAGAAACAGTAGGCAGCCCTATGAGACGCTCAGAGGTAAGCACTGTAATTATCAGAACAACATCTACTCCAAAACTGAATGTGACCTCAAATTCAGATGGTATGTCAGGTATGTATACCCATAATTCTGATCAGTCAGCTTCTATGCCGAATCAGTGTCAGAAGTATGAAACCAGTGTAAATAATACCGTTGTATCAGAAAGTGATCAAAATATTATTAGTTTTGATGATCTTACAAACGAGGACAATGCCTCTACACAGATAAAGGTAAATTCTCTGCCACCTGAATTCAAGAAAACTGATGATGGAAAACTTTTAAAGAGTTCTGAGTCATTAATAAAAGAGTCAGATGACAGCTATGACAAGTACCGTTATGCTTCAAGAGGTGTAAACTCAAGTCAGAGTCCTTCTGTCAGAAGCAATGCCGATACCGATTCATCATATGCTGAAGCTTCACAGCCAGTAAATGCAGCTGGTAGCTATAATAGCGATGTGCAAAATAATGATAAGCAAAGTGAAATTTCATCTCAGATTCAAACTTCATCTGGCTCTGTAAATTCTTATTCATCAGCTTCATCTTCTCAATCATATGATAAGGTGGCAACAAATCCTCCGTTTGAAAACATAAGCTCTATATCAGGTAACGTACCTAGAAGCTTCAACACTTCACAGCGAGCTCCTATTGGAAAGATTCCTACTGTTACCTATTCACAGTCAACAGAAACAATTCCAACAAGATACTATGACAGCTGGAGACCTCCATTCTCACTTCTGACTCGTTCAAACAACGAGAGTTACTCAATCGATGATGAGATTGAAGCAAAGATTTCAAAAATTGATCAGTTCATGAAGGACTTCAATGTTAAGGCTAATGTTGCTAATTTTGAGTCTGGTCCTGTTGTTACAAGATTCGATTTGAATCTTGAAAGAGGCGTAAGCTTAAAGGCTATCAGCAGATTAACAGAAGATCTGCAAAGAACTCTGATGACTGATAAGATCAATATCCTAAAATCAGTTGCTGGTACAAGCTTTGTTGGTGTTGAAGTTCCGAACGACAGAAGAAAGATGATTACATTAGGTGATGTAGTGCAGTCTGAAGAGTTTGCAAACTCAAAAGCCTATCTGCCTATGTGTATGGGTGTTGATACCATTGGAAGACCTATTGTTGCAGATCTTGCATCAGCACCTCATCTTCTGATTGCAGGTACAACAGGTTCAGGTAAGTCTGCTGGTCTTAATTCAATGCTGGTATCCTTACTGTTATCAAAATCACCTGCAGATATGCGTCTGATTATGATTGATCCTAAGACAGTAGAGTTTACTCAGTATCATTCTCTGCCACATCTGATCTGCCCAATTATTACAGATCCTCTTCAGGCTGTAGCTTCAGTATCCTGGCTTATCAAGGAGCAGGAGCGCAGATACAAACTGTTGTCTTTACTGCATGTTGCTAAGATTTCTCAGTGTAATGATCTTATTCGCTCAGAAAATGCACAGGGAAGAAAGGTATATGATCCTGTATGGACTGCTGATATGGGCGGTGAGCCAAAAGAGCTGAAACCTCTACCATATATCGTACTTGTAATTGACGAGTTTGCTGATTTAATGGCAGTATCAGGATCATCAGGAAAGAAAGGTGATCAGTCACTTGATCAGATGATTGGCAGACTTGCAGGTAAGGCCAGAGCTGCAGGTATCCATATTATTCTTGCAACACAGACCCCTCGTTCTGAGATTGTAACAGGTACTATCAGAGCAAATCTTCCATCAAGAATTGCATATACTGTACAAAATGGTATGGAATCTAGAATTATTCTTGATGAGACTGGCGCAGAAAATCTTTTAGGCAACGGCGACATGATGGTCAAGTATCAGCAGCTTAAGAATAATCAGCTGTTCAGAGCTCACGGTCCTTATGCAAGCACTGATGATGTTCATGCAGTTGTTAATTCATGGATTGAGAGAGCAGGTGATCCTGAATATATTGAAGATGTTACAACTTTAGAAGACGATGAACCTGATGATTTAGATGATATGCCAAAGGATCAGGAGCTAGACAGATATTTTGATCTTGCAGTAGAGCATGCCAGAATGTATTGCGCAAACACAAAGAAGGGTATTTCTGTAACAGAGCTTCAGTCTGAACTTAAGGTGGGCTTTGTTAGAGCAAGAAATATTCATAGACAGTTGCAGCAACAGGGTATCATTGATTCAAAAGGATATCTTCTGTGGGAGTAAGAATGAAGAAAATCTTAATGGTTGCTGCTCTAATGAGTGCAGCGAGCTCTGTACAGGCTGATGATTCTTTAGAACTCATTAAAATGCTTGGAAGCAGAAATTCTATTTCAGCCACATTCTCTTCTCAGACAAAAAATGCCAAGGGAACTGTAGTATCAGTGCAGAGTGGATCTTTAAAGCTAAAGAAACCATCTCATTTTATGATGCATACAATGGAGCCTGATGAAACAGTTCTTTATACAAAAGGCTCATCAGTGGTTTATTACGATGCATTTGTAAATCAGGCTACTGTGTTTTCAAAAAAGGATCTGTATACATCACCTTTTATGCTGTTAAACTCTTCAGATAAAAAGCTGTGGTCTCAATACAAGGTTCAGTCTCTAGGAAAATGCTACAGCCTGACTCCACTTAAAGATAAGACTGTAAGCAAGATTACTTTGTGCTTTGACAACAGCCGTATAAATGAACTTACTTTAAATATGGCTGATGGAAACACTACTGTTTATAAGCTCACTGAACAGAACTCTACACCTGCAGACAGTGATTTTTCATACACTATTCCAGATGATGCACAGATAGATGACCAGCGAAAATAATACTGATTTATTTGCAGCCTTTGATGAATCACTTAAAAAAGGTTCAGAAGAGAACTCATCTGTTAGTGATGAGTTTGCTCCTCTTGCTGCAAGACTCAGACCTTCAAGTATTGATGAGTATATAGGTCAGTCGCATCTTTTGTCTCCAGGGAAACCTTTGCGTGCGATGTATGACAAAGGTCAGTGCTATTCAATGATACTCTGGGGACCGCCTGGAGTTGGAAAAACTACTCTGGCATTGCTTTTTGCAAAGGCATGTTCTGCTGTATTTGAACAGTTACCTGCTGTTACCTCAGGTGTAAAGGACATACGAGATGCTATCTCAAGAGCTGAACTTAGAAAGAAAAGCGGTATAAGAACAATTCTTTTTGTAGATGAGGTTCATCGCTTCAATAAGTCTCAGCAAGATGCGTTCCTTCCTCATATTGAAAACGGAACCATAACTTTTATAGGTGCAACAACAGAGAATCCGTCTTTTTCTCTTAATTCTGCACTTTTATCAAGAGCAAGAGTATATGTTCTGCAGAAACTCAATGAGGAGGAATCTAAAAAGCTAATTGATACAGCTGTAAACTCACAAAAGGGTCTTAAAAGCTGTAATCTCAAACTTGCAGAAGGTGTAGAAAAGGCTCTTATTGATCTTGCATCTGGTGATGCTAGATATCTTCTGAACATTCTTGAAATGGCATCTGATCTTGCCGCACTTTCAAAGGATGGTACAAGAATTCTTACTCTTTCAATGCTGGGGGCAGTAGCAGGCAGAAGACTTGTCAATTATGACAAGGGCGGTGATTCATATTATGAGATTATAAGTGCCTATCACAAGTCACTTAGAGGCTCAGCTCCTGATGCTGCTTTATACTGGTATTCAAGAATTCTTGAGGCAGGAGGAGATCCTTTATATGTTGCAAGAAGATTACTGGCTTTTGCAACGGAGGACATTGGTCTTGCCGATCCAAAGGCAATGCAGATATGTCTGAATGCCTGGGATATTTATGATAGGGTCGGACCTGCCGAAGGTGAAAGAGCAATTGCAGAGGCTACAGTATACTGTGCACTGGCTCCTAAGAGTAACCGTCTGTATCTTGCTTTTAACAAGGCAAGAGAGGATGCAAGAGAGCATGGTACTCTGGATGTGCCAATCTATCTTAGAAACGCTCCTACAAAGTTAATGAAAGACTTAGGCTACATTGAAGGATATCGCTATGCCCATGACTATGAAGGTGCCTATGCAGATGGAGAGTGTTTCTTCCCAGAAGAGCTTGCAGGTACAAGATATTATCATCCATCTGACAGAGGACTTGAGATAAACCTATCAAAGAAGGTTGAATATCTAGACCACAGAGACAAGATATCTGAAAACAAGCGCTATAAGGATGGATTTGTAGGCAGGTATACAAAACACCGCTAATTTTTCGCTCTGCTTTTTGTTTTAATAGCTCTTAAAATATTTTTCATTTATGGTAAAATTACCGCGTGAAAAATTACATTATGATGTAATTTGTAAAGGTTTAATTTTTAAGTAAATGGCAATTATTCATGCTTGATTCAAGATATCTGCGCGCTGACATTGAAGAGGCCGCACAGCGCCTAGCAAAAAGAAAATTCACTTTAGATGTAGCTAAATTAACCGAGCTTGAGACCTTAAGAAAAGATTCTATGACCCGTACTCAGGATCTGCAGGCTCAGCGTAATTCATTATCCAAGAGCATCGGCCAGGCTATAAAGGCAGGTCAGGATGTTGAACCAATCAAAGCTCAGGTTGCAGAGATTTCTAAAGAGCTTGAGCAAGTAAAAGCAAAACAGGATGAAGTATTAAAGCAGATTAATGATATCGCTTTAAGAATACCAAATCTTCCGGATGATTCTTGCCCGCTTGGTGAAGATGAGACTTTCAACGTTGAAGTAAGAAAGTGGGGTACTCCAAAGCAGTTTGATTTTGAGGTAAAGGATCATGTTGCTTTAGGTGAAGGTTTAGGTTTACTTGATTTTGATACAGCAAGAAAGGTATCAGGTGCAAGATTCTCATTTATGAAGGGGGCAATCTGCAAGCTTCACCGTGCACTTGTTCAGCTTATGCTTGATCTGCACCAGGATCAGGGATATACCGAGGTTTATACTCCATATCTTGTAAATATGGATTCTTTATATGGTACAGGTCAGATGCCAAAGTTTGCCGAAGATCTGTTCCATACCACTTTAGATGGTACCTGTGACGGTGATGGTATAAATCATCATTTCTGTCTGATTCCTACAGCAGAAGTTCCACTGACAAACATGGTTCGTGACGAGATCATTCCTGAGCAGGATTTACCTATCAAGGTTACAGCTCATACTCCATGTTTCAGATCAGAGGCAGGCTCTGCAGGTAGAGATACCCGTGGTCTTATCAGAATGCATCAGTTCGATAAGGTTGAAATGGTACAGATTGTTAAACCTGAAGATTCATGGCAGGCTTTAGAGCAGTTAACAAACGATGCTGAGGCTGTACTTCAGGCTTTAGAGCTTCCTTATCATGTAGTTGCACTGAGCACTGGTGATATGGGCTTTAGCTCTGCAAAGACTTACGATCTTGAAGTTTGGCTGCCAGCTCAGAACTGCTACCGTGAGATTTCATCATGTTCAAACTGTGTTGATTTCCAGGCTCGTCGTATGCAGGCTCGTTTACGTCGTAAAGATGGTAAGGTTGAGCTTGTACATACTCTTAACGGCTCAGGTCTTGCAGTTGGTCGTACTCTTGTTGCAGTTATGGAAAACTATCAGAATGCAGATGGTTCTATCACTGTACCAAAGGTTTTACGCAAGTACATGAACGGTCTTGAAGTAATTTCAAAAGAGACTGTTTAATGCTAAGCATTCTTGACTGGATAATGATCGCTGTAGTATCTGCATCTGCAGTGATCTCTGTTTTTAGAGGCTTTATAAAAGAAGCGACTTCTATACTGTCATGGGTAGTGGCTTTTATCTTGTCAAGCCGCTGCTATTCTTTTGTTGCACCTTATATGACCTTTTCAAATGATGCTCTTACAAGAAAAGCTGTAGCGAGCATCCTTATCTTCATTGGTTCACTTTTAGTTCTAGGATTGATCTCAAGTGTGATATCAAATCTTGTAAAGAAAGTTGGTCTTTCAGGTTTTGACAGACTGCTTGGAGTAGCCTTTGGAATAGGTCGCGGTGTTTTGATTGTATGTGCCGTACTGGCTTTAGGTCAGATCCTTTTCAGACTGCATATACTTACTTTCATTCAAGATTACGACTGGTACAGAAATTCTGTCTTCGTACCTGAATTACAAAGAATTGTTAACTGGTTCTTCATTTATGTGGGAACCCCTGAAACTGGAGCATAGTTATGTGTGGTGTGGTTGGTATTGTAGGAACCTCTCCTGTAAATTTATCTTTATATAATTCACTGCAGGTTCTGCAGCACCGTGGACAGGATGCCGCTGGTATTGTTACTGTAGATGAGAGAGATAATTTCCATCAGAGAAAAGCAAACGGTATGGTAACAGAGGTCTTTTCTCAAAGACATATGTTACGGCTTACCGGCAATATGGGCATTGCTCATAACCGTTATCCAACAGCTGGCTCTTCTTCAGCAGCAGAAGCACAGCCATTCTATGTAAACTCTCCATACGGAATCGCTCTTGCCCACAATGGCAATCTAATCAATTCAAGAGAATTAAAAGAGAAGTGTAAACAGGCTCGTCGCCATGTGAACACTCAGTCAGATTCAGAAATTTTATTAAATATCTTTGCATGGAAAGTATCTGCAATCGATAAGGATATTCCATCACCAGAAGATATCTTCTCTGCTGTATCAGGTGTATATGATGAGATCAAGGGCGGTTACGCTGTAGTAAGCCTTGTTTTAGGCGTTGGTCTTGTTGCTTTTAGAGATCCATACGGAATTCGTCCTATGGTTTTAGGTGAGAAAATTACAGCTGAAGGCAAGACTGAATATATGGTTGCATCTGAGAGTGTTGCTCTTGATGTTTCTGGTTTCACTTTAGTTCGTGATGTACAGCCAGGTGAAGCTCTTTTAATTACTAAAGATGGTCAGCTATATTCTAAGATCTGCGCAAAGAACCCAACACTGAACTCATGTATCTTTGAGTATGTTTATTTTGCAAGACCAGATAGTATCATTGATGGTGTATCTGTTTATGCAAGCCGAGTTCGTATGGGTACCAAGCTTGCAGAGCAGATCCAGAAAGAACACAATGATCTTAAGATTGACGTTGTAATTCCTATTCCTGATACTTCAGTTGATATTGCAGTTCAGATTGCTCGTACATTAGGTGTTCCATACCGTCAGGGCTTTGTTAAGAACCGTTATATCGGCAGAACCTTCATTATGCCAGGTCAGAAGCAGCGTAAAAAGTCAGTTCGCAACAAGTTAAACCCAATTCCTGCTGAGTTTGAAGGAAAGAATGTACTGTTAGTCGATGATTCAATCGTACGTGGTACAACCTCACTTCAGATTGTGGAAATGGCTCGTGAGGCTGGTGCAAAACAGGTGTACTTCGCTTCAGCATCTCCTGAAATCCGCTATCCAAACATTTATGGTATCGATATGCCTACTTCTAAGGAGCTTATCGCATATGGCAGAACCAATGAGGAAATTGCTAAGGAAATCAAGGCTGATGCTTTAATCTATCAGAAGCTTGATGATCTGATTGCATCTGTAACTGAAGAGAATCCATCACTTACTAAGTTTGAAACCTCAATCTTTACTGGTAAGTATGTAGTTCCACCATCAGATGATTATTTTGAGAATATCGAAAAGCAGAGAAGTGATGATGCAAAGGCAGATAAAGCCTGGAAAGATTCATCAGACTCAGAACAGTTGGATATCTTCAATATTCAAGCTTAATAGAAAGATGTGTCAAAAAACGCCAGAATTTTCTGGCGTTTTTTGTGTGTAAACTAAAAGCCTCGTTCGAGGCTTTTAGTTTAGAAATATCTAATTTTATTTTTTGTTGGATATTACAACAGTTGATCTTGGAGGAATTGTCAGCTGTTTTCCTGCAAATAACTCTTTTAGGATCTTAGCTTCAAATTCTGGATTTGTCTTTGTTGAACCATATGATTTAACATTCAGTTTTTCGCGGCTTAAAAGCTCATACAGACCTTCAAGTCCTTCTCCATGATCACTACGTCTTACATTTCTGCCAGATAGTGGGATTAACAGATCTTCGCCTGTATCGGCACTGTTATCAGTACCGCAGTCTTCAGGCATATACATTGATGCAAGAAGAGGGAAGAGCATAGAGCCTTGTTCTACCTTTATCTGCTGCCTTGATGCATTAACTAGAACAATTGCAAATCTGTCTTCAAACAGTCTTGTATAGCCAAAGTAAGCGCCGCCAGCACATATAAACAGCATAGAGCCTCTTGAGAAGGCTGGATTTGAATGTCTTAGTGATGCTAGCTCTGAAATGATCCCTTGTGTTTCAGCTGAGTTTACGCTTACATGTCGATCCTTTAGTGCATTGAAAGGAATCAACCCACGAGGTCCTACCTGATATTTATCGATTACATCACCTAGTTCATCGCCCTGATAAATACATGGGATACCACGCCATGTAAATAGACATGCAAGTGCGGCCTGATACAGATACTTGTCACCACCGATAATGGTGTGGAATCTTGAGATTCTGTTGTTGTCAAGCTGGTTTAAAAGACAGAGTTTTACATGCTGTGAAACACCAACTGAGAATTCCTCACAGCAACGTCTTAAATCTTCGCCTGAGTATGGGGTAGGATCTCCATCTAGATTGATACCACCGAAGAATGAACGGATTGGGCTTAAAAAGCCTGTATAGTTGATTGTGCCGTCCACATTGCCATCAGAGCTGATTGCATATCTTGGATCTGATGCAAATTCACCTAAAACAAGACAGTCAAGATGCGCTTCTCTTGCACTTTTGCAAAGTTGTGAAAGTCTTGTAATGTTGTTTTTAGCACTACCGTTATCGCCAATCTGATTTGCATCATCAATAACCCAGCCGTCTATTCCATAAGGTGCTCTAAGCCATTTTTTAACAATGGCATTTGTTCCATCAAACATAGCATGCTGAGTAGTGTAACTTGAGTAATCAAGCTTAGGGTAGTTTGGATGATTGTCCGATACATATACATCACCTTCAGATGTGAATGTATACAGATCTCTGTAGGGACTGTCTTTATGGCGAAGTGCACCTTTACCGGTTCTTTCCTGACGGTCAAACCAAGGATGAGCATCACCGGTATGGTTGAAAGTTCCATGAAGAAGGATCTTCATTTCATAACCAAGAGCTACAGTACGAAGACGCTTTAGAGCTCCGTTGCCTCCAAAGTGAGGATCAACCATGTCATAATCTTCAGTATCGTATTTGTTTGCTGATGGAGCCTTAAAAACAGGTGTCAGATAGATGGTATCACATCCAATTGAGCGGATATAAGGAAGCATAGCTCCTACACCGTCAAGATCACCACCACAGTGGATTTCATCTAAATCAACAAATTCCAGATCTTTTGCCTTAACAGGCTCTGTTGCATCATACTTTGTGCCATCAACATTGAAATAACCGCTAGATGCAGCAAATTTGTCTGGCAGGATCTGATAAACGATAGAATCAAGTGCCCACTGAGGATGAGGGTTGAAAAACTCGATTGAATAGCAGTGCTGCATTAAAGGTGGTTCTCTTGACATACCAAGTGAGCTGTACCATACAACATCGACTACCTTGTTTTCCTCATTCATCAGTGCAATTTTAAAGTAGTAGATAAACAGGTTTCTGCTCTTGTCAGCACTAAGTGGAGCTTCGAAACGATGGATTCCTGAATATGATCCTGTATAGGTCATCAGATTCTGATGATCCTCGTTTTCAGTAAATGTAACAATAGAAATCTTCAGGCGGCTGTGATTTGCACCTCTGACAAAGAGTACTGCATTTGTATGAGAAACATCAGGGGCAGTACATGTATGGAAACACTGAAATGGAAGTGATGCTCTTGGAGAACTTGTGTTCTGACGCATAATTAGCCTTTCCTTTATTGTAGCTTTTTCAAAGCGCTGGTAACTGTTGAATAAATCTCTAAAACACCTTTGATATCCATTCTCTCCATTACAGAGTGAGGATTTAGGATAGTAGGTCCTAAAGAGATGAGCTGCAGTTTTTTGTTTTTCTTTACAAACTGAGCACATTCAACCCCTGCATGCAGTGCTGTAATTTTAAAATTCTTGCCAGTTACTGAATGATAGCACTCATCTAAAACTCTGATGAGTTTATTGTCTGATGGGGATTCCCAAGGTAGATGCTCATTTGAGCACTCCATATCAGCATTATCAGTCAGACAGCATACTGCTCTTATATTTGCAATAATAGCATCTAAACCGATTTTAGATAGTGAACGAGGTAGCATACTGATGCTTATGCACTCATTTGTACTCTTTATGATTCCTGTATTTACAGATGTTTCAACTATGTTTTCATAGACTGGTGACATACGAGTCATACCATCAGGAAGAGCTCTTAGAAAGTGAATAAAATCAAGTGATTGAGCAAGACCTAATACCATTCCATTTTCAGCATCGCAAACAGTGAAATTCATCTTAGGATCGGTATTTTTATATAACTTTTTTTGTGCATCAATGCACTCATTAAGAGAGCATACAAATGCATCATATTCATCATTGCTTACTTCAATTTCAACATGGGCTTTAGTTGGAATTGAGTTTCTGAAAAGTCCGCCCTGAATGTCCTTTAAGAAGATATCGTAATCATCACTTAAGTTATCAAGTACACTTGATAGAACTTTAATTGCATTAGCATGACCTTTGTGAATATCGGCACCAGAGTGACCTCCACTTAGATCAGATAGTTCAATTCTTAAAGCTTTTGTATTTTCAGTTTTGATTCTTTCAACAGCATATTTAATTGAAACATCCATTGAGCCTGCGCAGCTGACAAAAAGATAGCCGTTGTCTTCAGAATCAAGATTGATAAGGTAGTCTCCCTTTAAAGCCTCTTCACTAAGAGTTGTAGCACCTTTCATGGTGGTTTCCTCTTCAACTGTGAATATGGCTCTTAAAGGACCATGCTCAACATTTCTGTCTTGTAAAAGTGCAAGAACCATAGCAATGGCAATACCGTTATCAGCACCAAGAGTTGTATCTTTTGCTCTTATAAAATCACCATCAACATAGGCATTGATAGGATCTTTTGTAAAATCGTGAGTACCAGAGTCAGTCTGAACACAGACCATATCCATATGGCCCTGCAGAATAACCAAAGAGCAGTTTTCTTTTCCTTCTGTTGCAGGTGCATCAATAATTACATTACCATTTTCATCTGTATATGCACTACAACCTATGTTCTTTGCATAGTTAACGATGAATGATGCGATATTTTTTTCATTTCCGGATGGACGAGGTATTTTTAGAATCTCGTCAAAGATTTCAAAAACCTTTTTTGGTTCAAGATCTTTAATTAAAATGCTCACTTTTTTACCTTATTTTGTATGTGTTTGACTTTATTATAAACATTTGCTAGGAGAAAAGAAAAAGAAATAAGCTATTTTTGGAAATTTTTGTATATAAATCTCTTATTTAGCTGTTGCAAGTCTTGATGGTATAAAACAGCAGATGGACAAAATCTTCTCCACCAGAATTTTTTTAAGAATATTCTTGCTTACAGAAAACCGTTTTTAAATGATTCTAAGCTCCTTTAGAGTTTGAGAAGTTAAACTTTTTTCTTTGGTATTTAGTCATAAAGACTAGATGAAAAAGCAGATTGAAAGTAGAATGTCTAGTGTGATAAACATCAGTTTTCACTAGGATTGGAAGGGCAGAACATGCAACGATCTTGAGTGGGGCTGGTCAAAAAAAACTAGAGTTGCTGTAGTTTTTTTGACTGAAGACAGTGAACCTCATTAGATGCAAGATGCTTCAACCAACCATGCAAGCTAAACAATTAGCCTCTTCAGCAGAAAGTCTCTTTCTTTTGCAAGAGGTGAATGTCAATTTTAGTCATCCTAAAGTCATTGAAGTACAGAAGGTCAAGGTGGAACTATACACAAAGATGGAGGAGTTTCTAGCTGATAAAAAGGCTTTGGATTCCTACCGGTCAATAAAGGCAAAAAATCAGAAGGCTCTTGAAATTATTGTAGACGGGCACAGTTATGTGAATCTGTCATCAAATGATTATTTAGGTCTTGCTCAGGATATGAGTATTGTCCATGAGTTCTATGAGAGTACAGATTTCAAGAATATACGCCTAAGTTCATCAGGTTCACCTCTTTTGACGGGTGCTCATGATTCATATGAAAAAGCCAATTCTGCCATACAAAATCTGTTTGGCAGGAGTGCACTTTTCTTTAACTCTGGATTTGCTGCAAACTCTGGTGTCATATCAGCTCTGTCAGATGCAGATACTTTAATTATTGCAGATAAGCTTGCTCATGCGTCAATGATTGATGGTCTTACAGGTGCAAAAGGCAAGTACCTGAGATTTGCTCACAATGATTATGACCATCTCGAAAGACTTATAAAAAGCAATCTTGATAAATATGACAATATTCTTGTAGTGACAGAAGCTGTTTTCAGTATGGATGGTGACAGAGCTGATATAAAGAAGCTTTGTGAACTTAAAAAACAGTATTCAAATGTCTATTTGTATGTAGATGAGGCACATTCATTCAGTGTATTTGCACAAAACGGAGCTGGTCTTTGCGCATCTTTAGGTTTGGCAGATGAAATTGATTTTATTCTTGTAACTTTTGGAAAAGGTCTTGGTTCACAGGGAGCCTGTCTTGTTGCCAATCAGACTGCTGTAAACTATCTTATCAATACAACAAGATCTCTTATTTTCTCAACAGCATTATCTCCATTAAGCTTTGAACATAATGCATTCATGATAGAGTATATGCAAAAAAGAAATGATTTAAGAGAAAGGCTTTATAAGATATCAGAGTATATTCATCAGACTATAAAAGACTGCTCATTAGAAAATCTTTCACAATCTCAGATAATACCTGTTTTAACCTATAGCAATGAAAATGCATTAAAAGCCTGCTCACTATTCAGGGAAAAAGGTTTTTATGCAATGCCGATAAGGCATCCTACAGTACCGCAAAACAAGGCAAGATTAAGACTGTCTCTTAGTGCTGCCTTAAGTGATGATGAGGTTTGTGCTCTTGCAGATGCAATTAAGGACTGTAAAGAAAAATGCAGATAGAATTTTTAAATAAAAATGATAATTTTGATAATCTTCGACTGATCTTTTCAGGTTATGGTCAGGACAGAAGAATATTTGATTATCTTCTTGCTCAATATGAAGGTAACCTGGCTTTAGTATATGACTATCGCTCATTGGATTTTGATGAGTCCTTAATTACCCCTTATAAAACTATTGAGCTTTTTGCCTGGTCAATGGGTGTTATGATTGCACCTAAAGTGCTGCAGGCTCACAATCTTCTTGATAGAGTAGTAAAATCTACTTCCATAAACGGCACTGTATATGGAATTGACGATACGTTTGGTATTGCTCATGCAATGTGGCAGGCAACAATTGATTCTATCAACGAAAAAACAGCAATGAAGTTCTATCAGAGAATGTGTACAGATAAAGCTGTTTTTGACGAGTTTTTACCTTTTTCATGTCAAAGAAGTGTACAGGAGCTTAAAAATGAGCTTGAATTTATTCAGAAGATAAATCAAATCAAAGGTACAAATTTTAAGTACAATACTGCCTATGTTGGATTAAAGGACAGAATATTTCCGTCAGCAGCACAGCTTTGTGCGCTTGAAAATGTCAAAGAAACAAATGTAATTACAACACAGACAGGACACTTTGATATAAATCTTTTTAAACAGATCCTTATCAATGATTGATATTAAAAAACATATAAACAGACAGTTTTCAAAAGCCTGTGACACCTATGAGAGTGATGCTTTTATTCAAAAGAAAATGGCAGAACATCTTATGTCCATGCTTTGCAGTAAATCTTATTTTAAGATCCTGGAAATCGGCTCTGGTACAGGATATCTGACTTCCCTTATTGTAAATAAGCTTGATTATAAAAGTCTTTGTATAAACGATCTGTCCTTGAACATGCTTGAGCACTGTAAAAACAGGTTTGATAATAAAGTTCAGAACTATCTTTTAGGTGATGCTGAAACTCTTAAATTAAAGGATTGCTACTCACTGATCATTTCTAATGCATGTTTTCAGTGGTTCTCATCTTTAAAGAACAGTCTTGAAAACTTTAAAAATGCATTGGATAAGGATGGAGAGATTTTATTCTCAACCTTTATTGACGGAAACTTCAAAGAGCTTAAATCAACACTTGGAGTATCAATTGATTATCTTGATTTGAGTGCTATTGAATCTGTTTTAAAATCACTAAATCTTGATTATACAATCCAGACAAAAAGCGTAAAAACTCACTACAAGACTGTGAGAGAAATGCTAAAAAGCTTCAAAAACACAGGTGTAAGTGGTCTTTCAAATGCCACATGGACCAAATCAAAGCTCATTTCTTTTGAAAAGCAGTATAAGGATCTGTACTCTGATGATAGCGGTGTATATCTATCATGGGAGCTTTGCTTTGTTAGAGCAAAGCTTAAAAATCAACATCCTTAAAGCATTTCTTTACAGAACACTCATCAGTGCAGGAGAGAATGCACAGATTGCAGTGATTAGTACAACAGAGATAATTACAGACATCATGTTAAGATTTGCTGAATCCTCAGCAAACTGAGGTAATGATCTTATTGCTGTAATAGGTGCTAAAGACGTAATCGGTGCAAATACAATAGCAATTAGAATAAGTTTTACCATTGGTGAGTATGGTAATAAAAATGCTATTAAAAGAGCACTTACCAAAGCTGCTGAATATCTAAGGAAGATCATCTTTATGATCCTTGATATCTGATTGAATGTCATATTGAAGTTAAGGGCAATACCGATAACAAACATACAGATGAACGTGTTAGATGATCCCATTACCTTTACAGGATGCATAATAATAGATGGGATAGTAATATTCAGTGATGAGAAAACAATACACAGAATACAGCAGTATGATGTCACTGATTTTGACAGCTCTAGAGCCACCATTTTTAGATTAACTGGTTTACCAGAATCAAAACCTTTCTGATTGAAATAAAGTGCCATACAGTAGACACCGCCAAAACAGAAGAATGCATTAACAACATCGAAAAGGCATAAAGCTAAGAAACCTTCAGTACTTAAGGTGCTCTGCATAAAAGGCAGAATAAAGTTACCGATATTGAATCCACCAAGATTCAGCATTGAATAAACACAGAATTTCGGATCACGTTTGTATAGAAAATATCCAATAAGTGGAAAACAGAAACTTATAACGAATGCGATTGGTACAATAAAAAACAGACTGTATTCCATTTCAAGTCCACCTTGAGATCCTGAAAGAATAGCGCAAGGCAGTGTCACATACATAATCACATAGGATAGTTTTCTTGCAAAAGAAATGTCACACAGATTGAATTTTTTAAAGGTATATCCAATTAGAAAGATAAGTAATACAGTCGATGCATTTGTTAATGATTCTGTCATAGTATTCTTTTTTGTTTAGTTAGTTTGTGCCTATTCTAAAACAAATGTTTGCAGATCTCTAATATTTGAAAAAAATGGTGCAGAGAATAAAAAACAGGTACCAGATACGGTACCTGAATGATATAAATTGGAGCAGTTTTGAATATACAAAGGTTAAGCTTTTAGCTTGTCTTTATCTTTAATCAGTTTTTTGTTGAGTACAACAAGATCGGCTGCTATATCATCAACAATTTCCTCACAGGTATTACCAATAAGAGCTGCCATAAAACCCTGACGTCCTGCTGATCCAATAAATACTGTCTTTGCATCAAGCTCCTGACAGATAGCAGGGATTATTTCATCTGGCATGCCTTCTCTGATATGGCATCTTGCAACAGGAATATGATGTCTTGATGCAAAGTCGTGAAGTTTTCTTTCATGATCTTTTAAAACATTCTGTTCATATAATGCAGGAGAGTAGTGCGGTACTTCTAGCATTACACTTGGCAGGTATATAGGAGCAGAATTTACAAGATGAATTTCGCTTTTTGTAATTTTAGATAGGATCTGAGCCTCTCTTAACATTTCATTGTTAAGATGCAACTGCTGCTGCAATGAAAAATCTACGCAGACAACAATCTTTCCTCCAGTAGGCCATTCATGTTCTTTTGCAATTATTACAGGAACATTAGCGTTTCGAAGTATATACCAGTCAATTGGGGTAAAGATAATAGAATCAAGAATGCCATGCCGGTTTGCAGCTTTGATAATCAGATCGTATCCGTTTTCATTACTTTCTTTTATGATTGCCTGTCCTATATCGTGTCCTTTAATTATTTTTGGAATAATTAAAGCCTCTGAGTTTGCTTCAATTCTGTATTCTTCAATTGTTTCTTTCATATCTGAAAGAATTGATCCTTCAAGCTCAGCAGATACAGGGGCTATTTTCTGGCTTATCTGAAATATGTCAGATGAGAAGTCATAAACCACTCTTAAAAATGTGATAGTGCTGTGAGGATTTAATGCAGCAATATCCAAAGCTCTTTTTAATGCTACCTGTATGTCTTTTTTAGGCTCGGCTACTACGAGGATATGGCTGTACTTTTTCATTTTACTTCTCCTTATCTATCCTATAGCTTAACTATAGGATAGATAAGGAAAAAACACTAAATACTTAAGCACAAAAATGTGCGATGAGCACCAAATAGATGTTTTCTTTCGTTTTTTTAGTACTTTTGTAGATGAAACTGTATTAGCGGTTAAGTAATAATTTTAGTAAAAAATGAATTAAAAGAGAGAGCATATTTATAAGAACAATGCTGGCTCCTGTAGGTGTTGATAATTCAAATGAAAGTACAAGACCAATAAGAAAACATAGCATGCTTGCAATAAGTGAGTGAAATACAACAGCCTTATAGCTTTTAAAAATCATCATGGCACAAATTGCAGGCACAACAATAATATTGGAGATTAAAAGAGCTCCCATCATCTTCATGCCAAGAACGATTACAAGTGCACTCATAAGCGCAAGAATGGTATTAAAAAGCTTTACATTTACGCCTTGAACCTTTGCAAAGGTCATATCAAATCCAACAGAAAAGAAATTTCTGAAAAACATGAAAAATATGAGAAGTATTAAGACACTGGAAATAAGGCAGATATACATATCCTCATCTGTTAAAGACAGAATAGAGCCAAACAGGTAATTACATATATCAGTATTGATACCTTCTGTAACAGAAATAATCATTACACCAGATGCAAGCGCTGCTGTAGACATAACTGCTATTATTGAATCCTTCTGAATTTTTGTTTTACCTGGCAGATTCAAAAGCAAGAATGCACAGGTAAGTACTATTGGTATAGATACATAAAGAGCAGATGCGTTTAGTACAACAGAAAAACACAATGCACCAAAACCTACATGTGAAAGCCCATCTCCCATCATTGAGTAGTGTTTTAATACCAAAGATACACCGATAACACTGGCGCAGGCACAAAGAGCAACACCTGTAACAAGTGCTCTAAACATGAAGTCATACTCAAATATTGAAAAGATGCTGTCAATCATACAAGATGCTCCACAAGCTCCTTATATATAGGGGTTTTTATAAAATCAGTGCTTTTTCCAATAAATTTTACTGTATGCTCAAGACATAAAATTAAGTCAGCTTCAGAACATAGTCTGTTGATGTCATGACCTACCATGATAATGGCTGTATTGAATCTGTTTTTTACTGTTCGTATTGACTCATAGAGTCTTGAAGAAGCAATATTATCAAGTCCAGATGCAGGCTCATCAAGGATCAGAAGATCAGATCCTGTACACAGAGCTCTTGCAATAAGTACGGCCCTTTTCTGTCCACCTGATAATGAGTAAAAAGATTTTTTTAGTAATGAAGAAAGATTTAGTTCAGATACGACAGATTGAAAAAATTCTTTTTCCTGTCTGTTTAATCTAAAAGAGAAAAAATTCTGCTTAAAACCACTTTTGATTACTTCCTTAACAGTTGCAGGAAAATAGATATCATCTGAGTTTTTCTGTGCTACATAACCCAGTTTTATGTCAGAGCAAAAACTAAAAGAGCCAACAAATTTTCTGTTGTCATTGATGATTGTTTTTAAAAGTGTACTTTTTCCAGCACCATTAGGTCCTACAAGTGCTAAATATTCACCTTTTTTTAACGCGAATGAAACATCCTGCACAACTTTTTGCGCATCAAATGTGACGCTCAGATTTTTAACATTTAAAATTGTATTCATAGCAAAAAAGCAGGCAGACTACTGCCTGCAAAAGGTTAGTTTAAAGCTTCTATCAGATAATTAATATTTGATTCAAATAAAGATGCAACACTTACATCATTCTTTAACTGTTCGACAGTAACATTATGTCCGGTATTGAATGTGTAAACTTTAGCTTTTGTCTGTCTTGCAACAGTATTTGCAATCTGATCTGATGAAAGTTCGATTTTGAATATCACCTTGATATTGTTTTGAATTGTCTTATCAATAAGGAATTTTAAGGTGGCTGCAGAAACCTCGTTTTCGCTAGAACAGCCTTTGAAAGCTGCATAATAATCAAGGTTATAGTCTTTTCAAAATATAAAAGAGGGAATCTGTCTGCAAATATAAGCAGTTTGTTTTTTGACATATTGCTGATTTTAGTAAATTTTTTATCAAGCTCTACAAATTCCTTTATGTATTCAGCTGCGTTAGCCATATAAAACTGTGCATTGTCAGGATCAAGGCTGACAATTTTTCTGCAGAGTTTATTCAGGATAATGATGTCGTTTTTTGGGGAAGTCCAGACATGCTCGTCGTATTCAACCTCTTCATCAGAATCATGGTGATGATCATGCTCATTTTCATCTTCCTCTTCACTTTGCATGCCTTCTTTTGTTTCTTCCTCTCTTAGATTTACAGAAGATACAAATGAAAAATGTTGAATATGTTTGTTGGAGTTTTCAATGAGTTTTTCAATCCATTCGTCATTTTCACCACCGTTATATACGAACAGATCTGAATTTTGAATACTGATGATATCCTTTGGTGTTGGTTCAAAGCTGTGAGACTGAGCTCCAGGCTTTAGTAGCATGATTACTTTTGCTTTGTTTTTAACGATATGATTTACAAAATCATATTGTGGAAAACTTGTAGTAACAATATTCAGCTCTTTTGCTAGTGCATAATCAGACAGCATCAAAGAGCCTAAAAGAGCAAAAACTCTTAAAAGTTTAGATAACATTTAAAACCTCGTTTGGTAAAAAAAGAAAATAGAAAATAAAGAAGAGTTTTTTCTATTCTGTCTTTTTCACTTTTACGCTAACGAGTGTCTGTGCTGTATTCTCAGTTCTGTAGTCAGAATTGATGTAAAGATCAATTGAATTAAAAGCAAAATGACTTGCACTTATTTCATTTGGGGGGATTGGAGTCTGGCACTCTGCATTTATGGTATGTACATTCAAACATATTGAACAGCAGATTGGATCAGAGCAGTGATGATTGAGACTTTCTGTTTTTATGTGGATAAAAAACGCGTTTATAAACACATAACACAGTGTTATGTACAGTACTATGCTTAAACTGCTATTTCTGTTTATAAACATAATTTCTCCATCATCAGATTTGCAATTATGTCACAATTTTTTATTTGTACAAGGCAAAAATAGCTTGTGAAAGCAAATTCTAATATATGCGCAAATGCTCATATATAAAGGCTTTAAGAAGGTTGGTTATGATTTAATGTGTCATCTAGTTAAAAGTACACCTCTATAAAACAGCTTAACTGAAAAAATGTGTTTGCAGATTTGTTTTTGATGATAAAGAGCCTTTAGATAAAGAGAAGAAATAATGCTTTTTTCTAAAGGCTCTGAAGTTATTTGATTAAACCAGCTCTTTGTGGCTTTCGAGGTAATCAAGAAATTCTTTTGTTTTACTCCAGTATTTAATACCCCAGTTTTCAAAATTCCACTCTTCCATATAAGAATTGCACTCATAGTCTATATAGAAAAGTTCATCATTTTGAAGAACGAAATTTGTTGGAAAGTAATCAATATTTGTAGATGCAGGATATAGTTTTTCACACATCTGTCTTACCTGAGCAATGCAAGTTTCAGGAAGAGCATCTTTTGCAACCATAGAGAATACAGTTTCGCCTTCAATATATTCTTTTTGTATTGTTTCTCTTGAAACATCAACATCTATCATTTTTGGAAGTCTGATCCCAATATCTGACAGCTTTTTGTAATCGTTTATCTCAGATTCAATTTTGTTGCCGAATGTATAGTAATCGCAAGGTTCATGATGGATCTGCTTTACAACATATTTTTTTCCATCAAGAGTTGCAAGATATGAATAACCACCTTTTCCTTTGCCAAGTAGTTTTACAATTTCAAAGGTCTTATCGTTCACTGTTATTGTACTGTTCATAAAGGTTCCTTTTATTTTTTTAGTTGTTTGATTTTTATTCTTAATACCGTAGCGGTAGCTAAAAACACTACAGTTCCTGCAACTATATACAATGTAAGATATGTTGCAGCTTTAATTGTACTCATATTTACCCATTCAGAAAAGTCTGGTGAGGTTAATCGTAAAAATACGGCCATAATTAAACCGCTAATAGCGATTTTTGCGATAAATATCAGTGTCTGTAAGCTGAATGAATAGATTTTCTTTTTGTATAGGAAGAATATCAGCAGTGACAGATTTACAAAAGCAGCAAGTGCAGTAGACAGTGCAAGTCCCACATAATCTAAAGGAAATACCAGTATAAGGTTGAATACGATATTTGCCCCGATAGCAATTAAGGAGCATTTTACAGGTGTTTTTGTATCTTCAAGTGCGGCAAAGCCCTGAACAACAACTCTTACCATCATGATTGCAACAAGTCCTGAAACTGATGCTACAAGAGATGCCGATGACAGGAGCACATGATCAGCTGTGAATGCACCTCTCATGAAGATAACACGTAAAACAGGCTCTCTTAGTGCGATAAGACCACACATTGATGGGATTCCAAGAAAAATTACAAGTCTTATTCCCCAGTCAAGTGTGGATACATATTTATCCTTATTCTCCGTGATATTGATTTTTGAAAGAGCAGGTAGAATTACTGTTGAAATTGCAACAGCAAAGATTCCTATTGGAAATTCTAATAGTCTGTCAGAGTAGTAAAGATATGAAATGGCACCTGTTGCAAGGAAAGATGCAAGAGCTGTATTTACGATAAGATTAATCTGACTTGCACTTATTCCAAGAATAGCAGGAAGCATAAGAGTTCTTATCTTTTTTACTCCATCATGGTTCCATGAAAACTTTGGAATAATAAATAGTTTTAATTTAAGGATAAATGGGATCTGCAGACAAAGCTGAAGAATGCCGCCTACGACCATGGCATAGGCAAGAACCACATTAGGGTTTTCAAAATGCGGTGCTACAAAGAATGCTGCACTAATCAGAACAATATTCAAAACACATGGTGTTATGGCAGGGATAAGAAACTTGCCAAAAACATTGAGTACAGCGGATGTTAAAGCAGTAAGAGTGATGAATAAAAGATAAGGAAAAGTAATTTTTAATAGATAACTTGCCTGGATAAATTTCTGAGCATCTTCCTTATTATTAAGATAAGCTTCAAACCAGCCCCAGCCGAAAATGGCAGTTACAACAGGAGAGAGTATCATACCTGCTAGTGTTACTATAAGAACAATTGTTCCTAGAGTACCTGCAGTTTTATTTAAAAGATCTGACAGCTCTTCTTTTTCTTTATTCTCCTTTACCTTACTCATTACAGGCACAAATGCCTGAGAAAAAGCACCTTCTGCAAAAAGTCTTCTGAAGAAATTTGGAATTCTGTTAGCAAAGAAATAAATATCTGCTGATAAGGATGCTCCAAGCACGGAAGCAATTGCTATATCTCTGAACATACCAAGGATTCTTGACATGAAAGTAGCTGATGCAGTAATAGCACCTGATTTTAGCAGTTTTGATTTTTTTTGATTGTTATCTGTTGTCTGATTCACGGTTATATCTCTAAATAATTTAATGACGAAATTCTATCACAAATGAAATGGTCATAACCTGCTGTCAGACTAATAGAAAAGATGATGACTAAATTTTTGTGTTTTACCTAGTGGGAAAAAAAATGAAAAAAAGAAAAAAAGGTGAAAACAGGCAATATAACAATAGAAGAAAAGCTGTTTTAAAAAATGTTACTTGTTAATTTTAGACTTAGGAAAAAGATAGCAAAATCAATAAAAAACATAATAAATTTTCATTTGAACAAAAAAATGGAAGGTTAAAAATGTCACTTTCAGAATTGTAAAAAAAATGTAGAATTTTGAATAAAAATGAATGATGAAGAAATCTGTGGGAAACTCTGTGGAATGAGTGGAAAACTGTGGGAAACCTATTAAAAATCACGGACTCTAACTTGTGGGAAACTTTAATAAAAATGAAAATAAATAAATAAAATATTTGAATATCAATAAGTTAATAAAATGTTGGAAAATGTGAGCGATTGTACAAGAAAAATATGGTGCAAAAAATTAGAAATCGCATAGCAAAGCCACTTTTGTGTTTTGAGAATATATGTTTAAAAAATAAAGTATATAAAATAAAAAACGATATAAAACAACAAACTAATAATTAATAATCTTCTGTCAACAAGCAATATAAATCCCATAATTACAAAATTGTAAAAAACACTCTATATTTTTTATAATTTTTTCTTGTGGGAAACTCTGTGGGAATAAAAATTTTGACTTTTTTTTTAATAGTTGGTTTACATCAAAATTTTTTCTAATCAGTATTAGTTACTAATTAAAAATACTTATAAAACAATATGGTAGGTAAAAAATAAAACTTTAAAAAAGTTTTATAAAAGTGTGGGAAACTCCAAAAATAATTTTCCACAGGTGTGGGAAACTTTTTTTATTTTTCCCTAAAATACGTCTTTTTCCTTATAAAATGGCATTTCTTTTATTTTGGTTGTGGGAATTAAAGTTCTTAAAATTATTGATATAAAAGATAATTGTATTGACGATTATTCTATTAAACAAAACTAAAAAATATATAGAATAAATTTTCAAATGAAAATATTATAAAATAATTTCAAGTAGAACAATTAGTTAGTAAAAATGAAAATTTTACTTTTAGCTATTATTTTCATATTTTAAAATTCATTTTTTTTATTTCTTTTTGGCTTTCCATTTTTTTTTGCTCAGTACTTTTCCACAAATCTGTGGGAAACTCTGTGGGATGTGGTTGTTTTTGTGGGAAAAGTGCTATGCAAAGCCATTTGTATTTGTGGGAAACTTTTATTGAGTATAAAAAATTTCTTTAATTTTCAAATTGATATGCTCATTTTCAACGAAATTGGTTCTTTATATTTGAATGTTTGTGTTTTTTTTGTTCATGTATAAGTAAGTAACAAGTGATTTATTCTTGTCATTAGTATAAAATTGTATGACATTGTAACGGTATTTAATCTAATGGCTGAAGAATCACAGAATCTCTCAGAGATCTTATTTAAACCAAAGTTTGTATATAAGGAAACATCCACCATATCTAATGGAGGGTGTCCTTTGCCTAGAATTATCAAACAGGATAAATCATTTGGTTTTTCAAAGAATTTCTACAGACCTTTATTAAGATATGAGTGGGTTCTGTCTGGTGGTAATGCACTTGATATTGATGAGGCTCTATCAAATATAAGTGTTGCAAAAGGCCATAGAACCCGCGAATGCTTTGATACCGTTGAAGAATATGGTCCTGGAAACTGGATTTATGAATTCAGCTCAATTGCTCAAAAGAGAGTGAATCTTGCTCATGAGAATGAGGCTAATCGTGAATATGATAAGGCAAGTCATAACTATAGAATGGCTTCAAGATATTTTGCCATTGCGTCATATCCTAATTTAAAGGGGGATACCCTAGCTCTTCAGGCAGGTACACTTAGCCGTTCAACCTACAAGCAGATGTTTAAGGTGGATAATTCACTTGGCTATATAAAGGAAGAAACATTCAAGGTTGATTCAAAAGATGTAAAAGGATATCTGCATCTTCCATCATACAACGGCGTTTTTCCTTGTGTTATCTGTGTTTGCAACTATGAATTTGGCCCAACCTCCTTTTTCAGAATGTATAACAACTTTTTTAAAAAGGAAAAAATTGCAATTTTTGTTGTAGAACTTCCAGGCACAGGAGAGTGCGAAAAGCTTACACTCAGTGAACATTTATCTGCAGTTACTGAAAGTGCAATTGATCATGTAAAAAAACTGAATAATGTTGATTCATCAAAAATTGTACTTTTAGGATCAAGACTTGCTGCAACCTCATGTTTGAGAGCTTCGGTACTAAAACGCGATGATATTAAGGCTTTGTGCGTTGTGTTCCCATATATACACAGCGTATTTACAGATGCATCACTTTTAAAGTCATTCCCTTTATGCCTTAGATCATCTCTGTGTAATCGTCTTAACCTTGATGCTAGTTCTTGGGATACAGTTATCCCTCAGCTAAAAGCTCTTTCCTTAAAGGAGCAGGGACTTATCGGAGCCGGTGCAAAATGCTACTTTGATACATATGTAGGATTTGCAAGAAATTCTGTTGTCTCCAAACAGGATGAACTTCTTTTGAGTATGACATTTGAGCATCTGCAAATTGATGAATATGAAAACGGTGTTGCTGATATTACCGATAAAATAATGTTTGATAGAATATGTCAGTTTCTAAAAAAACAACTGTGTGAATAAATCTTAGGATTGGAAATGACCTCACTTAAAAACAAACGCATAATAATCAAGTTAGGTACCAGTACTCTTACATGTGGAATGAATCATTTGAATCGTGCCCATATGCTTGAGATTGTACGTACCGTTTCTAAACTGATAGAGCAGAAAGCTCAGGTGATTTTAGTTTCATCTGGTGCAATTGCTGCAGGCCGTGAGTTTTTAGGTTACCCCGATCTTCCAAAAGATGTTAGATACAAGCAGATGCTTGCATCAGTAGGCCAGGTAAAGCTTATTGAAGAATGGGAAAAACTGTTTTCTATCTATAATCTTAAGGTAGGTCAGATCCTGATAACCAGAGCAGATCTTGACAGCCGTGAGCGTTATCTAAATGCAAGAGATACCCTCTTTGCGATGCTTGAGATGGGCGTTATTCCTATTATTAACGAGAATGATGCCGTATCAATTTCTGAAATCAAGGTTGGTGACAACGACAATCTTGCTGCTTTATCAGGCGTTCTAGTTGAAGCTGATCAGGTTATTTTGCTAACCGATCAGAAAGGTCTTTACACTGGCGATCCTAGAAAAGATAAGAATGCAAAACTTATAAACAGTGTTGAAAAGATTGATGAGCACATCATTGAGATTGCAGGAGGATCTGGAACAACTCTTGGAACTGGTGGTATGGCTACAAAGATTAAGGCAGCATCAGTTGCAACAGAGGCAGGTGTTGAACTTGTCATTGCATCAGGCGCTGAACCTTCAATAATTCTTGCTCTTGCAAAGGGTAAAGGTGAAGGTACTTTCTTTAAACCATCATCAAAACCAGTGCTGGCAAGAAAATCATGGATTAGTACTGCAACAAGAGCACAGGGTACTATCGTTGTTGATGACGGTGCTGTAAAAGCTCTACTGAACAAAGGCTCTTCACTGCTTCCAAAAGGTATTGTTAAAGTTGAGTCTGATTTCCTTCGCGGTGCAACAGTTTTAGTCGCAGATGAAAAGGGCAATGTTCTTGCAAGAGGACTTACCCGTTATTCATCTGACGAATTAAATCTTATCTGTGGTAAGCATTCTGATGCTTTTGAGCAGATCCTTGGTTTTACTCATGGTGATGTTGCAATTCACCGAGACGATCTTGTAATAGTGAAATAAAATGTTTGATATTGTAAAAGTTGCTAAGGATGCAAAAAAGGCATCATACTCATATGGTCTTTTAGACACTAATACCAAAAATGCAGCTCTTTTAGCTGTTGCAAAAAGCCTTCGAGAAAATGAAGACAAAATTTTCTCTGTAAACGCTGTAGATGTAGAGAATGCCAAAAAGGCTGGTTACTCAGAAGCTTTAGTAGACAGACTTACCATTACAAAAGCAAGATTTGAGGAAATGGTTTGCGGAGTTGAAAAGGTTGTAAAGCTTTCAGATCCTGTTGGCAGAATCTATGATGGCAGAACAGTTGAAAGTGGCCTTCAGATTGTTAAAAAATCAGTGCCATTCGGAGTAATTGGTGTGATTTTTGAGTCAAGACCAAATGTAACTGTTGATATTGCAGCCTTATGTATCAAATCAGGCAATGCATGTATTTTACGTGGCGGTAAAGAGTGTCTTGCAACTAATGTTCTTTTGCATTCAATTATTATAAAGGCTTTAGAAAGTGCACGATTAGATCCAAATGGTGTCAGCCTGATCTCAGATACTGACAGAGAAATCGTATCAAAGATGCTCAAGCTGTCTGACTATATTGATCTGATTATTCCAAGAGGTGGTGTTGCTCTGCAAAGAATGTGTCAGGAGAATTCATCAATTCCTGTTATCATCGGCGGATTTGGTATTTCTCATATCTTTGTTGACAGCAGTGCTGATCTTTTAAAGAGTGCGGATATTGTGTTCAATGCTAAAACACAGAAACCATCAGCATGCAACAGCCTTGATACTCTGCTTGTTCATAAGGATGTGGCAGAGCAGTTTATTCCTTTAGTCAGTCAAAAACTCAAAGAGAAAAAGGTTACTCTTGTAACTCACAATGGTGCTGACAGATATCTTGGTGAGTATCCATACAGGCAAGAAGGTGATGATGAATCTTTCTTTGAAGAGTTCTTGTCTTTAAAGATGAATATCACCATTGTAAATGATATCTATGAGGTAATAGAGCACATGAGAGCTCATAATGCCCAGCATTCAGATGCAATTCTTACTGATTCAGCATCAAATGCAAAGTTATTTGCATCAGCAGCTCCTAGTGCATGTGTATATGTGAACGCTTCTACAAGATTCTCTGATGGTGGTCAGTTTGGTCTTGGAGCAGAGGTTGCTATTTCTACACAGAAGATGCATGCAAGAGGTCCTATGGCTCTTGAGGAGCTTACAACATATCAGTATGTCTGTCAGGGTGACTATCTGACCCGTAAATAAGGTCAATTAACTGAATCATAGACTATGATTTTGTAGGTCTTTTACGATATATCCATACTCATTTGATTAGGTCCGATCTTGGATCGGACTTTATGGTACTACAGCAAATACAGCAAGTCACTTTTAGATTTTTCATCAAAGTTTTTCAGCATTATCTATTCTGCACATCTGTATGTAGGTAATAGCTGAATTTTCACATATATCGATAGCAGATAGGATTACATTATTCATTGTTCCTTTACTGTATCATTTGTATATGTTTAATGTTTAATGTAGGCGTCACATTATAACTATAGATTCAATGTAGAAAGAATCTCACAATAAATCAACTTTCTTATACACTGTGATCTGACGTTTGTCCTTATCGCCATTGAAAACGCAGGCAATTTGTAATAGTTCTCTGTCTTGAAGATTTTCAAGACCGTAGTTCTTTTCTATAATCTGCTGTTCTGCATCCTTGAGTTTTTGCTGTTCTTCACTTGTTTTAACAGTGTATTTCAGTTCTAGCACAACTCTGCGTTTAGAGAAGTTTACAAGAATGTCGCTTCTGCCTTTGCAATTGTGCTGTTCGATTCTAACATCAAGATTTCTACCTAAAAGGTATACTTGTAGTAACGCTCTAAGAACAGACTCATTATCAACTGGATATTTATCGTATGATAAGGTTGATAAGACATCGTTGAACAGAGCAATAATATCTTCAACAGTGCCATTTTCAAAAACGTATCTGTTTTTTAATGAAAACGCAGAATTATTAGTATCAAATGACAAAAATCCATAAAAAGACACAAGTAAAAACAGATCATGCCCACCTAATGGATAATTAAATTGCATCCATAAGTTGCCCACCCTTAGATTTTCTTAAAGCCTTATTCTTAAGCCGTTTTGTATGAATTCACATTTAAAATGAATTAGGCAGGATCTGAATCGTTCAAATTCTGCCTATTTTTGATTTACTTTGGCTTTTGTATCAGCTTTTTAAGATCCTCTATTTGACGTATATATTGAGCTGTTTCATTGCTATTGAATTAAATCGGTTATCTGTAAATTTTACAGGACCGATTTTTTTTCATTTTGGTTAATCATCAATCTAATAATTGACTATAATGTGACGCAGTTAAAAATTTTATCGGAGATTGATATGTCTTTGCCAGATGAAAAAAGTCAGTCACTGCTAAGCAGAATATTTGCTTTCATACTTAGTTTTGCAATCTTATATGGCTGTCTGAGTCTTGGTCGTTATATTTCTCAGCTTCTACCTTTTGTTTTCCCAGGAAGCATTATTGGAATGCTTATTCTGTTTTTGCTTCTTGAATTGAAAATCCTTCGAATGCATTGGATAACACCTTGTGCCGATGTTCTTATGCGACATATGGTATTTTTATTCATTCCTGCCGCTGTTGGCATGGTTGCATATTTAAATGAAGTTTTTGACTCCGTTATGGTTATTATTTTCAATGTCCTTTCAGGTATTGCTCTTATCATTCTGATTGTAGGAAGACTGTTTCAGCACTTTACAGAGAATAAAGAACAAAGAGAGCAGCGTCATGAGCTTTATAAAAGAGCATCAAACATCAGAAAACTAAAACGCAGAGGTGCCTAGAATGTCATTTTCACAGATGTTAAGTGATCTGTTTTCAAATCATACAATGATTTATTATGTAGCTCTTCCTTTAACTGTAGTTCTTTATGTTGCAGCAAGATATTTGCAGGAGAAGAGCAATTTAGCTTTATTAAATCCTCTTTTAATTCCAATGATAGCAATCATTGTTCTTATAATAATGACAGATGCTGATGCTGAGGATTACCAGAAGGGGGCTTCAATTATCACCTGGCTTTTAGATCCTGCCATAGTAGCTTTGGCAATTCCTCTATATCTTAAGTTCAGAATGATTAAGGCTCAGGCCTTACCTATTCTTCTTTGCTGTACCATATCTATCATTGTGAGCTTCTTAATTTCATATATCAGTTGTCATCTGCTTTCTGTAAATGAACAGATGATCCCAACACTGGGGGCAAGATCGATTACAACTCCACTTGCTATGGATGTTTCATCAAGAACTGGTGGTATAGCCTCTGTTACAGCATGTATCGTTGTATGTGTAGGTATAACAGGTGCGATGATCGGTTTCCCTCTCATGAAACTGTTCCATATCCGTTCAGCTCAGGCTCAGGGCCTTGCAATGGGGGCTGCTGCGCATGCTGTAGGAACAAGTGCTGCAAACCAGGAAGGCCAGACTCAGGGTGCATACTCATCATTGAGTCTGATAGTATGTGGTATTCTTACATCTTTTCTTGCAACACCGCTTTTTATATTGTTCAGATATTTAGATTCACTGTTCTAGATATATAAAACTAAAACAAAAGGCTTCTGATATAAAACTCAAATGAGTATTCATTCAGAAGCCTTTTAGATCCTGTAAGGCTGTCAGTTATTTGCTCAGTGTTTCCTGTACTACCTTGAAGTTCTGCTCATTACCAATTCTTACAAAGCTCAAACGGTTTGTGAATCCTTCAGGTAAATCCTCCTGATGATGTGATACAAACAGAATTGATGTATTGCCATTATGCATAGCATATGAAATAAATGACTTAACAAGAGCTCTTGCATAACTGTCTAAGCCCTGCAGAGGCTCATCAAGGATAAGTAGAGGTGGATTCTTGACTAAAGCTCTTATGATAAGAACAAGTCTTTGCTGACCGAATGACAGAGATTTGAATCCAACATCTTCTTTATCTGACAGACCTGCAATTTCAAGCCATTTTTTAGCAATAGTAATTTCCTCATCACTAACCTTAGAGTAAAGACCTATAGAATCGTAGAATCCTGAAAGTACTACATTGATAACAGGACCGTTTACTCTGTAATCAAGATGCAGTGCACCAGATACAAGTCCGTAGTACTTCTTGATATCCCAGATTGATTCTCCAGAGCCTCTCTTGTAGCCGAATACGGTTACATCATTTGTATATACAAGAGGATTATCACCTGTAATAAGAGATAGCAGAGTTGATTTACCAGCACCGTTTGGTCCCATGATATGCCAGTGTTGACCTTTTCTTACCTCAAAATATAAATGATCAAGTACCTTTCTTTGATATTCGATATTTACATCCTTCAAGCTAACAATAACATCACCTTCAATTTCTGGGAGTTTTGCTTTCTCTGGTGCTTCAGGTAGAGTTACATCAGGAACATTTGCATAACCTAAAAGCATTTTTGCATCCTCGTCCTGTTCAATTTCTTCAAAGGATGCTAGCTTTACAATCTTGCAGTCACTTATGATACCCATTGATGTTAATGACTTGGGAATCTCTGATGGTCTGTTTACAATAAGAACCATTGGTGTCTGATAATCAGTATGCAACTGCTCGATAAGATTTAGCAGATCTGCTCTTGTCTCAACGTCAAGAGCATCAAAAGGAGTATCAAAGATAATCAAATTTGGCTTTGATGATAAAGCATGTGCAAGCAGTACCTTTCTTCCCTCACCGCCTGAAAGACTGCGGATTGACTTGTCAAGAAGAGGTTCTAATTTAAGAGCACTAACAAGCTTGTTTAAAACTTCCTTGTCATCATCCTTGAATATCATGTTTGGAGTGATGCCGATTTCCTCTTGAGCAGTAGTGCAGTCTGAATTTCTCATTTCATAGTCTGCCTCATACAGTTCAAGCTGCTTTTCAAATGAAACTAATACCGGATGATAATTAGTAGGTGCAACACCGCTTGATAATTCAAAATCTCCATTGAGTGCTTTTGCAATGGAGGTTTTTCCAGAGCCGTTGCCGCCGATAAGAACGATAAGATCGCTTGGGGCTATTGTTATATTTCCAATTTCAACGCTTCTGTTTTCGTCAATCTTAAAGATTGCATCTGTAAAACTGATAGTTCTTTGAGTCATAATTCTTTCCTATTAAACAATAGTTAGAATTATAGAACTATTGATAAATTTTGCAATGCAAAAAATATTATGTTGCAAAAAATGCAATTATACGGCTTTTTTCAAATTTTCTTTCTTGTATCAAACTGTTATTCACATTTTGAATAAAAATAAATCTACATCAAATAATTCATAAATATTTTTTCAAAACAATTATATTTGGTTTTAAAATCAAAGCTGTTAACACTATACTTTAGTTATATGTACGATAAAAATAATAAAACAAGCTGGGAGGTAAAGTATGTCAGCTCCTAATAAATTTGCAGTTCTGTTAAAGCCTAGTGATGTTCAGCCGGCACTAGATAGAGCAGCTCAGTATGCGCGTATGGTTCCAGAGATCGAGGTTGTAGCTATTCGTGTAATCAATGATTTTAAGGATTCGGAAAAGGAGCAGATAACTCTTCGAGAAACCTCTGCTTTTGAACAGTTAAAGAGAAAGTACTCAAGCATTCAGAATTTCACAATCAAGGTTGTGTTCAGTAAGGATGTAGCAAAGGGATTTATTGATGCAGCTCAGGAAGAGAACTGTGCTCTTGAGGTAATTTCTGCAAACAAGCGTCATACCTTAAGGGATATGTTCGTAAGTTCTATTGACAGCTCAATCATGAGAAAGAGCCGTTTACCACTACTTGTAGTAAAGCAGGCAACTCAGACTGCTACATTAGGACAGAATGTTATTCTTGCTATCGATTTTACAGAAGTTGCTCATATTGCAAAGCTAGATGAAGTTCTATATAAAGCTGCATCTAAATTTGCAAATGCATTTGATGGAGTTGTCCATGTTGCAAACTGCATCACACCTGAAAATTCTGGTTTAATGGGCGGTAATCTTGAACAGTCAAAGATTCTTTCATCTGTTGGTGCTGTAAGCCTTGATAAGATCCAGCATCAGTTAGCAGAGGAATTTGCAAAGAAGCATAATATCAAAAAAGAGAATATGCATCTTTTAAACGGCAGAATGGATGAGGAGATCCCTAGATTAAGTGAGATCCTGAATGCTCGTATGGTATGCATGGGTGCAACACCTAGAAGCACATTCTTCGGTTCACTTAATTCATCTGCAAGTGAGCTTGTTCTTGAACAGATTAAGGGTGATATCTTTATTGTCAATGCAGATACCTTAAAATAATCTGTAAAGAAAGTTAAACGAAAGCCAATGTTAATCTTTGGCTTTTTAGCAGGCAAAAAAAGACAGGCAATGCCTGTCTTTTTTTACAAGGTATACAGTCTATCAGATAGCCTTTTATACATTGAAGAGGAACTCAAACAGATCGCCATCCTGAACGATATAGTCCTTACCTTCAGAGCGAAGCTTACCAGCCTCTTTTGCACCCTGTTCTCCCTTGTACTTGATGAAATCATCATAAGCTATAGTCTGAGCGCGGATAAAGCCCTTCTCAAAGTCTGAGTGAATTTTACCTGCAGCCTGAGGTGCTGTAGCACCAACTTTTACAGTCCATGCACGAACTTCCTTTACGCCTGCAGTAAAGAATGTCTGAAGTCCCAATAGTTTGTAACCTGCTCTGATAACTCTATTAAGACCAGGCTCTTCAATACCAAGTGAATCCATAAATTCCTTTCTGTCTTCATCTTCCATTGACGCTAAATCAGCTTCAATAGCTGCAGATACAGGAACTACAATTGAGCCTTCTTCATCAGCGAGCTTCTTTACAGCATCAAGGTATGGATTGTTTGTAAATCCATCTTCTGATACGTTTGCAATGTACATTACAGGCTTGATTGTCAGGAAGTTGTAGTTTCTTAAAGCTTCACGATCAGCCTGTGTGAAATCTACAGTTCTTAACATCTTGCCTTCTTCAAGAGCGGGCATACATTTTTCTAATGCGATAACCTGAGCTAAGGCTTCCTTGTCACCACCGGTTCTTGCTCTCTTTTCCAGTCTAGAAAGAGCCTTTGAGCAGATATCGAGATCAGATAGTGCAAGCTCTGTATTGATAACTTCAATATCAGATATAGGATCAACATGGCCTGCAACGTGAATAACGTTCTCATCTTCAAAGCAGCGAACTACATGAGCGATAGCATCGGTTTCTCTGATGTTCATCAAGAACTGGTTGCCAAGACCTTCACCCTTTGATGCTCCCTTTACAAGACCTGCAATATCAACGAATTCCATTGATGTAGGAACAACTTTCTGAGGTTTTACAATCTTTGAAATCTCATCGAGTCTTAAATCAGGTACCGGTACGATACCAGTGTTTGGCTCGATTGTACAGAAAGGGAAGTTTTCTGCTGCAATACCAGCTTTTGTTAATGCATTAAATAGGGTAGATTTTCCAACGTTTGGCAAACCTACGATACCGCATTTAAAACCCATTTTTTATCTCCTAATTTGGCTTGAAACCGTTGATTAATGCTGTTGCTTTAGAAACGCCTTGAGTAAACAGCATTTCAATTCCGATAATAGCTGTCTGATAGGCATCGTCAATTTTGTTCTGATCGGCACTGTTTGGTCTTCCAAGTACCCAGCTTATAACGTCTTTTGATGGTGGTTTACCAATACCAAGTCTAAGACGGTAGTAGTTCTGTGAATTTGCAAGACATTTTGTGATTGATCTTAGTCCGTTGTGACCTGCAAGACCGCCTGCAAACTTAAGCTTCATAAAACCAGGCTCAAGATCAAGATCGTCATGAAGAACTAAAATTTCTTCAGGCTTAATCTTAAAGAAAGTTGCAAGGGCTCCAACAGCTCTTCCTGACTCATTCATATAGGTGGTTGGAAAGATGAATCTAACCTCGCTGTCTGCGATTTTACCTCTTCCTGTCAAACCTGAGAATTTTGCCTCAGGGGTTAATGTTACTGAGAATTTGTCACATAATTTAGTCAAAAGATCGTAGCCAATATTATGTCTTGTATGATCATACTCACTACCGACATTTCCAAGTCCTACGATAAGACGGATCTGACAGATATCTTTACTCATTGATCTTTTTTACACCTTCAATCTGGTCATATGGAAGTTTGTTTGCAAGCTCACTGACGCTCTGGTTATGTTTTGCAATTACGGCATCAGGTGCAATTTCCATCAGCGGAATAAGTACAAAAGCTCTTTCATGCATTCTTGGATGAGGCAGTATAAGCTCTTTTTTATCTGATATAACATCATCATAAGTAAGAATATCTATATCAAGAGTACGAGGTCCATCCTTGAAGAGTCTTACTCTTTTGTATTTTTGCTCTAAATCCTGAAAATGTTTTAATAGCTCTTCTTTTTCATAGGTTGTTTCTATAATTGCACAGACGTTTACAAAATCGTCCTGATCAAGATAACCTACTGGCTTTGTGCAGTACAAAGAAGACGCTTTTAAGGAAGTTACCTTATCAAGAGATGATATATCCAAAAGAGCGTTTTTGATAAGAGATTTACTGTCTCCCATGTTAGAGCCAAGTGAAAGAAATGCAACAGCCATTATATATCCAGTTTCATTGCCTTACGCCATTCTTTGGCTTTTCTTAACTGTTCCTGTCTTTCTTTTGATGTATATTGCTCATCATCAAAAGACGTATTTGCTCCTGTTGCCTTTTTCTTTTTTCTCTTCTCAAGCTTTAAAGCTTTCTTTTCTCTCTTTGCAATCTTGCGCTGTTCTTTTTCCTTCATTCTCTGCAAAGCAAGTTCTTTTGCTCTTTGATAGTATGGTCTTAACAGTGTGACCATAGGCTCAAGATATGGCTCGAAGTATGATCTGATAACCAGAAAATCAAAGGCTGCTCTGAAAATACCTTTTTCAGATAGTGCAGCTGCTGCTTTTTCGTTTGCTGTATCAAACTGAATCTGTGTTCTCCACATTGATGTTATGCTTTCAGTTGTAGCATAAGGAATGTCTGTAACACTGTACTGAGCATTGAGTACATTGTTAACAGCAATGGTTGTAAGCTCAGTTAAAGTCAGAGGTTTTATAGAGTATTCATTTTCTCTTTCAAGCTCATAATATGACTGTCTGAAAACAGGATAGAGCAGTACAGAATACAGAAAATGCGGCATATTAGGCTTTTTGATAGCAGAGCGCGCATCTGAGCTTTTAAGTGAATATTCAACAAAGTCTGTATATGCCTTGTTGTTTAAAAGCTCAACTGTTCCTGGAAATAACAGCTCAAAGATACCATACTCTCTTAAAATGCAGAAACTTTCATATCCATGTCCGGTTAAAAAGATTTTGTTAACCTCTTCATACATACGGGCATTTGAAACCTCAAGAAGATTCTCTTTAAGTTTCTGTATTGGCGCACTTGTTCTTTTAGTTATCTTGAATCCAAGTTTTGCACTGAATCTTAGAGCTCTTATCATTCTTACCGGATCTTCAAGATATCTTGTACTTGGATCGCCAATCATATCGATCTGCATTTTTACAAGATCATAAAGACCACCAGTGTAGTCATAAATGAGTCTTTGTTCAGGATCAAGATATAGAGCATTTATGGTAAAGTCACGGCGCTGAGCGTCCTGAGTGATGCTCTTACCAAAAACGTTGTCTCTTAAAAGCATGCCAGACTGATCGGAGACTCTGTTTGACATCTTTGGGCTGACACCTGTTTTTGCCTGCACCTTGTTATTTCGGAAAGTTGTTATTTCGATAATTTCGTTTCCGCGTATTGCATGGACAATCTGGAAACGTCTTCCGATAATTCTTGAGTTTGGAAGTATCTTTACAATCTGATTTGGTGTTGCATCTGTTGATACATCAAAGTCCTTTGGGTTTTTTCCAAGCAATAGATCTCGAACACATCCACCAACAAGATATGCCTTAAAACCGCTAGCTTGTAATAATCTTATGCACTTTACCGCTTTTTCTGAGAGTAAAGACAGATCTAATCCAAGTTCATCGGTACTTATTGTATAAGCTGACAGCTTCTTTTTGCTGCTTTCCTTGTGCTGTTTTAACTGTGCAACATCAAGCTTTAAAAGTGGAATGTTTATTTTTTCTTCTCCGAATAAAAAAATTTGTGACATTATACCATTTTTTTCAATTCTATGAGTTTTAAAAATCAGTTAATTGAAATCACCTTATCGGTTGTATTTATACTGCTTAAAGTAAATCTGTCTGCTGCTTTTTGTAAAATCTGTCTGCAGCTTAGAGTATGCAGGTTTGATATATCCTGATTTAAAAATTCAAGTGCCTTTATCAGTACTTTTTCTGGTGCCATCAGATCAAGTGCAGCTTTTGAATGATTCTGTTTTGACAGCTTGTGATTCTCATCCATAAGCGCAAGCGGAATGTGCAGATAATTAGGTTTACAGGCTTTAAAAGCTTCGTACATTTCAATCTGAACCGGAGTTATATCTATAAGATCAGCTCCTCTTACGATTTCTGTAATGCCCATATCAATATCATCTGTAACGCAGGCAAGATTGTAAGAGATTATTCCATCCTTTCTTATAAGACAGACAGTGTTTTGAATGTTATCTACAAAGACTTCCCCTCTTAGAGCATCATTAAAACTGCCTTTATTGTTTTTAACCTTATAAAACAGAGCTGTATTATCAGATTTTTCTAGATGTAAGGATGAACAGGTGCAAGGTCTTTGTTTAAGCAGGGCCCTTGTACAGCTGCAGTAGAAAGCTTCATTGTTTGTGAATAGATAGTCTCCTTGCTTTAAATATCTTTTGGTGTTTTGTGTTTGAATCAGGACTTCTCCATCAAAGACAAAACCAAGAGTATTCAAATCGTCAAGAATTGCTTTTGTATTTCCAGTCTTGCATCTTTCAAGATCAAGATCTTCTATTCTAAGACAGCAAAGACCATCCTGGCTTTTTGCTCTTAAAAAAGCAGCAACGGCACAGACAATTGAGCCAAAATGTAATCTTCCTGATGGTGATGGGGCAAATCGACCTTTATAAGTCATAAAAAAAACAGGTGGCTTATACCACCTGCTCTTGTTAAATTAGCCTTCTAGCTGCTTTTCTTTGATTTCTGCCAATGACTTGCAGTCAACGCACAGATCAGCAGTTGGTCTTGCTTCAAGACGCTTGATGCCGATTTCAATACCGCACTGCTCGCAGTAACCAAACTCATCATTCTCAATCTTAGCTAAAGTCTTATCAATCTTCTTGATAAGCTTTCTTTCACGGTCACGAGCTCTTAGCTCTAAAGCAAACTCTTCTTCCTGTGATGCTCTGTCTAGAGGATCTGGGAAGTTTGCAGCCTCACTCTTCATATGACCTACTGTACGATCTACCTCGTTGCGAAGCTGATCTCTCCAAGCGGTAAGGATCTTCTTGAAATGAGCCTTCTGGTTCTCATTCATGTACTCCTCACCTGGCTTCTCCTGATATGGCTCTACACCAGCAATAGCCAGTGGGCCCATAGATGCAAAAGATGCAGCATTCTTTTCGTCGCTTGCCATAGTTGTTTTCCTTATACCGTTCAGTTGACAGTTTAATCTTTAAATTAAGTATGCTGTAAAAAACTTTAAAATCAAGTTTTTATATTTAAAAACCTTTTAGAGCTTGCAATTATGCTAGAAATATTAATATCTATCAAGAAAATATCTCAATAATTTGAAGTATATATCGATCCTTGTTCAATATTTTTTCACATAATTCAAAATTCGAGCAAAATATCATTGTTTTGAATTGACTTAACATTTTTGCAAATTAGGACACAACTGCAAGAATAATTTTTTTCAAAAATACATTCGGAAATTGTTTTTTGAACAGCTAATTTTGTTAAAAGGATTTAAATGGATAATTGCTCTTTTGATTATTTGGTAATTAGAACAATCATCTTTTGTTATAATATGCGTATTCACGTATAAAAAAGCTGTAGACATGGATAACAAAAACGATTTTATAACTCATTTCTCTGCTGTTGATGAAGAAGACAGACAGAGAAGTGCAGAAGTTGAAGATGGAAGAGTGGAACCATCATTTGGAGATGGCTCATCAACTTTATATGCAAAGGCAGATTCAGACAGTAGAGTAGCTCCGTCATTTGGAGAAGATAAAACTCGTGAACCGTCAGGTGTATCTGATGAACGTATAAATCAAAGCATTGATACTCAGGCAGGTTCAAGTCCTTTAAGTGATGAATCAAATAATGCATCTGATCGTGAGTTTATTGGTAACTCACAAAAAGATGATAATGAAGATATGAAAAAAGATAACAAAAAAGATAACAAAAAAGAAGTTCCAAACAAGAATAATAAAAAGGACAATGATTCAAAAGGCAAAGGTCAGAAAAGCATAAAAAAACGTTTTGTCCTTTTCTCTTTAAAGTCATTTGCAGCTGCACTTGCTATCATCTTCATTCTTTTTATTTATTTTGATTCTGTAATTCTCTCAAGATTCGGTGTTGATGACAAATGGGTTTTACCTGCTGTTGTTTATTCAAGACCGCTTGAGTTATATCCTGATCAGAAACTTTCCCTGAAGGAAATGGAGTATGAGCTTGAATTATTAAAATACAGAAAGGTTAAGAATCCAAGAATTCCCGGTGAATATGCTGTTAATGCTTCAGCATCTAGAATTGTTCTTATAAGACGTCCTTTTGATTTTCCTGATTTAAAAGAAGACAAGATAGCTCTTGTAATTGATTTTAACTTGCACAGAGTTGCAAGCATCAAGAATGCTGATACAAGAGAAGAATTAGGCTATGTAAGAATGGATCCGGTTTTATTAGACAGAATAAACCGTATCGATCCTACTGAGGACAGAATCTTTATTCAGTTAAGCGAGGTTCCTCCTGCACTTATCACAACACTTCTTGAGATTGAAGACAGATCATTTAGAACCAACTGCGGTGTAAATTTCCTTGCAATTGGAAGAGCCTTTGTAAAGAACACTCTGGCAGGTGGCGTAGTTGAAGGTGGCTCTACAATTACTCAACAGCTGGTAAAGAATTATTTCTTGAATTCAGAGCGCAGCTATATCCGTAAATTCAAAGAGATCATCATGGCGCTGATAATGAATCAGCGTTATACAAAAGATCAGATCCTTGAAGCCTATATGAATGAAATTTATTTAGGTCAGAACGGAAAAGCCGGTATTTACGGCTTTGGCTTGGCATCCTATTTTTATTTTGGTGTGCCAGTATCAGAGCTGACTCTTGATCAGATGGCTTTACTTGTCGGTATCATCAAGGGACCTTCATATTACGATCCATGGAGACATCCTGAGAAAGCACTTGAAAGACGTGATGTTGTTTTATCTGTCCTGAAAAAGCGCAATGTTATTACACAGACAGAATATGAGCAGTACAGTGCAAGACCATTGGGTGTAATAAAGCGTGGTTCAATGAACTACTCAAAGACCCCTGCATTTATGGGTGTTCTTAAAAAAGAGATTGCATCAAAAAAGGAATTTGGTCCTGACTTTTTGTCTGGTAACGGCATCAAGATTTTTACAAGTCTTGATCCACAAAGTCAGAAAGCTGCTGAAAATGCTGTTGAAAAAGAGCTTGGTGCAATTGAAAGAGAAACAGGACGTAAAGGCCTTGAAGCTGCTATGGTTGTAAGCTCCTGGAGAACTGCTGAGGTATCAGCTGTTGTAGGAAGCAGAACTCCGCAGTATGCTGGTTTTAACCGAGTTTTAGAAGGTCGCCGTCAGGTTGGCTCCATTATCAAGCCATTTGTATATCTGACTGCATTCCATAACGGAATTCATTTAGGTACTATGGTAAATGATGTACCAATTTCAATCAAACTTTCAAGTGGAAAACTCTGGCAGCCAAAGAACGATGATAAACAGACTCACGGTCTGATACCTACATATGTTGCTATGGCTCGTTCTATGAATATTCCAACCGTAAAAATCGGTATGAGAGTAGGCCTTAACAATGTTCGTCAGACACTTATGAATGTGGGGCTGGAAGATAACAGAATTCCAAACTATCCATCACTGTTCTTAGGAACCATTGAGCTGACACCATTTGAGGTTGCTCAGATTTATTCATCACTGGCAACTGATGGTGCTTATAAGGATCTGACAACATTAAGAACAGTTGTTAAAGATGGAAAGGTGGTTTATGAAAGATCCAATTCAAGACTTGAAACAACTATTGATCCTAGAGATTCTTATCTGACACTTTATGTAATGATGCAGGCAACAAAGATTGGTACAGGCAGAAGAATTGGAAGACTCTTCCCTAATGTTAATATTGCAACCAAGACAGGTACCACAAATGACAATCGCGATTCATGGACTGTAGGTATTGATTCAGATCAGGTTGTTGCAACCTGGGTTGGTTTTGATGATAACAAGTCAACCGGTCTTTTCGGTGCATCAGGTGCAATGCGTGTTTACGGCAGATTCTTAACTGAGCGCGGTGTAAACTCACTTGAACTTAATAAACCTGATGGTATCAAGTTTGTTAACTTCAATCAGGAGGGTAATATCGTATCAGATGAGTGTCTTATCCCAAATCTCAATTATCTTCCTGCAAGAATAGACAAGATACGTTATGTGAAAACAGACTGTGCATTCTCAACAAGCTCTGAGTATACACCAGTTCCATTTTCTTCTTTCACTAACTGATGATATCTGATAATTCTTAAGACATTGTAAAAAGTTAATCAAATAAAATTGCAGAACTTACCTATCTTATAAGTTCTGCAAATTTCATCTGATAGATAATTTAAGAGACTAATTTTTTATGCATTGGTATTAACAGCAGTGCTGCCATCAGGTCTCTTGTAGGTATCGGGTGTCTTGCCCTGAAGAATATAGCTAAAAGAAAGAATTACAGCGATGATTTCAAAAAGCTCTTTTGGTACGTCTTCGCCTTCTTTGAGATTTTTAAGCTGATTTAAAAGAGCAGGATCTTTATGAACATATATTCCAAGCTCTTTTGCCATTTCAATGATAGCCTGAGCCTTACTCTCATATCCAAGAGAGCTTACAAATGGTGATGGTCTATCCTTGCCATAGGAAATGGCAACAGCTGCTGTAGCTGATTCATATGTCTTTTTAAAGGACATATCCTCATCAGTTACATTAATTTTGTTTTCATTATCGTTACTGCTGTTTTGTTCCATACAATCTCCTAGGCATCAACGCTGAATGTTTCATTGAGTTTTCTGCCATTGTCAGCAGCACTAAAAGAGTTCTCCTGACTGTTATTCATATGTATAGTACCAAGTCTTGTGCTTACAGAGCGGGTAGTGATACCAATATCCTGCAGAGTTTTCTGAAGCTTTGGCAACTCATTTTGAACTCTTTCAAGGCCCTGCATGTTTTCTGCAATAACTGCAATCTTGATTTCAGGAAGCTTTGCAACTGCTTTGATTTCAACGGCACCAATATCTTTCAAATCGAATGCGAAATTAAGATGCCATGCTTTCTTTCCGTCTTCTTCAACGACAGGGTAAGCATTGAATCCACCTTCTTTTCCACCATCATAATTAGGAGGAAGTGGCACATACTGGAACATAACAGGAAGATTGTCCCTGTTAGGATTCTGCATTCTGCTTATCTGCTCAAATGTCTTGTCGATAAGTGAACTTACAGTATGCTTGCTTTCTTCTTTTAATATCTTTTCTGCATCCTTTGAAAGTTCATGATCAAAATCAGCTGCATCATCATCAAGATCAACCGCTTTCTTCAAGAAAGAGTCAACAGATTTACCAAGCTGACTGAATCTTATTGCAAGAAGTAAAAATGCCCACTGATGCATTGCAAGAGCCTGTGTCGAAGATGGTGACATCGGTCCTTGAGTAAAGTTTAACCAGTTTGATACAGAAGGCAGATCTTTTACAGGATCTGATAACTTATCTAAAAGATTCTTTGCTTCATCTCTTAATTTCTGTGGTAGAGCTGTATTAGACAGCTGAATCTTTAATTCATTGGTAAAATAATCTAAAGGTGAGCCCTTTGGATAATTACTGTTTAAAGTTACCGTCATATTCTCAGGATTTACTGCGCTGTCAGTATGAACTTCAACCTTATGCGCTTTCTTTGATGAGAACAGGGATGAGAGTTTTGACAGAATTGAAGATTTCTCTTTTACCTCATCAACTTCCTGAACAACGCTCTTTTCAGGAATTGGCTCTTCATTTCCCTGAGTAATAGCTGCAGCTCCTGCAGTTTTTTCAGGAACAGCACTTATTTTCAGCTCTTCACTGATACTGTCAGTCTTTTTAGCTGATATATGAGAAAACTCACTATCAGATTCTTTTAATACATCTGATGGAACAACACTGTCTTCAAGTTCATTTGAAGGTATAGTTCCAAGAAGCATTTTTGTGCTGAATTCTGTAAGTCTGTTATTGTTTCTTGAATCAACAAAAGCAGTGCTATCAGCAGATCCTGTTTTTACATCAGTTTGCTGAATATTTGTGCTATCAGGTTTTACAGTCTGATCTAAAGAGGAGTTGTTTACTTTTTCAGATACCTTTTCAGGAGAATTTGATATGCCGCTGTTCTTGACTGCATTTTCAGCATCTGTTTTTGTAGGTTGCGCAGTAAATGGTTTATCAGTTGTAAATATTGAAGGCTTTTTTAAGCTTGCATATTCAAGATCACCTTGTTGATCAGTGCTCTTGTACAGTTCAAAAGATGGATCCTGATCTGCACTTTGTGTTGCATTCTTTACATCAGAAACTGATGCATTAAACTCTGGCATATTTTTTATGTTGAAGCTGTTATTTTTACCTTCAATCTTAGAAAATGCAGATTCATCAATGGTTGTAGTTGTATTGTTAAATGGATTTACAACGCGCATTGATGTGTTGTTATTGTCAAAGAAATTTTCTTCTGTATATGTAACAGGAGGATTGTGCTCAAATGTATTGTTTACAGGGATCTTATTATCTGCCTGAACAGCTGCATCAGCTGTACTCTTTGGGGGTTCCTTCTGAGTGTTCTGCTGTACTGGTATCTTAGCAGATTCGTTTGTAACATCATCAGCAGGAGTATCCTGTGTGTCAACAGGAGGCAGAGTATAAGAGGTCTGTTTACTATTTGCTTGTGAATTTTGAACCTGTTTTTGTATTTGATCTGAATCTTCATTGACATCTTGAACAGAGCTGTTAGCTGTAGCTGCAATATTATTCTGCGCTGTAGCCTCTGTCTGAGTCTGCTGCTTTGTCTGTTCATTATCAAATGATGCAGTATATAAAGACTGCATTTTGTTCAATGAATCAGTATTGGCTTTTACTGTTTGTGCTGTATCTGTTTTGTTATCTGCAGCCCCAATAAGTTTAGCTGTTAAATTATCAATACTGATATTCTGATTTACAGAAGGATCATTATCATCCTGTACGTTTGTAGTCTTTGTGTTTATCTGATTTTCTTTTAAAGATTCAGATTTCTTATCAGATGTATCAGAGCTGAAAGCTGTTTTCTCATTTTCATTTGCACTGCTGTCATTTTTTACAGTATGTGCTTCATCCAGAGTTTCATCTGTATTCTTTAGCTCTTCATACAACTCAGCTTTAATCTGTGAATTCTGCTTTTCTGACTGTATAACCTTTTGCTGATTTTCGGTTAAATCATCAGTTACCTTAGTATCTGAAGCCTTATTTAAAAGATTCTCATGCTCTGAAAACTCTTTAGTCTTCTGCATAACCTCTGATTGAACAGCATCAGAGTGAAGTGATTCTGACAGAGTAGATGGAGACAGAGCTTTAGCTGATGCATTTAGACTGGTTTTTGCATAGTCTGACACTTTTGTGTCATGATTGTATTCAGATGTATCCTTTGTATCTTCAATATTCTTTATCTGATACACAGAATCGTGCTGATTCTTTGCAGATGCCAGCATCTGATCTTTCACAGTCTGTTTGAATGCTTCTTTAACCTGTTCCTTTGTATCCTGAAGTTCAGATATAAATGTATTTTTAAGTTCTTTTATTACATTTGAATCAATATTTTCGCTACCTTTTGTAGCTAATTGTTCTTGTACATTTTTCTGAATATCTAATACTGCCTGACGAGTTTCCTTAAAGGAATTGTTGCTCTCTTCAATCTTTGACTGCATTGCGGCTTTAAGCTCATCAATAGCCTGCTGAGTTGCGCCCTTTATTTGTGATGTTTCACTTAAAGCCTGTTTTACAGCAAGACTTGTAGATTCTTTTACAAGATCGTTGTTTTTGGCAATCTGTTCAAGCAGTGATGATTTAAGCTCGCTTACCGCCTCTGTAGCTGCTTCTTTTGCACTGTTCTTTGTCTGTTCAAGAGATAATTTTATTGTTTCAGCAATGGCTTCTTTTACAGCCTGTCTTGCCAGTTCCCTGATATCGTCAGCACTTAGAGCATTAACAGAATTATCAAGAGCAGGTCTTGCACTGGCAGTCTGTGTTATTTCAGCTATCTCAGTTTTTTTTGTTTCCTGAATAGGAGCAGCTTTAGGTGCAGGATCTGGCAGTTTGCCCTCATTTACAATACGCTGTCTTTCTTCTCTGAACTGAGCCTGAAGTTTTGCAGCTCTTGCTGATAATTCAGATAAAGACAGTTTAGAGGCATCAACACTGCTATCTTCAGCACGGCTTATATTCTGTGTCTGTGACTGCGCCTTAGTATTTTCAGTATCTTTAACGCTTTGTGCTACAGGTTGAGTATTATTCTGAGCATCTTTTGATGGAGGGATCAGATTGCCTCTTCTGGCACTCTGAGCCGCCTTCATGATAAGTTCACGAATTCGCTTTGAGGTATCCTTTGAAATCTCATCTGGAACTTCAGTTTCAGTTTCTTTTGAAGATGCGTTTTCCTTATTTTTCTTAAAGATATCAAGATAGGTTGAATCCTCTGGGAATTCATCAAGAGCCTGTCTTAGATATCTTGTCATTATCTGTGGCTTGGTGCTTCCTGGTACAATCTTATTAATAGTCTGTACCTTATCAAGCTTTTCAAGAATTTCTGGCTGATTGCTCTTTACGTAGGCAATGGATGCATTTAAAGCTTCAGATGTAGCCTGATTCTGTCTTAATGACAGTTTTTCTTCAGGTAAATAAACATCTCTTATTGCAAGGTCACGCTGAAGACCTGCTCCCATGTTCTGAGAATCTGTAAGATTTACAACACTCTGGCAGATGAATTTTGACAGATTCTTTCCTGCTGCACTGCCTTCTGATAAAGGCTTTGGCAGTTTTTTAAGATCTGTTTCAAGTACAGTGCTTGCATCTTTTGAGCGAACTAATGTCTTTGATGTGGATAATGCCTGTGCAACTTTTTCTTGCAGTTCAGGATCTCTGTTTATTACAGCAACAGTAAGCTTTCTGTAATGACCTATCTGTGCACTGTCTGCATCGAAAGGAGTGCTTTGTATTGAATTTTGATCAGTGATGTAACCATTCAATGAGCCCTGCAACTGAGTAAAAGTTCTTGCATGGCTTTCTGTTAGGAGGCCTTTGTGTCTTGATATGATGCTTAAATAATTGGATGTTGCGTTTACATTGACGCAAGCCCCCTTCTGACCTTCATCACTCCTGTTAGAATCTGTATTTGAGACAGAACTGCCTGCTGCCTGTGATTTTAAATCTACTTCTAAACTATCCATTTGAGACATTAAAAAAAGTTACACTCACTATTATTCTTATTCTATCAGAGATACAACTGCATAAGATAATTAAAACTTCACGTTTTTTATGATTTACTGCTTAATTTTTAAAGATTTATTGAAATAAATCAGAATCTTGATATTTTTTGTTTTTTTTCTTTTAGATTTTGCCTGAATTGTACTATCGATCTGAGTGTATGCGTGCAATAACATGATAGAATTAAGCAAATAGAAAGGATTTTACACTATGAATATCAAGATTATTTCTCTGGTTTTAGGAGCTTTTGTTTTTACTCAGAGTGCAATTGCTTCTCATTCTTCGTATTCACCAATGTCTCCAAGAGTATTGTCTGTTAAGGCAAGTCATAGCGATTACAGTTACGGACTAAGCGTACTTCCTGGAAACAGTATTGATTCATTTGAGAAGATCAATAGAGATCTGCCATGGAAAACCAATTATGAGATTCTTGACAGATATATGTTAAGACCGGTTGCCCATGGATACAGGAAACTGCCTTCATTTGCAAGAAGTGGTATACATAATTTCTTTTCAAATATTTCAGATCTTGTAAGTGCACCAAACAATCTATTGTTAGGTGAATTTTCTGACTCATCAAAATCATTTGCAAGATTCTCTATAAACTCAACCATAGGTGTTTTAGGTCTTTTTGATGTGGCAAAGCTTATGGGGATTGAAGAGAAAAAGATGTCCTTTGATACAGTAATGGGCAGAGCAGGAATTGATCAGGGTGCCTATATTATGGTTCCATGTTTAGGACCTAAAACTGAAAGAAGTATACATGCATCAGGTGCTGATAACTGGCCTTACTATTTTATTGACCCAGTTACAGGTCTTGTTCTTACTGCTGTAGATGTGGTTGATTCAAGAGCCGCACTCATAGAATATGAGGAGATGGTTGATAAGTCAGTTGATCCTTATGCGACAACACGTTCTACCTATCTTATGTATGCACAGGGTAAGGTTGACCCTAACGCGTCAGTAGAAAACAAGAAAGATGAAAACGTTGAAAATTATCTAGACGAGATTGATGAATAATGAGTATTAAAGAGCTTGAACAAACAAGAGAGCAGATTGACGAAATTGATGCAAAACTTGTGTCTCTTTTAAAACAAAGACTCGATCTTGTAGCTAAGGCTGCAGAAATTAAAAAAGATACAGACTATCCTGCCTTTGATAAAACTCGTGAAAGTTATGTACTTCAAAGAGGAGAATCTCTTGCAAAGGAGAGTTCTGTTCCTGAAGGTCTTGTAACTGATATTCTAAGAAGAGTTCTAAGAGAAAGTTACAGACTAAATTCAAATACTTCATTTTCATATCCAAGAACACTTAAAACACCTGGCGATGTCGTTATTGTCGGTGGTAACGGTGGCATGGGCAGAATTTTTGCATCCTATTTTGAAAACTCTGGTTATAAGGTTTTTTCATTTGGCCACAGAGGCTGGGACAAGGCTCCTGAATATCTAAAGACTGCAAAAATTGTTATTGTCTCTGTACCTATAGATATAACTGTTGATGTAATAAAGCAGTTATCTCCTCTTTTACGTGAAGATCAGATCCTTTGCGATTTTACATCTGTTAAAGGTCCTATTGTTGATGCAATGATGAAATATCACAAAGGTCCTGTACTTGGATTGCATCCAATGTTCGGTCCTGATGTGAAGAGCCTTATAAAACAGGTTGTTGTAACTGTTCCTCAAAGAGACGAGAGCGCATCAGCGTTCTTAGTAGAACAGCTAAGACTCTGGGGGGCTCAGATATGCAAATGTAATGCTTTAGAGCATGATAGAGCAATGAGCATCATTCAGGCTCTTCGTCATTTCTCAACTTTCAGTTATGGAAATTTCTTAAAGACAATTTCTCCAGATCTAAACAAGCTTATAGCTCTATCATCACCAATCTACCGTCTTGAGTTAATGATGGTTGGTCGTCTGTTTGCTCAGGATCCTAGATTGTATTCAGATATCATTATGTCTTCAGAGGATAATTTAAGACTGATTGAAGCATTCGTCGAATCTTTAAGACAGGATCTTGAGTATGTAAAAAACAGAGATTATGAAGGTTTCACAAAAGCATTTTTGAATGTGCGTGAGTATTTTTCTGATTTTGCTCAGGTTGCCTTTAAGGAGAGTGGTTCAATTCTTGCCAAGCTGCAGGATGAAAGAAGCTGATGAAAAAATTCATAAAATATCTTACTGCTTTTCTGTTTTTAGTACTTGTTATTTGTATATCCTGCGCAATAGTTGCAAGCTATATGTTTGACAATAAAATAAACCAGGCACTAAAAAAGTTTAATGACAAACAGAATAAGCTTGAACTGTTTTATGAATCAAAGGCACATACTGTTTTTTCAAAAAACGGACTTTTATTTGTAAATATCAGCAAAACACCTTTAGGTCCTGTTAAGCTTTGTTTTGATCTTAATCTTGATTTTTCACTTCATGGAGTAAGTGCAAAGTTTAACTCTGTAAGACATAAGGGAAATCTTGATGAAATTCTTAGAGCTTATAATATTCCATCATTAAAGATTGCAGGCTCTGCAAATTTTGATCCTGTCGCTCTAAAAGGATCTTTTGATGTAAATGTTGACGGTTTTGACTATCAACTTTCAGATGGTGCCTGTTCTATTGGCTCACAAAAACTGTATGCAAAAAATTCTTCTTTAAATTCAGTCAATGTTATCTATGAGACAAACGGCATAAAGTGCGAATCTTCTAAACTGTACAATGCACGTCCTGCGTATATAGCCTTACTTGAAGATCTGAAAGTATCTCAGAAGATAAATATAGACAGAAAATCTAAACAGTTTTCATTGGATGCTACAAATATTGATATTAAAAAATTACTTTTAGATTCATCAACTCTCTACCTTATAGGCTTTGAACCTGAAGATAAAGTTAAGGATAAATCAATTAGAGACAGGATTGATCTAAGCAACGTTTCATTGAAGACAAAGCTTTTAAACAAGAGTTCTGGTAACTATTCAATTTTCATTGATCTTAATAATTCACTCAGTTTTGCATTCCCTTACATGAAAGAGAATAAAGTCGTTAATGGATATGACTTTAATGATATGCATACATCATTTGAATTCGGTCAGTTTAACTTGAAAAAGCTAGAACAGATTTTAAAGTTTGGTGAATATATTGAACTTCCTACGGCCTTTAGCAATCCAATAGAAATGAATGTTAAGGATTATTCATTTTCATTAAATGGCGCAAAAGCTCGTACCTCAGGTCTTATGAAGGTATTGTTCAAAAATGACATATCTGTAAAGGATGTTTATCTTGATTTTTATCTTGAGAGTGAGAAAAAACTCATAGATGAATATCTTGCAAAAGAGTATCTCTCATCCTTTAATATAATGCTTAACAATTCGCTTATTTCAAGAAATAACGATTTTTATAAAACACACTTTGTATTTAAGGATAAAAAAGTAACTTTCAATGATAGAGAAATGGATTTCTCATCTGATGAAACACAAAATGATGACGAAATTCTTACTGATGAAAGTCATCTTGATGAAAATATCCAAAGTGAGATTCAGTAAAGGAAAAAGATTATGCGTATAGCTTTATTTTTAGGAATGCAGCTTGCTGTTGTGCTGTTAGTTGGTATTGTAAGTTCTGTTTTAATGAACCTGTTTTCAGTTCATATTGACAGCATGAGTTATTACTCACTTTTATTTTTGTGCATGATCATGGGAACTGTCGGCTCTGTAATTTCTCTTTTCATGTCAAAGATGATGTGTAAAACAGCCTACAAGGTAAAGTGCATTACTAATCCTGAGAATTCACAAGAAGCTTTTTTATTAAATACTATTAGTGCACTGTGCGCAAAAGAAGGTATAAAAATGCCAGAGGTTGGCATTTATCCATCTGCAGATCCAAATGCTTTTGCAACTGGAGCAACAAAGGACAGTGCTCTTATTGCAGTTTCTACCGGATTATTAAATTCAATGAGTGAAACTGAAATCAAAGGTGTACTTGGCCATGAGATAGGTCATATAAGAAACGGTGATATGGTGACCATGGCTCTGTTGCAGGGGGTATTAAATACCTTTGTATATTTCTTTTCATTCATCGTATCTCAGATTATTGTTTCAGCAATGCAGAAAAACTCAGATTCAAGAAATTCTTTTGCAAGAGGAGCATCTTTCTATCTAATTAATTCTCTGATGCAGATGGTGTTCGGTCTTATTGCAACTATGATCCTTATGTGGTTTTCAAGATACAGAGAATACAAAGCGGATGCATTCTCTGCAGATCTGTCTGGCAAGATGTGCATGATCAGCGCACTTGAAGCACTCAAAAGAGGAATTCAGCCAGAGAAAAAAGAAGAACAGTCCTATATGCAGGCTCTTTGCATTAATGGTGTATCAACAGTGTCTGAATTATTCATGTCACATCCACCACTTGATAAGAGAATAGCTGCACTCAAGGAAATATAAGGAGAAAGTATGGAAGCAAAACATAAAGGTCCTGTAATTGTTGCTGAATTGTCGGGCAATCATAATGGCTCAATTGATAGAGCAATTGAGCTTATGGAATTGGCTCATGACACTGGTGCAGATGCTGTAAAAATACAGACCTATACAGAGGATAGTCTAACTCTTGATTCAGACAGACCTGAGTTTCAGTTAAAAGGAGGTCTCTGGGGTGGTCAGAGCTATTATGAGCTTTATAAGAAAGCAAAAACACCTCGTGAGTGGATGAAACCATTATTTGCTCATGCAAAAGCTCATGGTATTTTGCTGTTCTCATCTCCATTTGCAAAAGAGGACGTAGATTGTCTTGAGCAAGCAGGTTGTCCTATTTACAAGATTGCATCATATGAGCTTAATGACACTGGCCTTATAGACTATGTTGCATCAAAGGGTAAGCCTATGGTGATGTCAACTGGTCTTGCAAATGAAGAAGAAATTGATAGAGCAGTTAAGATTGTAAGAGACAGAGGAATAAGCGATCTAACATTGCTTCACTGTGAAAGTAGATATCCTGCAATCCCAGAGCTGTTCAATTTGAATTCCATTCCTTATCTTAAGGATAGATACAACTGTAAAGCAGGATTGTCAAATCATGCACTAGGTGATGTACTAGATATTGCAGCTACAGCAATAGGTGCAGATATGATTGAAAAGCATTTTACAGATGATAGAGCAAATGGTGGTGTTGATTGTGCATTCTCAATGGATGTTTCTGATTTAAAGAAACTTGTTGAAGATTGCACTATTGTTTCACTTGCACTTGGAGTAAAAGAAGTTCATCTACATGATGAAGATATAGCTGAAAGAGGTGGAAGACGCTCAATCTATCTTGTAAAAGAGATTAAAAAAGGTGAGATCCTAACTGATAAGATGGTTAAATCTGTAAGACCAGCTTTAGGATTAGAGCCTTATCGACTTGAAGAGGTATTAGGAAAAAAGGCAAAAGTTGATTTACCATCAGGTATACCTTTAAGATCAGAGGATTTTGAGTAGAGGATTTTTTTTACTTCTAAAGTTCTTATTTAATCATTGTTGATTTGATTCAAAAAAAAGCAAAAGCCCGGCAGTGCCGGGCTTCTTCATAAAAGAGATTAGCAAAAATTATTTGCCTGACTCTTCCATGCACTTGATTAACTCAAGAACCTTGTTTGAGTAACCGATTTCGTTGTCGTACCATGATACTAACTTAACGAACTTGTCGGTTAATGCAATACCAGCCTTCTCATCGAAGATAGAAGTGTGGGTGTTGCCTAAGAAGTCTGAAGAAACAACTGCTTCATCAGTGTAATCCATAATGCCCTTCATTGAACCTGAAACAGCGTTCTTGATAGCAGCACAGATGTCTTCGTATGAAGCACCCTTCTTTAAGGTACAGGTTAAGTCAACTACTGAAACGTCAAGTGTTGGAACACGGATTGACATACCAGTTAACTTGCCGTTTAACTCTGGGATAACCTTACCAACAGCCTTTGCAGCACCAGTTGATGAAGGGATGATGTTACCAGCAGCACCACGGCCACCACGCCAATCCTTTAATGAAGGACCGTCAACAGTACGCTGAGTAGCGGTTGTTGAGTGAACAGTGGTCATTAAGCCCTGCTCTAAACCGAACTCGTCGTTGATAACCTTAGCTAAAGGAGCTAAACAGTTAGTGGTGCAAGATGCGTTTGAAACGATGTCCTGACCTGCATAGGTGTCGTTGTTAACACCCATAACGAACATTGGGGTTGAATCCTTTGAAGGAGCTGACATAACAACACGACGTGCACCAGCCTTGATGTGCTTACGTGCTAATTCGTCTGTTAAGAAGAAACCGGTTGACTCAACAACGTACTCTGCACCGATGTCGCCCCAGTTTAAGTTCTCTGGATCACGCTCTGCAGTGATACGGATGGTGTTGCCGTTTACAACTAAGTGACCATCTTTAACTTCAACCTTGCCCTGGAACTGACCGTGCATGGTGTCATACTTTAACATGTATGCCATGTAGTCTGGTGGTAATAAGTCGTTGATACCAACAACCTGAATACCTAACTCTGGACGATAGATTGAAGCACGGAATACGAAACGACCGATACGGCCAAAACCGTTAATACCAATTTTAATAGTCATATTTAATGTTACCCGTAGTTAACAATTGACGAAAAATAAAAAAAATACAGTAAAAAGATACTCTATTTACTAACTTTGTCAAGTTTGAGCACTTTTTACTACTTTCATGAAAGTGCTTTTTTACAAAGCTGTAAAAGTTTAAACAATTTCAGAGAAATTTTAAATATTTTTTTTGAAAATATTTTGTAAAAAACAGTTTTTTATTGTTCTGTAAGTGTGTATGCAAAAATAACTTATTGAATTAAAAGTATAAAAAACGTTAATTTTTTACAAAAGACTTAATGAGAAAATTTATTGTTTGAAATAACGTTTGCAGTATTTTGGTGAATAAAAAATTACTACTTGATTTTCTTATAAAAAAGATGAGATGTGTCACAAAAGTACAGAATTTGAGCTTCGTCAATACACAATATTAAACATTTTTGAATAAAAATAACAAAATCGGACTTACATCATATTTTTTTATAAGAATTTGCCTAAAAAGCCTTATTTTATGTGCATATTTGCAGAGATTAATTTATCATATATCTTTGAGCTTACTATTACTAAAAATATGAGCTTGGCAAATTCATTTAGACAAATTAAGAAAATTAAGTGGTACATTCCATGATAGACATACAGAAATTAGCAGATGACAAAGGCGTAGCTAGATCATATATCGATGCGAACAATGTTCTGCAGCATATTGATGGCGAGTATCGTAAGAACGCACTTGAGATTCTGGGTTATCCAGTAAATGACCAGAAGGCTCTTGAGAAGGTTCTTACTGAACAGAAGAGAGCTACCTTCAAGAATATGGTTGATCCTGTAACTGTTATCAACGATCAGGATTTCAAGCAGTTCTATTTCAGAATCGAAGAGAGTGCTTCTGAAGATGAGAATGCAACTGTAACAGTTGTAGTAAAGTTAGAAGATGGTAGAAAGATTGAGAATACCGTTCTTCTTTCAGAAGTTGAAATTGCTCAATACGAAACCTTTGAAGGTGTTACTTATGACACCCGTCGTTACAAGCTGATTTCACATTTCCCATATGGCTATCATGAATTATCAGTAAGCGTAAATTCTAAGAATGTAAACAAAAAATCAGCTGTAATGAGCCTGATTGTTACCCCTTACAAGATGTATCTTCCAGAGGAAATTGCATCAGGTAAGCGTGTTTGGGGTGTAAGCTCACAGTTATATTCAGTTCGCTCTCACAGCAACTGGGGTATCGGTGATTTTGCTGATTTAAAACAGCTTCTTTTAGGTGTTAAAAAGTGTGGTGGCGAGTTTGTTGGTTTAAACCCAATGCACGCAGGCTATCCATATGATCCAAATTCTGTAAGTCCATATTCACCTTCATCAAGAAACTATATCAATATCGTATATATTTCTGTAAATGATGTTCCAGAATTACTAAACTGCCCTCAGGCACAGGAACTCATTCACTCAGAGCAGTTCCAGCAGAAACTTCGCGTATTAAGAGAGAAGGAATATGTTGATTACCGCGGCGTTCTTGAGTGCAAGTTAGAAGCTTTACGTTGCATCTTTGACAATGTAAAGGTTGACGACAAGCGTTCAAACAGAGGTCTTAAGTTCTTAGACTTCGTAGAGCAGGGGGGCGAGGATCTTCAGAACTTTGCAACTTATGATGCTCTTATGAAGCACTTCCACGATGAAGGTAAGTTCGTAAACTCATGGGAACAGTTCCCATCTGAGTATCATGATATTCACTCTCCATTCGTAAAAGCATGGGCAAAAGAGCATGAATCAGATGTTAAATTCTTCTGCTACTTACAGTTCCTGGCTTCAGAGCAGTTAACTGCTGCTTATAAGGCTGCTAAGGAAGCTGGCATGCTTATCGGTACATACCGTGACCTAGCAGTTGGTGTAGCAAAGCAGAGCTGCGACGTATGGGGTGATGTTGCTAAGGTATTCAGAACAAACGGCTCTATCGGTTGTCCTCCAGATCCACTAGGCCCTCTAGGTCAGAACTGGGGTCTTGCTCCTATGTCTCCTGAGGCATTAAAGCAGAATGCTTACAAGCCACTTATCAGAATGTATAAGTCAAACATGAAGTCATGTGGTGCAATGCGTATCGACCATGCTGCAGGTTTATACAGATTATGGCTGACTAGAGTAGGTGATCCTGCATCTAAGGGTGCTTATGTTCACTATGATTTACATGATCTTCTGTCAATCCTTTCATTAGAGTCACACAGAAACAAGTGTCTTCTAATCTGCGAGGATTTAGGTACTATCCCTGTTGAGTTAACCAAAGCTTTAAGAGCATATGGTGCTTTATCTTATAAGACCTTCTTTGATGGCGTAGCAGAGGATGGTGGTTTCATTGCTCCTAAGGATTATATTTGCGAGGCAATGTCAGCATTAACAACTCACGATATGCCAACATTAGTAGGCTGGTGGAACTACTACGACTTATCATTAGGTCAGCAGTTAGGTATCTACAAGCCAGAAGAAGCTCAGGCTCTTCAGAGCGCAAGAGCAGTTGCAAAACAGCGTATTCTTGACAGTATGCACGGCTTAGGCTCTATAGCTGATACATATCCAAAAAATGTTGCTGATGCTAAGATGGATGATGTTCTATCAACTGCAATGCAGGTTCACTTATGCTCAGGCTCTTGCTATCTGTTCAGCACACAGGTAGAAGACTGGATCGGTGTAGATAAGCCTGTAAATATCCCTGGTACCTTAGATGAGTATCCAAACTGGAGAAGAAAGCTTACTAAGGATCTTGAGGATATCTTTGAAGACAAGAAAGTTCTTGCTATGACTAAGGCTATGACCGAAGCAAGAAACAGATAATAAAAACAAAACAATAAATATTAGGAGTGTACGTTCAATGTTAATTGACGATTTAAATAATGCCAGGGTTGGCAATCCTTTTGAAACATTAGGTCTTCAGAAGGTTGAAGGTCAGAACGGTTATGTTTTAAGAGCATGGCTTCCTGATGCAAAGGGTGTAGATGTATATACAATTGATGGCAAGAACAAGGTTGCAACTTTAAACCTTGTAAACCCAGATGGTTTATTTGAGGTTCAGTTGAATGTGGACCAGCCATTCCACTATATGTTCAAGGTGTACTATCAGGATTCACAGGTTGATGTGATCGATCCTTATCAGTTCCGTGATGAGGCATTCTATGGCTTATCAACCATGAATGAGGATCCTGCAAATATCTATAAGACCTTAGGTGCTCAGCTTATTGAAGTAGAGATCGACGGTGTAAAGATTAAAGGTACTAAATTTGCTGTATATGCTCCATCTGCTACTGCTGTAAGTGTTATCGGTGACTTCAATTTCTGGGACGGCCGTCGTTTACCAATGGCACGTTCTTTATTAGGTCACTGGGTATTATTCGTACCAGGCTTAGGTGCAGGCCTTCGCTATAAGTATGAAATCAAGGATCCATATGGCAACAGACTTCCTCACAAGGCTGACCCAGTCGGATTCTTCCATGAGCAGTATCCTTCATTTGCTTCTATTATTTCTGATCAGAACAGCTATACATGGCACGATCAGGAGTGGCAGAAGTCACAGCTTAACAACAAGCTTGAGCAGCCAATCTCAATCTATGAGCTACACTTAGGTTCATGGAAGCGTGATGACAATGGTCAGCCTCTGTCATACAGAGAACTTGCTGTTGATCTGTTAAATTACGTCAAGGAAATGGGCTACACTCATATTGAGCTTATGCCAATAATGGAGCATCCTTTCTCAGGATCCTGGGGTTATCAGCCAACAGGTTTATTTGCTCCAACATCAAGATTTGGTTCAATCGATGACTTCAAGTTCTTCGTTGACACTTTCCACCAGAATGGTATCGGCGTTATTCTTGACTGGGTTCCTGCACACTTCCCAACAGATGCTTTTGGTCTGGCTAAGTTTGATGGTACCTGTGTTTACGAATATGAAGATCCACGTCGTGGCTGGCATCCTGACTGGAATTCATTAATTTATGATTTCGGTCGTGATACAGTTCGTCGTTTCCTTATCGCTTCTGCATTGGTATGGCTTGATAAGTACCACATCGATGGTCTACGTGTTGATGCCGTAGCTTCAATGCTTTACTGGGATTACTCAAGAAAAGATGGTGAGTGGATCCCTAATGTAGATGGCGGTAATATCAACTATGAGGCTGTAAGCTTCTTAAAGTGGTTCAATGAAGAGGTATACAAGAAGTATCCTCATGCAATGACCATTGCTGAGGAGTCAACAGCATTTACCGGCGTTTCACGTCCAACATATGCAGGTGGTTTAGGCTTCGCATTCAAGTGGAACATGGGTTGGATGCATGACTCTCTTGAGTATATGCAGACTGATCCTTTCTTTAGAAAGTATCATCATGGTGAAATGTCATTCTCAATGATCTATGCATACAATGAGAATTTCGTTCTTTCAATTTCTCATGATGAAGTTACTCACGGCAAGCATTCTCTGTTATACAAGATGCCTGGTGATGAGTGGCAGCAGGCTGCAAACCTACGTGCATATTTAGGTTTCCAGTACGCTCATCCTGGTAAGAAGTTAAACTTCATGGGTTCTGAATTCGGTCAGGGCTCAGAGTGGAACGAGGCAAGTCAGTTAGACTGGTGGTTACTCAAGTATCCAAAGCATCAAGGTATCCAGAAGCTTGTTAAGGATCTGAACAATCTATACAGACGCGAGCCAGCACTATGGAAGACTGACTATGATCCAGAGTCATTCAGATGGCTTGATGTAAATGACGCTGAGCACAGTGTATTTGCAATGATGCGTTCTAACGGTGATGACCATATCTTCTCTGTTACAAACTTCACTCCAGTACCTTACGTAGCATATCGTTTAGGTGTGCCAGAGCCTGGTACCTATGAGGTGATTTTTGATTCTGACAGTAAAGAGTACTGGGGCAGTGGCTACGGTACTGGCTCAGTAAGGGTAGTTGCTTCAAATATCTCATGGCAGAACAATTATCATTCTATTGTTCTTGATCTTCCTCCTTTATCAACTATTTTCATCAAGAAGGTAGATGAAAAAAAAAATAAGCTAGAGGATAAAAGTGAGAAATCTGCTCCTAAGGTAGAGGCAAAGAAGTCAACTGCAAAGAAGACAACAGAAAAGGCTGCTACTGAAAAGAGCGCAACTTCAAAGAAGGCTGCTGAAAAGAAGCCTTCTGCAAAGACTGCATCTAAGAGCAGCACTGCAAAGAAAGCTCCAGCAAAGAAGAGTGCAACAAAGTCTTCAACTGCTAAAGCTTCTGGCACTGCAAAAAAGACTGCATCTAGCAAATAAAAATAATTGATCAAAAATAGCTACATTGTTGAAAGACCATGTAGCTTTTTTTATTATCAAAAGGATTGATTTTCTTGATTGAAGCTAGAAAAATAAAAAATTAGAAATTGATTTTCTTGCAATAAGTAAATTGCTTAACTAATCTTAAAAATAATAATTACAATTAACAAAGTGAATACCTTATGAAATCACAGAGCACAGACATAGATTTAAGACTACTTCCATTAGGCGCAACACCAAAAAATGGCGGTTGCTATTTTGCAGTATGGGCTCCTAATGCTTCTTCAATTATTCTTCATATCTATACAAAAGATGAAAAGGAAATTACCTCAATTCCTTTAAAGGAAAAGCGTGGTGGTGTATGGTATGGTTTTATTTCTGGTGTTAGCGTAGGTGATTTATATGCCTATGAAGCGCTTGGTGAATACAGTCCTGAAAAAGGTCTGTTCTTCAAAAAGGACAGATATCTTGTAGATCCATATGCAAAGGCTCTATCAAAACCTTTTACATATAACATGAACAAGTATCTTCATGACAATGCCAACTTTATTCCAAAGGCAATTGTTGTGAATAATGATTTTGACTGGCAGGGAGTAGAAAAGCCTACTTTCGGTCGTGATTCTCTTATTATCTATGAGTGCAATGTAAAAGGTCTTACAGCAATACATCCTGATGTTCCTGTAAATCACAGAGGCAAGTATCTCGGTGTTATACACGATAGTGTAATAAAACATCTAAAAGATCTTGGAATTACAGCTGTTCAGTTTAATCCTATTGCAGCATTCATATCAGAACCTCATTTGGTTAAGAAAGGATTGGTAAATTACTGGGGATACAATCCAGTCTGCTTTATGGCCCCTGATCCAAGATATGCTGTAAATCCATTAGACAGCTTGAACGAGTTTAGAACAATGGTTCGAGAGCTTCATCGCAATGGCATTGCAGTTATTCTTGATGTTGTATACAACCATACCGGTGAAGGCGGTAGAGGTGGTCCTGTTCTCAGCATGAAGGGGTTTGATGCTCCAAGTTACTATACATACAACAGAAATGCTGACGGTTCACTCAACTGCAGAAGCTATAGAGATGTAACTGGGTGTGGTAATTCTGTGAATGTTGATGCAAGACCAACTTTAAATCTGGTTCTTGATTCAATGAAGCACTGGATTACAGAAAATCAGATTGACGGATTCAGATTCGATCTTGGTGTTACATTATGTAGAGAAACTCATGGTAACAGTTTCCATGAGTATGATCATAACAGTGCATTTTTAAAGTCAACTTTCTGTATTGAATCAATTGCAAGTTCTCTTCTGATTGCAGAGCCTTGGGATTGTGGTCCAAACGGTTATCGTTTAGGTCAGTTCCCTGCAGGCTGGTCAGAGCAGAATGATAAATTCAGAGACACTGTAAGAAGATTCTGGAGAGGAGATAATGGTCTTATTGGTCAGTATGCAACAAGACTATTGGGATCTCGAGATATCTTCACATCTTCATATAGATCAATCAATGCAAGTGTTAACTTTGTAACCTACCATGATGGATTCACACTTGAAGATCTAGTTTCATATTCGACTAAATACAATGATTTGAACGGTGAGAATAATCTTGATGGAACTATGGAGAATTTCTCATCTAACTGTGGTGTTGAAGGCCCTACAGATGATAAGGAAGTATTAGCCCGTCGTGATCTTTTAAAGAGAAATATGATGGCCAGTGTCATCATGGGACAGGGTATACCTCATATTCTCTCTGGTGATGAGCTTTGTAAAACACAGAATGGTAATAACAATGCTTACTGTCAGGATAATGAGATTTCCTGGAATAATTGGAATGAAACAAAAAGAAGCAAGAATTTCAAAAAATTCATTTCAAGACTTAATAAGTTAAGACGATCTTCAAAAATGATACGAGAGCTTACTCTTGCTGGTGATTATTATCATGTAGGCTCTAACAGTTATGAAGCTCATTGGTTTAAACCAGATGGTAGTGCAATGGATTCTGGAGCATGGAACGATCCAAATACAGATGCAATTACCTTAACCGTAGGTACGACTGATAACAGTTTTGATACTGAACACTGGTGTTTTATCATCAATCAGCATTATAAGGAAGTTGAATTTATTCTTCCTCCACCACCACTTGGATACAAGTGGATTGAGGTTGTTGATACTTCAGATGAAACCGGAGCTCCTTCAAATGGAATTGAATCCTATGTAAGAAAATTAGACTGCCCATGTATTGTTGCTTATTCTCTTGCAAAAGAAGATCAAAATTCATTAGAAGAAGATGCTATAAAGGTCTTAAAAAAAGCTGGTAAGTATTAAAAATAGTATCGGAGTGTTTTTTTATGAGTTTAGTTGAAATCAACACTTACAGGGCTTATTGCCACCATACCTTTTTGAATATTAGGTTTATCTTTTGCACTCTTAATAACATCAAGAGTTAGTTTTAGATATTCATTAGGTATAAAGGTGTAAGCCTTTGAAGATAAAATTGTCTTTATCAGAGACATCCCGTTGTCGTCACCTGCTCCGATATGTACTACATTTACATTTGGATGTTTACGTCTTGCAAGCAGTTTCTTTTCTTTAACCAAAATCTGGTTAATATTTCCAATATTATCAACAAGACCAAGTTTCCTTGCATCATTAGCCAAGAAGATCCTACCTTCAGCAAAGTCCTTTGGATCTTTAAGTCTTAATTTATATTTGCTGTGCTTTACAAGAGTAAGAAACTTCTTGTAGGTAGACATAATCTGATATGCATATAAAACTCTGTTTTCCTCAGGCATTTTTTTTGCGATAGAGTAGTTTTCAAATTCGGATGTAGATACACCATCATGATATACGCCATGATCGTTCAGGAAAACATGAACATCAGGAATTACTGCAAAGACACCGATTGAGCCTGTAATTGTATCGTGTGTTGCGTAGATTGTATCTGCGGCAGTTGATATCCAGTATGCTCCGGATGCTGCAATAGAATTCATAGAAACAATAACTTTAACATTTTTTCTGTATTTAAAGTCATTAATCATTGCTCTGATACTTTCTGATGCTGTGACAGAGCCACCACCTGAGTTAATGTAAAAAATTAAAGTTTTCAGATCTTTGATTTTTTCAGCCTTTTTCAACTGATCTTTTATGTTTGCAGGTGTGAAGGCTTCTTTATTATCAGAATGATCTGTGATTGTTCCAATACCGTATATAACAGCAACTGTTGCAGTTGTTTTCTTTTTATCAGAAATCTTGCTGTCATGGTATTTTAGATAATCATCATACATGACATAAACTTTAGAAGGATTTGTTTTGTTTACGGCATATTTTTTTGCATATTCATGGGTTATAGTTATTTTATCCTTTAGATAATCTACAACCTGGCATTCATTTAAAAGCTTTGCTTCATCGCCATCAAATTTTGCAAGTAAATCTAAGTATTTTTGCTCATTGGAGAAAAGAGCACTCAGCTTGTTTCTTTCATTCTTATTTGGAAGCTCCGATAGGTACTCTTCCCAAAGACCGTTAACAATGCCGGTATATTCCTCTTTTACTTCATCAGACATACTGTTTGATGTTAAAGGTTCAACAGCAGATTTATATGAACCTGCCTTTATTACAAGAGGTTTTATGCCAAAATTTTCAAGTGCATCTTTAAGATAAATATTTGATAAGGACATACCCTTGAAATTTAGATTGCCAAGTGGATGCAGAACAATTTTGTCGCAGGCGTTAGCAATAATGAATGCACCTTTTGTATAACTGTTTGAATAGGATGTAACAGTTAATGAAGGTCTTATCTTTTTAAGATTATTTACTGCTTCAGCTATTCTTGATGCTGAGCTGAATGTAACTGAATACAGGTTGCTAAGATCAATAAAAATTTCTCTTACAGAATTATCCTTTGAGGCATACTTAAGGGCCCTTTCCACACTTAAAACATCTGTGCTGCTTGTATTGTTTAAGTTTTTTTCAAGCTCCTTTGCAAGTCTTGAATAACCATCTGATGGTTCAGGAGCATCGCTTATTGTTCCTGAAAGATTTAAAAAGAGTACAGGAGCAGATTTTTTGCTGACAGTAGCTACTTTCTGTAAATCAGCATTTTCATCTACAAGGGAATCACAGGCTTTGATACCGATGATAGCCAGTAAAAGAATAATGATGAAAAGTGTGTTTAAAACAAGATTTCTAATAAAAGTGATAGCAGAGCCTACAGCAAGCAAAGCCTTACAAAAACCGCTATGGCCGTTATTAGATGTGTTTGCCTGAGTAGCATTCTTTTCAAAAGATGTCTTTTTTTGCTGATTAGACTGCGAGATCATTGAATCTGACAGTTTTGTATAGTCGACAGTTTCTTTATTCATAATGATATTTCAATAAAAAAACAAGGCACGCCTTGTTTTTTTTTCTAGATTTTTAATTATTACTTGTGCTTGGTGCCTTCAATAATTTTCATAACAGAGCCTACCATACCAGATACATCTGACAGGTTGTTTGGTACGATAAGTGTGTTATTTGTTTTTGCAAGTTTTGCAAAGGCTTCAATATACTGTTCTGCAACCTTCAGGTTAACAGCTGTGCTACCACCTTCAATCTCAGTTGCTTTTGCAATAGTTGCAATAGCCTGAGCTGTTGCGTTTGCAATTGCGATTGTAGCCTGAGCCTTACCTTCAGCTATGTTGATTTCAGACTGCTTTTCACCTTCAGATTTTGCAATTGCAGCTTCTCTTGCACCGTTTGCAAGATTGATCTGCTCTTGTTTTTTACCTTCAGATTCGAAAATAACAGCTCTCTTTTCTCTTTCTGCTGTAATCTGTCTTTGCATAGCCTGCAAAATAACAGCAGGTGGAGTTAAATCCTTGATTTCATATCTTAAAACTTTTACACCCCAGTTTAGAGCTGCTTCATCAATAGCAGATACAACCTGATTGTTTATTACATCTCTTTCTTCAAAGGTTTCATCTAAAACCATTTTACCAATGACAGAACGTAAAGTTGTCTGTGCAAGCTGAGTAATTGCAACAAGATAGTTAGATGTACCATAGCTTGCAAGTTTAGGATCTGTAACCTGGAAGTAGAGAATACCGTCAACAGTCAGCTGAGTATTATCTCTTGTGATACATACCTGACTTGGTGTATCAAGTGGAATTTCCTTTAATGAGTGCTTATAGGCTACCTTATCAATAAAAGGAATAATAAAGTTAAGACCTGGATTTAAGATCTTGTGAAACTTTCCTAATCTTTCAATTACCCATGCAGTCTGCTGAGGGATAACATTAATAGCCTTGAATGCAAAAATCAGGGCTATAACAATAAATATAAGAGCGACAATCAGTCCGCTTGAAGTTGCATCTTCAGTCATTTCCTTTCTCCTTTATTTTAAAACCAGTCGAGTTCCGTCAATTTTTTCTATTTTATGTTGTCCTTTTGTAATAGGCGCTCCGTCAGCTTTATATGCAGTCCATAGAGCACCTCTGTATTTAACCTTTGCAGTGCCATCTTCCAATATGTTATCAACAAAGACTATCTGATCCTCATCGATATTGTCTAATGAAATTTTGTTATTCAAAAGAGCTATTTTCTTTCTATAAAAATAGGCACAGATAACACCAGCAATAATTACAATTGCTCCTAGTGTGCACTGAATAGTAAGTGGACAGCCAAAGAACGCACAGGCAGATGCTGTAAGAGCGCCTAGTAAGAAAGCAATAAGATAAACTGATGCCAGCATCATTTCAGTTCCTAAAAGAACCAGTGCAATTATCAGCCATATTAAATACTGTTCCATTCTTTTACTCCTTTTGCTGTTTCGCTCTTTTTCTTATTGAAAAATAGATGATAGCTATAAAAAACAGTAAGAAAACATATTCGCTGAATATATCAAGAAAAATCATTATAAAAAACAGCATCAGTCCTAAAAAAACATAAATTCCACGATTTTTTGCCTTGGATTCTTCTTTTATCGCTTTTTGCACGGTTCTTTTACCTGTTTTTGATAAAACAGTGCTGTTGTTTTGTATTTTTGCTTTATCTTTGACTGCTGTATGTTTAATTCTATTTTCAGAATATGTTACTTCACATCTGCCATCTTTATTAGTCATAGCAGAAGAATCATTTTTAGAGAAGTTATTTGAGCAAAGCAGAGTATTTAGATTCTGCTTTAGGATTTTGTCGATAAGAGCAACATAGTCGCCGTTGACAACCTTATATCTGTCCATATGCTTATATAGTAGTTTTTATAATCATTTCTTCAATAGTAGCACAAGATTATGAAGATAGCTTAAGAATTATATTATTGCTGTTACAAACATAGCCTTAAAAAAAATCTGTTTTTGAAAAAAACAGTCAAAAGTTTTTTTATCTTTTATGTCATTTTCTTGTATAATGTCACATCAATTTAATTAAGCAAATAATGACAGTCCGGTATCTCGGACTTCTTTATACAGATGCAGTGCATAAAATGTACTGCAGTTAAAAAATATAGTTTTAAGGGATTCACCTTAATATTTGCAATATGCATTATCCTAAACCTGGAGGAATAATATGTTACGCATTATGGAAGAGGCTCTAACATACGATGATGTTTTGTTAGTTCCTGCACACTCAACTGTTTTACCAAATACTGCAGATCTTCGTACTAGATTAACCTCCAATATTCAGCTGAATATCCCTATGATTTCTTCAGCTATGGATACTGTTACTGAGTCTAATCTTGCAATTGCATTAGCTCAGGAAGGTGGTATCGGTTTTATTCATAAGAATATGTCAATTGAGCGTCAGGCTCAGGAAGTTGCTAAGGTTAAGCGTTATGAGAATGGTATGGTTATTAAGCCAATTACTGTTCATCCTGAGGCAACAATTGATGAAGTTCGTCAGATGGCTGCTAAGAATGGTTTCTGCGGTTTCCCTGTTGTAGATGACAATCAGAATCTTTTAGGTATCATCACAGGTCGTGATACCCGTTTCCTTACAAATGGTAAGGTAAAGGTTCATGAGGCTATGACACCTAAAGATAGACTAGTTACTGTTCGTGAAAATGAGTCTCGTGAAAATGTTCAGGCTTTAATGCAGAAACACCGCATTGAGAAGGTTTTAGTAGTTGATGATGCTTTCCACTTAAAGGGACTCATTACTGTTAAGGATTTCCAGAAGTCATCTAACAAGCCAAATGCATGTAAGGATGCTTTAGGTCGTCTACGTGTTGGTGCTGCTATCGGTGCTGGTGCAGGTAACGAAGAGAGAGCAAAGGCTTTAGTTGAGGCTGGTGTTGATGTTCTGTTAGTTGACTCATCACACGGTCATTCTCAGGGTGTGTTGGACAGACTTAAGTATTTACGTAAAGAATACCCAGAATTACAGATTATCGGTGGTAACGTTGCAACAGCTGCTGGTGCTTTAGCTTTAGCAGATGCAGGTGTAAATGCTGTTAAGGTTGGTATTGGTCCTGGTTCTATCTGTACAACTCGTATTGTTACAGGTTGCGGTGTTCCACAGATTACTGCAGTTTCAAATGCTGTTGAGGCATTAGAAGGTACCGGTATTACAGTTATTGCTGATGGTGGTATCCGTTACTCAGGTGATATTGCTAAGGCTCTTGCTGCTGGTGCTAACTGCGTTATGGTTGGTTCTATGTTTGCAGGTACTGAAGAAGCTCCTGGTGAAATTGAGATTTATCAGGGCCGTTCATTCAAGTCATACCGTGGTATGGGCTCTTTAGCTGCTATGTCTAAGGGTTCAGCAGACCGTTACTTCCAGTCAGACAATGCTGCTGACAAGTTAGTTCCTGAAGGTATTGAAGGTCGTGTAGCATATAAGGGCCTATTACGTGGCATTATTCATCAGCAGATGGGTGGCTTACGTTCAGCTATGGGCTTAACAGGTTGTGCTACTATTGATGAGTTACGTACAAAGGCTCAGTTCGTTCGCATTACAAATGCAGGCTTCAATGAGTCTCACGTACATGATGTAACCATCACTAAGGAAGCTCCTAACTACCAGAGCCACATTTAATCGATTTTATTTGTACCTGCTTTAATGCAGGTACATTCCTATCCATCAATTAAGAGTTCAAAATATGTCTTCACAGAACATCCATTCTGAAAAGATCCTGATTCTGGATTTTGGTTCACAGGTTACTCAGCTGATTGCTCGTCGTGTACGTGAAATCGGTGTTTATTGTGAAATCTATCCATATGATGTTGATCTTAATCTTATTAAGGAATTCAACGCTCAGGGTATCATCCTATCTGGTGGTCCTGAGTCTACAACTGAGCAGGGCTCACCTCGTGCCCCATCATATGTTTTTGAAGCTGGCGTTCCTGTTCTTGGTATCTGCTATGGTCTTCAGACAATGTCTGTTCAGTTAGGTGGTAAAGTTCAGGGCTCTTCAAAGCGTGAATATGGCCATGCTACTGTAGAAATCAAAGAGAAGTGTCCCTTATTTGATGGTTTAACCGATCATGAAGGTGAGAACAAACTTGATGTTTGGATGTCTCACGGTGACAAGGTTACATCTATTCCTGATGGCTTTGTTACAGTTGGTAGTACTGAAACATGTCCATATGCTGCAATCTACAATGCACAAAAGCAGTACTATGGTGTTCAGTTCCATCCTGAAGTAACTCACTCTAAGCAGGGGGGCGAAATCTTACGCAGATTCGTAATTGATGTATGTAAGTTACACGGTTTATGGTCTCCATCTGCAATTATTGATGATGCTATTGAGCGTATCCGTAAGCAGGTTGGTGACAGAAAGGTTCTTTTAGGTCTTTCAGGTGGCGTAGATTCTTCTGTTACAGCTTTATTACTTCAAAGAGCTATTGGTAAGCAGTTAACTTGTGTATTCGTTGATAATGGTCTTTTAAGACTCAATGAAGGTCTTCAGGTTAAGCAGATGTTCGAGCCTATGGATCTGAACTTTGTTTATGCAGATGCATCTGATAAGTTCCTTGAAGCATTAAAGGGTATTTCTGATCCTGAGCTTAAGCGTAAGGCTATTGGTAAGACCTTTATCGATGTTTTTGCTGAAGAGGCAAGAAAGCTTGAAGGTGTAGATTTCCTTGCACAGGGTACAATTTATCCTGATGTTATTGAGTCTGCAGCAGCGAAATCAGGTAAGGCTCATGTTATCAAGTCACACCACAATGTTGGTGGTTTACCAGACGATTTGAAGTTTGAACTTGTTGAACCATTACGTGAGCTTTTCAAGGATGAAGTTCGTCGTATTGGCGTAGCTTTAGGTTTACCAGAGGCTATGGTAATGCGTCATCCATTCCCAGGTCCAGGTCTTGGTGTAAGAGTTTTAGGCGAGGTTAAGAAAGAGTATCTTGATTTACTTCGTCAGGCTGATGCTATCTTCATGGAAGAGCTCAATAAATCAGGCTGGTACCACAAGGTAAGTCAGGCATTCACTGTATTCTTACCAGTACGTGCTGTTGGTGTTATGGGTGATCACAGAAGTTATGACTATGTGGTTTCATTAAGAGCAGTTAAGACAATTGATTTCATGACTGCTAAGTGGGCTGAGTTACCATATGAGCTGTTAGGCCACATCTCTAACAGAATCATTAATGAAATCAATGGTATTTCAAGGGTTGTTTACGATGTTTCAGGTAAACCTCCTGCAACAATCGAGTGGGAATAACTCTAGATATTGTTAACTATATAAAATAAAAGAAAAAGTAATATATTTTTTTCTTGAAGGACGGCAAAATAGCGATAAATATAAATGCGTTATTTTGCCGTTTTGTTTTACTTTTACAAACAATAAGGAAACAAAATGAAATATCCATGGATTGACGAATTCCTACTTTCAAAGGCCGGTGTAACAAAAGATCTTCAAGCAGAGTGGAACTGGATTAGGTATATGATTGGAGGAAAAATGTTTGCTGCAGTCTGTCTTGATGAGACTGATACTCCATACTATATAACTCTCAAACTCGATCCGCTTGAAGGAGATATGCTAAGGCAGGAGTATGAAGATATTATTCCTGGCTACTATATGAACAAATCTCACTGGAATTCTGTTAAAGCAAATGGCTCTATTAAAGATGAATTATTAAAAGAGCTATTAGATAAATCATATAATCTAGTATTTGAAAAACTAACGAAGAAATTGCAAAAACAAATATTGAGCGAGGAAAAAAATGGATAGTCTGATTAGCTGTTGCGGTTTGGATTGTTCAAAATGTCATTTGTACAAGAATATGTGCGAAGGTTGTAATGCCTGTCATGGTAAAGTTTTTCATGCACCAAAAGGTCTGGCCTGTCCTATATATGAATGTGCAGTTAATAAAAATGGATTTGAGTCTTGTACAAACTGTAAAGATCTTCCTTGCTTGATCTGGAAAAACACAAGAGATCCTTCCTTATCTGATAAAGAATTTGAAAATAGTATTCTTCAGAGGATCAAAGTTCTTAAGAATGATTAATTCTCAAAAAGATATTACCATCAATCCTTAATTGTTCAATCAGATTTACTCTGATTGGACAAACAAAACTAAAAATTGACAAGTTTTAAATCAGCCTAACTCCTAGAATTTACCTTGTACAAGGAAATCAGATGAGTTGATTGATTCAATATTCATCATACATTAAGTCCTTAGTATTGTTATTTTTTCTTTTTATAAGGTAAATGATATGAAAGTTAAATTTGAAAATGTGCCAAACATGAAATTGGCTGGATTTAAGACTCGTGCCTCATTTGATAATGCATCTAAAGTCCTTCCTGAATTTTGGAAAAATTGTTTTTCAGCTAATCTAGAAAAATTATATTCAAATGGATATAAGGCTAAAGATGCTTTTGAAGAATTTTTAATAAATAGTAGAGTCGGAAGCTTTGGCTGCTCAGTGTCAGTGAATGAAAATGAATTTGACTATTTAATCTGTGGTGAAGTTTCTAATGATAAAGTTCCAGACAATCTGTCTGTTGCAGATATACCATCAGGTCTTTATGCAAAGGTAACATGTACAGGTGCTGTACCAGAAAGTATAACAAGTGCATTAAACTGGATCTTTAAGGAGTATTTACCAGGTAATCCTGAAATTGAGTTTAGAAATGCACCTGTACTTGAATACTATCCACAAGGAGATTGTTTTGATCTTGCTTATCAGTGTGAACTATGGATTCCTGTAACTAAAAAGTGATTTTGAAATGATTTTTATAATTCTCTGTAGCTAAAAGATTTAAGGCAGACAATAGAATTGTCTGCCTTAAAAATTAAATTGTTATTTCAACAATAAGATTATCTTCAGCCTGAATGCAGGATTCATAGTAACCATCACCGGTTCGTCTTGGTCCTGATAATAGCTTATATCCGGCATCTACAATCTGTTTTGTAAGTTTATCGACTTTACTTTGTGATCCGACTGAAATTGCAAGATGAACAAAACCGAATCTTTCATTGTAATGACCATAATCGCTAATGGAATCCATATGCATAAGTTCAAGTCTGGCTCCAGAATCAAAACTTAAAAAATATGATTCAAATCCTATTTTGTTAACATATTTTTCGTTAGAACGTGCTTCAAAAAACTTAACAAAGAATTCCTTAGTTTTTTCAAGATCGTTACACCATGCAGCTATGTGTTCAATTTTCATAAATATATTCCTTATGTGTTATAGTGAAATCTATTCATCCTTTTGCTTTAGAGGAACCCAGATTTCGCATTTGTAGTTCTGATCCTGAATATCACCATTTGTATAATATTCAAGCACGGGGCCTTGCGATAGTTCGTATTTTGGATTTCCTGGCAACCATTTAGTAAAAATTTCATTATTTACAGCCTGTATGCTTTCATGTAGAGGTCCTACAGATTCGAATTTTGCATAAAGACCATCAGGAATTTCTAAAACTTCCAGACCTAATTGAGAGGCTTCAATATCTGAGTTTTTTAAAACTCCTAAAATTCCGTATTTGAAATGCTCACCTTCACAATCAAAGGATGCTCCAAAACAGCCGATATTATTTTCGATTACAGCTTTTTGCAAATCAGTAATCTGGTTGCTTGAGATTACTGATTGATTCATTTTCCAGCATTTGCTAAGAATAGAGTTTAGTTTTTCTTTCCAAAACACTGGTATTTGTTTATAAGCTTCATCAAAAGTGAAAGTTTTAGTAAAACCAATAAGTTTTGTAGATTTCAAATTCTCAAATCTAACTTTTAATTTTCCTCCACCTGATATACTGATGGAAAAGGAAATTGGCTGAAATACCTTTATTCTTTCAGGATGTTTTTTCAAGTTCAGTGGAGTTAAACCATGAAATCTGTAAAAAGCTTTAGAAAAACTTTCTGGTGTTGTATAACAGTATTTGACTGCAGTATCGATAACTTTTGCGCCTTTTAATATTTCAACTGCTGCAAGGTAAAGTCTTCTGTTTTTTACATATTGACTGATTGACATACCTGTCATTATTTCAAAACCTTTATTTAGATAAACAGAGGATATGCCAGCATGACTTGCAACATCAGCAGTACTTTCTGATAGAAGATTTTTTTCAAGATAGTCAATTGTTCTATTTAAGGCAGAAAGCCATTCCATAAATACTCCTGATGATTAATAACAGATGTTTTGATTATATTCAGAATAAAAAAATAAAACTGTCAATTTTTATAAAAATCTGTCCAAATCGCTTAAAAAACAGATTTTATGGAACAAATTTGAGTAAACAAAAATAAGAACCGCATAAATAAGCCATTTGCCTAAAAATTATCAAAAATTTTACAAAAAATTAAAAAAGTATTTGACAAGATTTTAAAAAAGTCTATAATGCATTTCCGTTGTCACGAACGACAACGAACATTAACCAAGCGTTAATGCAGATCTTTAAAAATCAGTACGGACAATCTGTGTGGGCCCTCGGAAGAGGGACAAAAAAACGAAGTGCAGAAGGCGA
>NZ_JAGFNY010000005.1 GCF_019448115.1 Succinivibrio faecicola | reverse complement strand
TTTTCGCTATGATCTTGGCTCCGCACCTGATCTCAGGACTTGCACCTGTTAGCTAACGTACATGCCGTGCACACAATGAAAAAGGCTGACAACTGTCAGCCTTCATTTCAGATTGAATTATTTCTTACTTTAAGATTGCAGGTAATGTCTGAGCTTCACAAACCTTGAGCAAACAACGTAACATTGCAGGATTTCCGCTAACTAGGTTACCACTCTTTACATAGCCTTCCTCGCCTGCAAAATCTGTGGTAATGCCACCAGCTTCACGAAGAATTAACTCACCTGCAGCAAAGTCCCATGCCTTTAAGCCCTGCTCTAAGTAGCCGTCAAATCTACCACAGGCAACATAGCATAAATCAAGACTTGCACTGCCCATACGACGTACATCAGCACAGTTTGAAATCAGGCGTGAAAATAGAACTAGATAAGCTGACATTCTGTCACGATATCTTGTAGGGAATGCAGTTCCGATGATTGCTCCATCTAGAGAATCACGGTTAGAAACGCGAATTCTGCGACTGTTTAGGTAAGCACCTTCACCTCGAGATGCAGTGAACATCTCATTTAAAACAGGATCAAAAACTACACCAATTTCTGTCTTACCATTGTGGCGTAAAGCAATTGATACTGCACAGTGAGAAATTCCCTGAACAAAGTTTGTTGTTCCGTCAATAGGATCGATAACCCACTGATATTCAGAATCAGGATTACCTAAAAGACCAGCTTCCTCAGTTAGGAATGAATGATCTCTGTATGACTTCATTAGTGTGTCAACAATTACCTTTTCACACTGTTTATCAATACTTGTAACAAGATCATCTTTATTCTTTGTAGTGATTTCAAAGTTATCCTGCTGACCGATGTTACGAGCAATTAAATTACCAGCCTGGCGTGCAGCACGTACTGCAATGTTAAGCATTGGATGCATCTTTTAATTCCGTTTTTCAAAAAGCAATTCAGTAAAATGAATGTATCTGTGGTGACACACAAACCTGTGCCTATTATAATACATAAAATAGATTTTTATAAAAAAATTAGTGAAAAGGTTATCTTATGACTGTAAAAAACGGCACCTATACAAAGGTATTAAACGATCTTAACAAAGCAGGAATCACCACTACACCTTTTGTCTGGACATCTTTAATGATAGGAATGATGTCAAAGGGTGTTGAAGCTGGTTCAAGAATTTTCATAAATTCTTTTTCTTCACTTTTAAATGACAATCAGCCACTTCCAGGAGAAATTATCGCTGTTCTTACAAATCTTGGTATGGATTTAAAAGAAAAGATTGAAAAGGGAGATGAAGATTTATTCAGCATGCCTGATTCTTCTTTTGACAAAAAACTAAGACTTCAAACTCTTGCTGACCTATCTTACGGTTTTGCTTTAGGCCTTACTGTAAATTCAGAAGACGGCTCTTTAGAGAAAATCAAGGACAAGGAAATGCTTGCAGATTTAGCTACCATTAGTGAAGTTGCAAAAGTTGATATTGAAGCAGAACTTGATGAGGAAGATCTTGATAACGTATTAGGTTTCATGATTGATGTAGCTCAGAAAAACTATGCGTTAAATCAGAACTGATATAATTTTATTAACCTGCAAAAAAGAAGGCATTTGCCTTCTTTTTTTCATACCCAAGATCTTAGTAACTATTTGAAAATCAAGGGTATTTATTAAATTACTACCTGACAGCCAATCAGCAGGTAAAGTTCTTTAAAAATTTGATATACAAATCAATAGGTTAAAAAATTAACTTTTCGTTAAAACGCCAGATTTTGATGTGTTTTTTCCAAAAAATTGGACGATTGAACGGAAAGTGGATAAATGATGTTAACTATATGATTTTTAAATAAAAATGGGATTTCCCATGTTATAATAAAAGTACGTCAACAACAAGGAAATCCCATGTCAAAATTATCTATATTCCCTGCATCTTTGTCAACAGCTCATTCATTCACAACTGTTTTATCTAAGGATAACTTAAAGCAGTATGCTCGTGATTGTGGTGCATTAAAGAGAGAGCGTAAGTTCTCTATTTCAGACTATATTCTGACTTCACTTTCACAGATGAGTAAGTCAACAGAGAAGTCTGAATTTACTCTTCGCTCTGTACATGATGCTTACTTAAGAGGCTGCAAAAAGTTAGGTAAATCACTTTTAACTCATAAGTGCATACATAAGCAGTTACAGTCAAAAAATACTCTTGAAGTTATTAAGACTATGTTGTCAGAACTAATGACAGCTACCTTTAGTAAGAGCTTTCTTAAAAATCTTAAGAAGTTCATTAGTGGGGATTTAAAGTCTTTATTAGAAAAACTTAAGGTAGATGACATCATTTTAGTTGACGGCACTGAAATAGACCTATCATACTCATGCGCTGATAACTTTGAATGTAAAGGCAAAGGAAGACCACATACTGATGGCTCTGCACCTAGACCTGGTTTAAAGCTTCATATAGCTTTCTCTGTGTTAAGACAAAGTTTCGTATATGTAGAAATCACAGAAGCTGTTGGCTCTGAAAGAGATTCTGTTCTTACTGACAGATTCCATAACTGCCTGATTATCTGTGATAGAGGCTACGTAGACGAAGAGCTTGAACAGAGAATTGCTAATAGTGGTAACCTTTACCTTATCAGAGGTAAATTAAGCACAGCTGCTACCATTGATAGGGCTATTGGTGATGATGGTAAGGCAATACCTAAGTTTAATGGTAAAGCTGTAAATAAATTACCAGCCCATACTTGTGCTGACTTAGATGTTACCTTTGCTTCAGGTCATAAGAACAGAGTTATTGTCCGTTACAACCCTAACTGTACTGACGATGATAAACGTTCTATCTTAAGAACTAATATCCCTAAAGACAGATTAGGAGCTAAACAGATTTACCTGCTCTATAGACTCAGATGGGCCATTGAACTGTTTAACAAAGCAAATAAACGCAGTAACTGCTTAAAAAGCATTAACTCTGCTAATGAGAATATCATTCTATCTTTTATCCTGTTGTCTTTAGCTGTTTCTATCATCAAAACCTTTACCGGGCTTAAATGTGCCAAAGGTAATAGTTTTGAATGGATTTCAATGCTAAAGCTCCATAAACAGAATGACTGCTTTGATGTTTTATTCAATGCCTTACTTTTCCGTAAGTCGTCCACTGTATATCAAATTTTTAAAGATCTTCTCGATGACATAGCTCTGCGCTGTCAAAGAACAAAGCCATCTAATCGAGATATTTCTAAATTGAAAGATCTGCCTACTTTAGTGTGGCAGATCGTTAACCAACCAAATCCTTCTGCTAAAATTGCTTAAGGTCTTGGGTATGTCTTTTTTTTCTAACTGTATCGCCAAATTCATACTTCTAATCAGTTTCAGAAAGATCTATTCCTGGTAGAAGAATAAGAGCCTGTCTTAAATCTGCAATTTCATCTCTGATAGCTGCAGCTTCCTCAAATTTAAGTTCTAATGCTAGCTCCTTCATGCTCTTTTCTAATGTTTCAATTCTCTTTGTAAGATCCTTTGCATTTATGCGCTTTGACAGAGTCTTCTGCTCCCATTGAGCACGAGATATAGGTTTAGCTCTTTTCTCTTCAGGAACCTTAAAGGAATTGGACTCACTGATTGCAAGATCCATTACATCAACAATCTTTTTGTTAATTTGCGTTGGAACAATATTATGCTCTTTATTGTATTTTTCCTGAATTGCTCTACGTCTTGCAGTCTCATCAATAGTGATCTGCATTGAAGGTGTTATCTTGTCTGCATAGAAAATGGCTCTTCCGTTTACATTTCTTGCAGCTCGTCCTACTGTCTGTATAAGTGATCTGTCTGATCTTAAAAAACCTTCCTTATCAGCATCAAGAATTGCAACTGTTGATACCTCAGGCATATCAAGACCTTCTCTTAAAAGGTTAATACCAACAAGAGCATCAAACTCACCTAATCTTAGATCGCGAATGATTTCCATTCTTTCAACAGCATCAATATCAGAATGAAGATATCTTACTCTAATATCATGATCTGAAAGATATGATGTTAATTCTTCAGCCATCTTCTTAGTCAGTGTTGTAATAAGTACGCGCTCATTTTTTTTGGCACATGAGCGGATTTCTGACATAACATCATCAACCTGACTTGCAACAGGTCTTACCTCAATTATCGGATCTAAAAGACCTGTAGGTCTAATAACCTGCTCTACAATCTGACTTGATTCATCAAGTTCTAGCTGAGCTGGGGTTGCAGAGACATATAAAGTCTGTGGCTGTAATTTTTTAAATTCATCAAACTTCAATGGACGGTTATCATATGCAGATGGTAGTCTGAAGCCGAAATTTACAAGACTTTCTTTTCTTGATCTGTCTCCTTTGTACATTGCTCCTATCTGGGGAACTGTTACATGGGACTCATCAATAATGAGCAATCCGTCTTTTGGAAGATAATCAAAAAGACAAGGTGGAGGAGCACCTTCTTCTCGACCTGTAAGATATCTTGAATAGTTTTCAATTCCTGAGCAGTAACCTAACTCATTTATCATTTCGATATCATAGGTTGTTCTCTCTCTTAAGCGCTGCTCTTCTAGTAACTTGTTTTCGTTAAGAAAATACTGACATCTGTCATTTAATTCTACTTTTATTTCATCAACAGCTCTTTGCAGGATCTCTTTTGGGGTTACATAATGATTTTTTGGAAATACAGTAACTCTTTTAAGTTTCTGTAAAGTTTCACCTGTTAGAGGATCAAATGTCTTAATGGATTCTACACAATCATCGAATAGTTCTAATCTTATGGCATATCCATCTGACTCTGATGGATAGATATCTATTACGTCGCCTCTTACTCTGAAAGTTGATCTTTCAAAACCGATATCGTTTCTTGTGTACTGAAGTTCAGAAAGCCTTTTTGTTATATTATCCTGAGTTATTTCCTCTCCTACTGTTACATGAAGCATCATTTTTAAGTAGGTTTCAGGTTCACCTAAACCATAGATTGCAGAAACGGAACAAACAACAATAACATCCTTTCTTTCCATCAAGGCCTTTGTGGCACTTAATCGCATCTGATCGATATGATCATTAACCTTGGCATCCTTTTCAATAAAGGTATCTGATGCTGCAACATAAGCTTCAGGCTGATAGTAGTCATAGTAGGATACAAAGTATTCAACTGCATTTTCAGGAAAAAACTCCTTCATCTCACCATAAAGCTGAGCTGCAAGAGTTTTATTATGAGACAGAATCATTGTTGGTCTGTTCAGCTTTGCTATAACATTAGCCATAGTAAAGGTCTTACCTGAACCTGTTACACCAAGCAGAGTCTGTGCCTTATCCTTATTTAAAAACCCATTTACGATCTTATCTATTGCCTCTGGCTGATCGCCAGTTGGCTGAAAATTAGCATGCAGTTTGAATTCTTTCATTTTTATCTATTCCGTGAACTGAACAAGACTATTATAGTATTATTAGGCGATCCAATTAAATTTTATGATTTTATATTTTCTTTTTTATAAAAGTGCATATATATGCGTATTGTAAAATTTTCATTGATTTTAATAAAAAAATTTTTCAAACTTTTGTTGACACAATTGAAAACAGCCTTTATAATCATCTCCGTTTTCAAGAGATTGAAAACAAAAATCTAAGTTCCTCCTTAGTTCAGTCGGTAGAACGGCGGACTGTTAATCCGTATGTCGCAAGTTCAAGTCTTGCAGGAGGAGCCACTCATTTTATTCCCTAAAGAAACTAAATACAATCTTAGTTTATTCTTTGTATTATTTCAGCTTACTATCTGATTTTTATCGTATTTTATTATTTATTAACAGAATTTCATTTGTTTCTTGACCTACAACTAACTTTAATATTAACAAAGTTGTCGTTATTCTAATCATTAAATAAAATTACAAAAAAAACTAGTGGAGAGAAAAATGAAGACTGCATTAATAGCCATGGCAAATGGCACAGAAGATATTGAAGCAATTACAACATTAGATATATTAAACAGAGCTGGAATCAAAGTTACAACTGCTTCAGTTACAAGCGATAATACCAGAATGATTAGACTGTCAAATGGAACTGTAACAATCTGTAATATGACTATTGATGAGGTCTGCGAAAACTACGACATAGTAATCGTTCCTGGCGGTCCTGGCACTAAAACACTTGCATCTTCTGAAAAACTTATAACCATTCTGAAAAAACAAAAAGATGAAAAACGTCATGTAGCAGCAATCTGCGCAGCTCCTGGAGTTGTTCTATATAATAAAGGAATTATAGATGATGGTACTGTAATGGCAGGTTTTCCAGGAACAGAAAACGGATACGACAATTTCACTGATAAAGGTGTAGAAGTTTCTGGAAACGGATATATTATTACAGGAAGAGCGCCAGCATATACAATGGAATTTGCTCTTACCATTGTAAAACAGCTTATTGGCATATCTGCATATCAGGACGTTTTATCAAGAATTTATCCATAAAAAATACCTGATATTTCTATCAAGGTATTGTATTAATTCTGTCATTAGCCATTAATGGTGATGATGGAATTTTCTCTTATGATGACCTCTATGATAACCATAATCATGGTGATGTGGAGGTGGTGGAGGCTCATGAAAATGTCTTGGTGGAGGTGGTGGAGGCGCATGGTGATGATGAGGAGCTCCTACACCGTATCCATAATTCATTCCAACAGATGAACCGTAATTGTTATTCTGCTGGTAGAAAAAACCAAAACTTTCACCAGCTGAAGAAACTGAGCTAAGACCTAATAACAGAGAAAAGATAACACAATTTCTTAACTTCATATATAAAACTCATTGTTTCATATTCGATGAAGTAAGAATATTTTAATTAGATTAGTTTTATATTAGAACATACATTTTTACCAAAAATGCCACCAACTTTTGGTTTCTCTTTCATTAGATACGCTATCTAACCTATCGCAGATCTTTGAGTAGATTGAATTTTCTATATTCTCATCCCCCCAGATAGTATTCATAAGAAGCTTTGCTGCACCAGTTACGTGGCCCACTACATATATATGGAATTTTCCTTTTTTAACTGCATTTACAACAGATGGTCTTAAAACCAGCTGATTTATGCAAGAAATTGGAATAATAACGCCTTGAGTACCAGTAAAACCATGTAGTCTGCAGATTTTATAGAAACCTTCTATTTTCTCATTAAGACCACCTACCGGCTGAACATCACCAAACTGATCAACTGCACCGGTAACAGCTAAATCCTGTCTTATTGGGAGATTTGCAAGACTTGATACAACTGCGCACAAGCCAGTAAGTGAAGCTGAATCACCATCTATTTCAGAATATGACTGTTCAAATACAAGACTTGCTGACACAGGCATAGGTGTTTCCTGACAGAATTCGTTTGATAAAAAGCCGTTAATAATCATCATAGCTTTTGCATGGATCTGACCTGCAAGCTCTGCTTTTCTTTCAATATCAATAACGTCGCCTTCACCACCAGCTCTTAATGTAGCTGTAATTCTTACAGGTTCTCCATACTCATAAGAAGTACCAGCAGTCTCAATTACACTAAGACCGTTTATCTGACCTACAGACTCACCTCTTGTTGCAAGCAAGATCTGATTGTCCTTGTGATTTCTAAGACCAAGAACTGATAATGAGTTAACTCTGAAATCTTCAGCTCCAATAGCTTTTAAAACATTCTTGTATGTAACATATTTTGATTGTGCATAAGAGCTTGCTGCTATAACAAGATCACATAATCTTATTTCAGGAATACCTATGTACCTTCTGTCACCTGACTGTCTTGAGGACCAAGAGCACATAAGTTTTATCGCATCAAGATCAAAAGGTTTTACCTTGAACTTTTCCTGATAATCCTTGATTAGCCCAGCCATAAGATTTACAGCTCCTAAAGCTGGATACTCTAAAACAAGATCGGTTCTCATAACATGATCCAGTGTCGTCCACATCATATTAAGAGCAGCACAGTCTGTATCATCACCTGTTAAGATAAGTTTTAAATGCTGATTAGTTTCAAGACTTGCATTAACAAGACCTAACCATTTTGGATGATCAATAAGATGAGAACAAGGCATTATTACAACGCCTTTAGTATTTAGTACGCCTATTTGATTATTAGATCCAAAGCATTGTTCTTTACTTGGTGCAAAACAAATGGATGGAGCTGTTCCACTTATCTTAGTAACAAGTTCATATGCAACTTTATTTGTATCCACAAGAGAACTGCCGCAAAGCATAAGTAACTTTGAAGTGCTATTTGAAAGCAGATCCTTTATTGCTTTTTTTGCTCTTAACTGCAGTGAAGCAAAAGACCGAGCTTTTACATCATCGGATGAGGTTATTGAAATACTATCGAAATGACTGATTAAATCACCATACTCAAGTTCAAGAACAACATCTTCATCAAGGCGACCATCAGAATTCTTTTTTGAATTAATATATTTCACTTGCAACCTCGTTAATCTACTTCAAAGTTGTAAATTAGATCTATTGACTGATCTATTGCAGATATGAATTCAGCATACAGTTTTCTTACAATTTCATATCTTATTTTAAATTCATTTACTGAATTATAAATACCATAACCATATGATAAACGAATTCTGTTTGTCAGATAAGTCTGAACTTCAAGCTGTGTATCCTCACCAGATCCAGATGAACCTAGCTGCACACCATCCATTCCAAAAATACCTACAATAGAATTAATTACACCTGTTGTCGTACCCATTCCAAGAGTTAACAGAAGCTGTGCTGATGATGAGTCTGTATTTACCTGATTCTTTTCAAGTCCATGTCCGTATAGTAGATATGACAGAATCTCATTTTGACTCATTGCAGGTTTTGAGAACAGCTGTATCTGAGGTGCACCTGTATTACCCTTTATATATACGCCAGCAGTTACATCATCTTCAATTGTTGACTGATCAACTACAACTTCAGCATCTAAATATGGAACAAACAGATTTTTCTTGAAGATAGCGTCAGCTTTATTCACAATAAATTTATGTCCAAAAACCTCAACTCGTCCATTTACCAGTGACACCTTACCCTGTCCCTGCACAATAGGACTGTCAGTACTCTTTATCACTCTGACTGAGCCTACTGCATTTGCCTTAAGTCCCATAGCATCAACTTTGATCTTATCTCCTAAAAGAACATTCACATCAATGCTCATATCATTGTTAAGCTGTCTATCCTTGAGATATGCTGTTGTCTTTTTTAGGTTACTTGCTTTTGTAATAAGAATTTCATCTTCAGATGGAGATACTGTAGAGTTTTCAAGATCTTTGAATTTTATTAGAGCTGAAGAAATATATATATCACCTTGAACACTCAGTTTTTTGTTTATATTTACAAGAGTGTCAATATTTACTGAAGCCTCGCCATAGTGAAGCAAGAATACAGGAATAGACTGACCTTTTACTTTGATAGAAGCAAGAGGAGATTCAGCCCAATCAAGATTACCATTTATACTTAAAGGAACCTCATTGAGTTTTAACTCACCATTGATAAGGCCTGTATTTCCATTTGCATCGACCTGAAGGTCAAACTCATTTATCTGACCGATACTGATTCTAGGTTCAGCTCTTCCTTTTGCCATCAGCTTGCCATAAAGCAGTGGTGAACCAATTGAGCCTGAAAGCCTTGTATCAAGATTCAGCTTACCTACAAGAGCATTAATCTGATTTGATGCAGATGAAAATACTGACAAATCTATATCGTCAAGAACAACAGAGCCTGATAGTGTCTTTGCTGAATATGGATTATCTACTTTTAATTTTATATTTGCCTGACCTTTATCCCTGAAAATCTGAGCGTTAAAGGAAAGATCATAACTGTTATATGTAGCATTTAGATCAAGATTTGCTTTTGATAAAGGAACAATAAATGTCTTATAGCCAATTAAACCTTTATTAAATTCTAAAGTTCCTCTTATGTTTGGTATTGAATCTTTATACGATATATCAGCGCTGATATTCAGCGTTCCTTTACTCTTTATGTTCTCAGGCAGTAATGATGCAACAGAATTCAGATCAAAATCCTTTACATCTAATTTAGTTTTGAACCCATTATCAAAAATATGATTTTCACTGAAAGATACAACAGAGGAGCCATTAACAATCTTAATATCTGAGCTGCTACCTCGTTTATTTGAAAAATCATAACTAAACTTTACAGGAGACTGCAAAGAAATAGTATCAATGACACCTGTTACAAGCATCATATGATCAAGGGTACCTGAATACAGTCTGTTCTTTGAATCGTATCTTCCTGAAGCAGAGATAAAAGAGGTAGTCTGAAGACCACAGGAGAATGAAAGATTATGATCCTTTAATGTTCCGTTTAAATCAAGAACACAACGGTTATGCATCTTTAATTTCTTATTGAGCTTCAAATTGTTAGCAAGAACTGACAGATTTAGATTATGATTTTTGATGTCAAATTTTGAATCAAAAACAAGCTTTCTTGCGAACATATCGTCATATTTTAAGCTTGGCGAACGACCTGAAAACTGAACAATTGGTTCATCTAGTGATCCTTTTACAGACATCTTACTGTACAAAGATCCTGTTAGCTTATCTGATATCTTTGAAAAATCAGATATGCTAAGTGAACCAATAAGATTTGACTTATCAGAAATATTTCCAGACAGAACCATTAAATTATCAGCCTGAGTCAGCTTAAGTTCTTTTACATCAATACCTTTATGAGTTGAGCCTTTAAGGCTTGATATCTGTATATGAGCTGGTATATGTCTGTAAGACAAAGATGAATTAAAGTTACTGATATCAACGAATATATCATTGTGAGAGTCAAAATCTATCTTTACATCTCCTGATGCTGACAAACCACCTTCAAGATTAAGACTTAAAGCCTTGGCATCCTCAGCTTTTATAAATACTGAACCATCAACACCTTTATGATCCTTGTAATAAATCTTTCCTTTGAAATCAGAAGTAAAAGGTTTTCCTGACAAAAGTCCTTTCATATCTAAGTGACGGACATCTGCATATAGCGTGTTCATGTCGCCATTTAACGTAACTTTTACTTTTTCAAAACCAAGTCCTGAATAGGTAAAATATGAATCCACCTTAAGAGAGGTGTATATTGCACCTTTGATATTCAGGAAAAGATCATCTAATTCAAAACGTTCCTTTTTAGTACGCTTTAACTTTTTCTCTTCTTTTTTATCATCTATACTTATTTTCTGGTTATGCTCATTACTGCTAAAAGATGCAACCAGTTTTTCCAGGGATGATGAGATATTCTCTGGCTCGTTTTTCGGTATATTATTGAAAATAGGATATGAGAACTTATCAGAGGTTACACGAAGTTCAAATGGCAATTCATCTGATAAAGTATTAATTCTTGCCTTAACAAGAAGTTCCTTATCCCTATTTAATCCTGCATATAACAACAGATTTGTAAGATCACCAACTAGTCTGGCCTTACCACTTAGTCCGTTGAGAACACCAAAATACTTCTCTTTTGTAAGATCACAATCTTTTCCAATTCCTGATATATTAAAATCCATGTTGTAATAATCTATAAAATCCATTGTTCCTTTTACAGAAAATTCTCCTAAAGGATGCTTTATAGAAATGTTACGAACCTTAAGTAGGGAATGAGAGAATACTGAATTTACTGTGGCATCAAAATAACCTGTATCATATCCGTCCATATAATAGCGGGCATGATTAAGTTTGAGGTTCTTAAGCTCTGCATCTAATGGAAGGTCGATATCATAAATCTTTTCGATTGCTCCGTTTCCATTATCAAATGTAAGGATCTCAGGAAGTTTCTTTTTTATATTTTCATTTTTATTTTCTTTAATCTCATACTTTAAATGTACTGTAGGATTATTTATTTCACCTTTAGTAACTACTGCATAGTTAGATGCAGCGCCTGCAGAAAGTGTTGCTTCAGGAACAAAAACATCAACGACACTTGACAGATATGCAAAATCTTTTAGTTCAATTTTATTAACATGAATATTAAATGGAAAGTTTACTCGTATGATTTCTGTGCTATCTGCAGTTTCTAATTCAAAATCATACAATTCAACTTCAAGCTTTGAAGCCTTTATCCTATCAACAATAAGTGCGTTTCTTGAAAGAATGGTCCAGGCATCATACTGAAGATCGAAATTATCAGCCCTTATACTTACAATATCCTTAACTAAAAACTCAAAATATGAATCTGTTTTAAATCCCTTTAAAACAGATCCTGATTCAATATTTGCGGTTATTTTTATTGTATCTGTAAAAAGGCTATTCGTCTTATTTATAAGAAATTTAAGACCTTCTGTAGTAGCAAAGAAATAATAAAATATACTGCTAAAGCATATGATGCCTAAAAACAGGACTAGCGAGAAGATTTTAAAAAATTTAGATACTTTTCTTTTCATGCTAGAACTCTGGACCAAATGTTAAATGCAGTTTCAGATTATTTTCTTTTCTATGGTTATCAATACCATATGCAACATCAACTTTCAGTACACCATATGAAGTTGTGTAGCGAAGACCAATACCAGGACCATACAGTGGCTTAATCTCCTTATAATCGTTTGTATATACGGCACTATCAAGAAATACAGCACCTAACATATTTTCAAAAGGAATAGGAAAATTATACTCTACAGATCCTGATGTGATATATCTTGAACCTGAAAGTAGTCCTGCTTCACGATTTGACTGTGATTTATAGCTAAAACCTCTTAAATTCTGATCGCCGCCTGCAAAGAACCTTAAAGATGCAGGTGCTTTTATTGCATCAGAGCCAAAATTGCCGCCCTGAGTAAATCTGTACAGAATTCTGTTTCTTGATTCAAATAAGGAAAAAACTCCTTTAATATTCAGCTCTGAGTGCACAAAATTATAATCTGAAACTATTTTTGAGCTGAATTTAGTATCAAGAGAAATTGAGTATCCAGTTTTAGGAACAAGTCCACCTGTTGAACTTCTTTTTGAAAGAAGAATTCCTGGCATCACACTTACAACATAGTCCTTATCTATACCCTGCTTATAATCTTCATATTCAGCAGACAGATAATAATCTCTTATGATAGAGCCAGTCTTTTTAGCAACATAATGAATTGATGCATGACTCAGATCTGAAAGAGTATCATTATAATCAGTATGTGTCTGAGCAAGTTTTATGTAGTAATAATCAAGGTTCGGATCTGTTCTTGGGATCTTATAAACTGCCTGTGCATCAATTTTTACACTAGAAGCTCTGATAAAGGAGCTAAAGGAATGTCCTTTTTCATTAATTAAAGGTTTATCCCATCCAAGAATTCCTCTGAAATTCTCATCTGTTGAATAACCGGCACCAACTCTAAATAGATTGTTTGTCTGCCTCTGTAAATCAATGTACACTGGAACTTTGTTATTTTGTTTTTTCTCTGCAAGAGGTCTAATATCAATAGATCTGTAGTAATTTGTCTGAGACATTGCCGATATATAATCGTTTACAGCTTTAGATGAAAAGTTGGTGCCCTCATACAGTTTAAAAAGGGGGGATGATGGTTTCATCAGCTCTTTAGTTTCATCATTTGCCTCAAGAGAACCGAACATATATCTTGAGCCGGTATCGAACAGAATCTCTATATCTGCGGCGTTCTGTTCTTCATAAACAATAATGCGACTTATACTGAATTTGGCATCAAAAAGACCTAATTCCAATGCTCTGGTTTTCAAATCCTCTTTTAATTTTTTGTATTTGCCATGATCAAGGATTGAGTATGATCTTATTCCACTGCTTTTAATTATTTTAGAAAAAGACTGATATTCAGCGCCATCACCGATTACAGAAATATCACAGTTTCTTACAAAAAGAGGCTTTCCAAGGTCTACTTTTACCTTAATCTGTAAATCCTTCTCATCATCTTTTTTTGGATATTCAAGTTCAACCTTTGTATGATAATAGCCGTATGCATGAGAAGCCTGCTGTATCTTCTCGATTATTTCTCTGCTATAAAGTCTTGCTCTTTGCTTCGAAATTACAGGAAGTTCATTCAGATAAAGAAGAATATTTGTTTTTACATCATACCTATCAACACCTGTTAAATAAAAAGTTACAGGATCATCAAGTGATGAGATTTTTTGAGGTTTGCCATCTGACGAACAGGCACATAGAACAAAAATAGGCAGACAAAGCATGTACAGATTCTTTCTTGCACAAAGCTTTGTGAAATTTAAGATTCGCTTATACCTTATTTTTGTCATGAAAAAAATTTATTCTTTTTTATTATTTCTTCTTATTCTTATTAATTATACAGTATGTCACGCAAAATAAGTGATTAAATCACTGTCTTTAGCAAAATAAATAACATTTTTTCATAAAAATTAAGTCCATTTCATTCACTTTTCTATCAAAGTGTCAAGAGCATTTGATCAAATTTTATGCTTGAAAAAAATACCTTTTAGTCTAAAATATTGCAGACTATGATTACAACTTTAAATTAATGATTTAAATGTGATCTGCGTCACTTGGTGTCTCAATAACTATTTTTGGGGGTCTTTGTGGTCGCATCCGCAATTCTTGCACTAGCCGACGGTACAGTTTTCAAAGGTAAAGCCTTTGGTGCTGAGAATACAACAACTGTTGGTGAGGTCGTATTCAACACTTCTATGACCGGTTATCAGGAAATTCTAACCGATCCTTCATACGCAGGACAAATCGTTACCTTAACTTATCCACATATTGGTAATTACGGTACAAACGATGAGGACGTAGAATCTCGTGATGTTTTTGCAATGGGTCTTATTATCAGAGACTTATCACTAGTTGCATCCAACTTCCGAAATACACGGAACCTAAGTGACTACCTATCAGAGAACAAGAAGCCAGGTATCTATGGAATTGATACCCGTATGCTTACAAGAATTCTTAGAGAAAAAGGAGCCCAGAACGGCTGTCTGTCAACTGATCCTAATATGACAGAAGAAAAGGCTTTAGAGCTAGCCCGTTCATTCCCAGGTCTAAAAGGTATGGACCTTGCAAAAGAAGTTACCACAGATAAGGTTTATGACTGGACTGAAGGTACTTGGGAATTAGGTCAGGGCTACGTCAACAAGAGCAGAACAGAATTCAATGTTGTTGCTTATGATTTCGGTATCAAGCGCAATATTCTAAGAATTTTAACTTCATTAGGCTGTAAGGTTACTGTTGTTCCTGCAAAAACTCCTGCATCTGAGGTTGTCAACATGAACCCAGATGGCATCTTCCTGTCAAACGGTCCTGGCGATCCTGAGCCTTGTACCTACGCACAGGAAGCAATCAAGGAGTTCATTGAGAAGAAGATCCCATTATTCGGTATCTGTTTAGGTCATCAGCTGCTTTCATTAGCATCTGGTGCAAAGACCATTAAGATGAAATGCGGACACCACGGAGCAAACCATCCTGTAAAAGACCTTGCAACTGGTGTTGTATATATTACATCTCAGAATCACGGTTTCTGTGTTGACGAGGCTACTCTACCTTCAAACCTTAAGGCAACCCACAAGTCTTTATTCGACGGCACCTTACAGGGTGTAGAGAGAACTGATGTTCCTGCATTCTCCTTCCAGGGTCATCCTGAGGCAAGTCCAGGACCTCACGATCCAATGGATCTTTTCAAGCACTTTATTGAGTTAATGAAAGAATACAGAAAATAGGTCTGGGGAAAAAAAATGCCAAAGCGTACAGATATAAAATCCATTTTAATCCTAGGTGCAGGTCCTATTGTTATCGGTCAGGCCTGCGAATTTGACTATTCAGGCACCCAGGCTTGTCGTGCACTTCGCGAGGAAGGTTACAAGGTTATTCTTGTTAACTCTAATCCTGCAACCATCATGACAGATCCTGATGTTGCTGATGTTACATACATTGAGCCAATCCACTGGAAGGTTGTAGAAAACATTATCGCTAAAGAGCGCCCTGATGTAATTCTTCCTACAATGGGTGGTCAGACTGCTTTAAACTGCGCACTTGATCTTGAGAAGCACGGTGTACTTTCAAAGTACAATGTTGAGATGATCGGTGCCAAGGCTGATGCAATCGATAAGGCAGAGAACAGAGAAAGATTTGACAAGGCAATGAAGAAAATTGGCCTTGAGTGTCCTCGTGCTGGAATTGCTCACTCTATGGAAGAGGCATGGGAAGTTCAAAAGCAGGTTGGTTTCCCATGTATTATCCGTCCTTCATTCACAATGGGTGGTACTGGTGGCGGTATTGCTTATAACCCAGAAGAGTTTGAGGAAATCTGTAACAAGGGTTTAGAGCTGTCACCAACCCACGAATTATTAATTGACGAGTCATTAATCGGCTGGAAAGAGTACGAGATGGAGGTTGTTCGTGATCGCAAGGACAACTGCATTATCGTTTGCTCTATTGAGAACCTCGACCCAATGGGTATTCATACAGGCGACTCAATCACTGTTGCTCCAGCACAGACTCTAACAGATAAAGAATATCAGATTATGCGTGATGCAGCTATGGCTGTTTTACGTGAAATCGGTGTTGAGACTGGTGGTTCTAACGTTCAGTTCGGTATCAATCCAAATAATGGCCGTATGGTTATTATTGAGATGAACCCTCGTGTATCTCGTTCATCAGCTTTAGCTTCTAAGGCAACTGGTTTCCCTATTGCCAAGATTGCAGCAAAACTTGCTGTTGGCTATACACTTGATGAGTTAGGCAATGACATTACAGGTGACAAGACACCTGCATCATTCGAGCCTAGCCTTGACTATGTTGTAACCAAGATCCCACGTTTCAACTTTGAGAAATTCCCAAATTCTGATGATCGCCTGACAACTCAGATGAAGTCTGTAGGTGAGGTTATGGCTATCGGCCGTACCTTCGAGGAGTCATTACAGAAGGCTCTTCGCGGTCTTGAAACCGGCAAGTTAGGTTTCGATCCAAGACTTGATATGAGCAAGCCTGATGCAAGACAGAAGCTTTTACATGAGCTTGAGAATGCTGGTGCTCACAGAATCTGGTACCTTGGCGATGCTTTCCGCTTAGGTATGACAGTTGAAGAAGTATTCGACTACACAAAGATTGATCCTTGGTTCTTAGTTCAGATCAAGGAAATCATCGACATCGAACAGTCTTTACAGGATAAGACATTAAAGTCAATCGATGCAGAACAGATGAAGGATCTCAAATCAAGAGGATTCTCAGATGCTCGTCTTGCAACACTGTTAAAGACAACTGAAGATCAGGTTCGTCAGCGTCGTTGGTTATTTGAGGTATTCCCAACTTACAAGAGAGTTGATACCTGTGCTGCTGAATTCGCTACATCTACTGCATATATGTACTCAACATATGAGCAGGAGTGTGAGGCTCGTCCAACAGATAAGAAGAAAGTTATCGTTCTTGGTGGTGGTCCTAACCGTATCGGCCAGGGTATCGAGTTCGATTACTGCTGTGTTCATGCTTCAATGGCACTTCGCGAAGACGGCTATGAATCAATCATGGTTAACTGCAACCCTGAAACTGTTTCAACTGACTATGACATCTCAGACAGACTATACTTTGAGCCTGTAACTCTTGAGGATGTTCTTGAAATTGCAAGAATCGAGAAGCCTGTTGGTGTTATCGTACAGTTCGGTGGTCAGACCCCATTAAAACTTGCTAAGAAATTAGAGCAAGAGGGTGTACCTATCATCGGTACTTCACCTAATGATATTGATCGAGCAGAAGACAGAAAGCTGTTCCAGGAAGTTGTTAACAAGCTAAATCTGTTACAGCCTCGTAACGGTACTGCTACATCTTTAACTCAGGCAGTTGAAGTTGCAAATGACATCGGTTATCCATTAGTTGTTCGCCCATCCTACGTATTAGGTGGTCGTGCAATGGAAGTTGTATATGGTGAAGAAGATCTTCGTCATTACTTTGCTGAAGCAGTAAAGGTTTCAAACAAGTCACCTGTTCTGTTAGATAAGTTCTTGGATCATGCAACAGAAATCGACGTTGATGCTGTAGCTGACGGTAAGGACGTTGTTATCGGCGGTATCATGGAGCACGTTGAAGAATGTGGTGTTCACTCAGGTGATGCATCATGTGTTCTTCCTCCATATCACCTCTCAGAGCAGATGATTGAGAGAATCACAAAAATTTCAAAAGAACTTGCTATTGCACTTAACGTTAAGGGCTTAATGAACGTTCAGCTTGCAATCCGTGAGGACAACATCTACTTAATCGAGGTTAACCCTCGTGCTGCTAGAACAGTTCCATTCGTATCAAAGGCTACTGGTTTACCTTTAGCTAAGATTGCTGCAAGAGTTATGACTGGTAAGACTTTAGCTGAGCAGGGAGTCACTCATGAGGTAATTCCACCATACTTCTCAGTTAAGGAAGTAGTATTGCCATTTGCTAAATTCCCAGGCTCTGATCCTTTATTAGGACCAGAAATGAGATCAACAGGTGAAACCATGGGTACTGCCATGACCTTCCCTGAGGCTTATGCAAAGGCTCAGTTAGCAGCTAAGTCACCTATTCAGAGAAAGGGTACTATTCTTCTTTCAATCAAGAAGTCAGATCAGGATAGACTTGCTCAGTTAGGTAAGCTTCTTGTTGCTGCAGGCTTCAAGTTAGAAGCAACCAAGGGTAGCTGTGAGGTTCTTAACGCAGCTGGTCTTGAGTGCACAAGAGTTAACAAGGTATACGAAGGCAGACCAAATCTTCTTGATTTTATTAAGACAGGCCGTTATGACTGGATCATTAACACAACTGAAGGCCGTCAGTCTGTTGAGGATTCAAGATCATTACGTCGTAGCTGTTTAAGATATGGTATCACCTATACCACAACTCTTAATGCTGCGTTTGCAAGCATTGAAGCAGTTGGTGCTGACGAATATGCATCTGTACATTCATTACAGGAACTGCATAAGTTAGTAAACGACAAGTATTCAAAGTAATGTAATTTATTCATAATCTCACATGCCCTGCTATGATGCAGGGCATTTTTTTTGTCTCAAAAATTTTGATCTCAAGCATTGATCTTTAACTATCTTTTCAAAAAATAAGGAAAATAAACCAATTCTTTCTATACTGAAAATATCAGAACAAGGAGGCTGTTATGATTGAAATTAGAAAGGCTACTGGTGAAGATATTCTAGTCCTCAGAAAATTGGCCAAAAAGATTGTTCCTGATTCATTTAAAAGTACTCTTAATACATCACAGATAGATTACATGCTAGATAAGTTCTATTCACAAAAAGCACTGACTGATGCTTTTGATAAAGGACAGATATTCTTTATTGCAAACTGTGATGGTGAGGATACAGGACTTATCTCATTCATTGAACAGGGGCCAAACCTGTATTTGATGCAAAAGATTTATGTAGAGATAAAGAATCAGAATAAAGGCATAGGCTCTGCTCTACTTGAAAAAGTAAAAAACTATATTCTTAAGAAAGATAATAGTGATTTTACTCTTGAACTAATCATAAACCGTCATAATCCAGGTCTATCCTTTTACAAAAACAGAGGTTTTATTAAAGTAAGAGATCAGGGGCTTGATATGGAGGAGTTCTACATAAACGAGGAAATCTATTCTCTAGTTGTTAAAAAATAGAAAAATGAACAAAATTTGTGAAAAATTTAAGATCATTTTTGGTGCATGCATATAATTTGAGCAAATTGATTTGATTTTACTTTTCTTCTTAAATATCAATACCTTATATCTATTTTAAGTTATTGATATTTTTTATTTTTCATACCAGAAATATACACATCCTTTTATTTAGTTTTTTATCTATTTGATTTATATAGAAATAATAATATTCGCACCATTTTACAACATATAGTAAAATATAATGGGTTGTTTTAGTGCTAAAGCAAATATACTTTGACAGAATTCACTAATACCACGAAAATCTAATCAAAAGTTAATCACGGGTACTAAGTACTCATTCATTAGATAAATTAGGAGCATCTAAATGGATTTTAATGCAGTAAGCGATCTCATCAATAAGAACGGTGTAGTTTTTGCTGATTTAAGATTTACAGATACTAAGGGTAAAGAGCAGCACATTACTTTACCAATCGAGTGCATCGATGAAAAGTTCTTCGATCAGGGAAAAATGTTCGACGGTTCATCAATCGCTGGCTGGCGTGGTATTGATAAGTCAGATATGATCTTAATGCCTGATATCGAAACAGTTCAGTTAGACCCATTCTATGCTGATCCAACTATCATCGTTCGCTGCGATATCTTAGAGCCTCAGACATTAACTGGTTACGACCGTGACCCACGCTCTGTTGCAAAGCGTGCTGAAGAGTACTTAAAGTCAACCGGTATCGGTGATGTAGCATTCTTTGGTCCAGAACCAGAGTTCTTCTTATTCGATGACGTTCGTTTCAAGTCAGACATTTCTGGTTCAATGGTTGCTATCGATGATATCGAAGCTGCTTGGAACTCTGCAACCGAATACGAAGGTGGTAACAAGGGCTACCGTCCATCAGTAAAGGGTGGTTACTTCCCAGTTCCTCCAGTAGATTCTTCACAGGACATTCGCTCTGCAATGTGTAAGGTTATGGCTCAGATGGGCTTAAAGATTGAAGCTCACCACCACGAAGTTGCTACTGCAGGCCAGAACGAGATTGCAACCGAGTTTAACTCATTAACAAAGAAAGCTGACGAAGTACAGATTTACAAGTATGTAGTACAGAATGTTGCTAACCAGTACGGCAAGACCGCAACCTTCATGCCAAAGCCAATTTATGGTGACAACGGTTCAGGTATGCACTGCCACCAGTCAATCGGTAAGGATGGAAAGAACATCTTCGCTGGCAACTTATACGGTGGTTTATCACAAGAAGCTTTATGGTACATCGGTGGTATCATCAAGCATGCTAAGGCATTAAATGCTTTCACAAACCCATCAACTAACTCATACAAGCGTTTAGTTCCAGGTTTTGAGGCTCCTTTAATGCTAGCTTACTCAGCTGCTAACCGTTCAGCTTCAATCCGTATTCCATATGCAATCAATCCTAAGACTGCTCATATCGAGGTTCGTTTCCCTGATTGTACAGCAAACCCATACTTAGCATTCGCTGCTATGTTAATGGCTGGTCTTGACGGTATCTTAAACAAGATTGAACCAGGTGAGGCAATGGATAAGAACTTATATGACCTACCTCCAGAGGAGGCAGCAAACATTCCTCAGGTTTGTGGTTCATTAGATGAAGCTCTAAAGGCTCTTAAGGCTGACAACGAGTTCTTAAAGCAGGGTGGCGTATTCTCAGATGATATGATTGAAGCATACATCGAGTTAAAGGCTGCTGAAGACACAAGAGTTCGTTCAACCCCACATCCTGCTGAGTTTGAACTTTACTACTCACTATAATAAATATAATTTATAGGGTTAAATAATCCCCATAAAAATGGGGAAAATCGCGAAAAGGGCCCTGTATAGGGCCCTTTTTGTATCTATACAACACGCAAAAAAGGTAATTATAATGGCTAACTCTGGCTTATACAGAAGTGAAAATGAGCATGACGCATGTGGCGTTGGTCTTATTGCACATATCAAAGGACAAAAGAGCCATAGCATCGTGAGTCAAGGTCTTGAGGTTTTAAAGAACCTTACACACCGTGGCGCAGTGGGTGCAGATCCTCTTCAAGGTGATGGTGCTGGTATTCTAATTCAGATCCCAGATCAGGTTTTCCGCGATGACATGATGACAAAAGGAATCAAACTACCACCTCCAGGAGAATACGGCGTTGGTATGGTTTTCCTTCCACGTGAAGAAGCATCACGACATGCATGTCAGGAAGAAATTGAAAGAGCAATTCTTGCTGAAGGTCAGATCCTTCTAGGCTGGAGAGATGTTCCTCTAAATGAGGATATTCCAATGAGCCCTGTAGTCAGAGAGAAAGAGCCTGTAATCAAGCAGGTTTTTGTTGGCCACTCACCAGATGTTCTGGTTACTGATGCTTTAGAAAGAAAGCTTTACATCATCAGAAAAACCAGCTCTATTGCTATCTCAAATCTAAAATTAAAGCACTGCAAAGAATTCTATATTCCATCATTCTCTGCAAGAACCATCGTATATAAGGGTCAGCTTTTAGCAGATCAGGTTGGCGAATACTACAAGGATCTGACAGACAGTCGCTGTACATCAGCTATTGCTTTAATCCACCAGAGATTCTCAACAAACACATTCCCTCAGTGGTCACTTGCACATCCATTCAGAATGATTGCCCACAATGGTGAAATCAACACATTAAGAGGCAACTTCAACTGGATCAAGGCTCGTGAAAAGAATATCTCATCGCCTGTATTCGGTCAGGATTTAGAAAAGCTATGGCCTTTAATTTTCCAGGGTCAGTCTGATTCTGCTTCATTTGACAATGTATTTGAACTTCTGACCATGTCAGGTTACTCTCTTGCACAGGCTGCAATGATGATGATTCCATCTGCATGGGAAAAAGATACTTTAATGTCACCAAAGCTTAAAGCATTCTATGAATACTATGCTGCAATGATGGAGCCATGGGATGGTCCTGCTGCAGTTGCATTTACTGACGGTCGTCAGGTTGGTGCTACTCTTGATAGAAACGGTCTTCGTCCTGCAAGATACATCATTACAAAGGATGATCTTGTAATTCTTGCATCAGAAGAAGGTACATTAAAGATTGATGAGAGCCGCGTTGCAAGACACTGGAGACTTGAGCCTGGTCGCATGCTCTTAATCGATACTGAGCAGGGAAGAATCATTGATGATCAGGAAATCAAGAATTCTCTTGCTACAGCAAAACCATATCAGGAGTGGACTGATAAGGTTAGAATCAAGTTAACAGATATCAAAGAGGAGCCTTCAGCTCCAGAGCTGAATCTGACAACAAAGGCTTTAATGGGCGTATTCGGCTATACAAGAGAAGATGTTGAAAGACTGATAAAGCCAAAGGCTATTTCTGGTCAGGAGCCAGTACTGTCAATGGGTAATGATGCTCCATTAGCTGTTCTTTCAAACAACTCAAAGAGCCTTTATGATTATTTCAGACAGCTGTTTGCTCAGGTTACAAACCCAGCTATCGATCCTATCCGTGAAGAGATGGTTACATCACTTGTATCATTCATCGGTCCAAGACCTGACCTGTTAAATATCATGGATAACAATCCACCTGTAAGATTAGAAGTTCAGCAACCTATTCTTGATTCTGTACAGATGGAAAAAATCAGAAACATCAGCAAATTCACAGGTAACAAGTTCAGATCAAAGGTACTTGATATCACCTACCCATTATCATGGGGCAAGAACGGTATTGAAGCTCGTTTAGCTTCAATCAGAGCTGCTGCTGTTGATGCAGTAAAGACTGGTAACAATATCATTATTCTGTCTGATAGAAAGGTATCAAGAGACAGACTTGCAATTCCTGCACTGCTTGCAACATCTGCTGTTCATCTGTGCTTAGTTGAGCATGGTCTTAGAACAAGTACAGGTCTTGTAGTTGAAACAGGTTCAGCAAGAACTGTTCATCAGTTTGCTCTTCTTGGTGGTTACGGCGCTGAAGCAATTCATCCATATGTTGCTCTTAAGGTAGTGTCAGAGCTTGCACCAGATGAGAAGACTGCAAAGACATACACAGAAAACTATATCCACGCTATCGATAAAGGTCTATACAAGACCATGGCTAAGATGGGTATCTGTACCTATATGTCATATATCGGTGCTCAGATCTTCGAGGCTGTAGGTCTTTCTTCAGAGTTTGTTGAAAAATACTTCACCAACACTCCAAGCCCTATTGAAGGTGTTAACCTGTTTGATGTTGCTCAAGAAGCTGTTGATACACATATCAATGCTTTCAAGAAGCTTGATATTGAGGATGTAACATTAGCTCAAGGTGGCGATCTCAACTGGAGAGCAGACGGTGAGCAGCATATGTGGACTCCTGATGCTGTAGTACATCTTCAGCGTTCTGTTCGTACTGGCTCTTATGATGAATATAAGCAGTATGCAAACATCATTAACGATCAGTCAAAGAGACTGATGACAATCAGAGGTCTTTTCAAGTTCAAGGATACTACTCCTGTAGATATCAATGAAGTTGAAAGCGAGGAAAGCATTATCCACCGTTTTGCATGTTCTGCAATGTCTATGGGTGCTATTTCAACTGAAGCACATACCACTATGGCTATCGCAATGAACCGTATGGGTGCTATGTCAAACTGCGGTGAAGGCGGTGAAGATCCAAGACGTAATGCAATTATCACTAAGGAAACCTCAACTAAGGAAATTCTTGGTGACGACGTTGTAGTTGATATTCCTCTTCACAAGGGCGATTCATTACGTTCAAGAACCAAGCAGGTTGCATCAGGTAGATTCGGTGTAACAACTGATTATCTATCATCAGCTGATTTAATTCAGATTAAGCTAGCTCAGGGTGCAAAGCCAGGTGAGGGTGGTCAGCTTCCAGGCCACAAGGTTTCAAAGTATATCGGTAAGTTAAGACATTCACTGCCAGGTATCGGTCTGATTTCACCTCCACCACATCACGATATCTACTCAATTGAGGATTTAGCTCAGCTGATCTTTGATCTGAAGCTTGCAAATACCAAGGCTGATATCTCAGTAAAATTAGTATCTGAGGTTGGTATCGGTACAGTTGCAGCAGGTGTAGCTAAGTGTAAGGCAGACCACATTGTAATCTCTGGTCACGACGGTGGTACTGGTGCAGCTCCAGCTTCATCTGTAAAGCATGCAGGTTCAGCATGGGAAATCGGTCTTGCTGATGTACAGCAGACTCTTGTTATGAACAAGCTTCGTTCACGTGTTACTCTGCAGGTTGACGGACAGATTAAGACAGGTCGTGACGTTGTAATCGGTGCATTACTTGGTGCAGATGAATTCGGTTTTGGTACTGCTCCATTAGTATGTATGGGTTGTACCATCATGCGTAAGTGTCAGAAGAATACCTGTCCTACTGGTATTGCAACACAGGATCCTGAACTTAGAAAGCAGTTCATGGGTACACCTGAGCAGTTGGAAAACTACTTCCACTATGTTGCACGTGAAGTAAGAGAGCTAATGGCTAAGCTTGGCTTCAAGAAGTTTGAAGACATGATTGGTCATGCAGAACTTCTTGAGAAGATTGACGAGGAAAACTTCGTTAAGGCAAGAAACTTAAGCTTTGAAAAGATCTTCTTTAAGGATCCTGCACTAAAGGAAGAGCCTACACGTCATGAAACCGTTCAGGTTCACGATATTGATAAAGCTCTAGATAAGCAGTATGAAAAGCAGGTTCTTGATGCAGTTCAATCAGGTAAGCCACTTACAATTTCAACAGCTGTTGTCAATGTAAACCGCTCTGTTGGTACATACACCTCAGGTGTTATTGCCAAGACTGAAAAGAAACTTGATGATAACTTCATTACCTTTAATCTAACTGGTACTGCAGGTCAGTCATTCGGTGCCTTCTTAGAGAAGGGTGTTACCTTAAAACTTTCGGGTCTTGCAAATGACTATGTAGGTAAGGGTATGTCAGGCGGCATTATCAGTGTTTCAAAGAACCCATCATTTGATGGTGACCCTCTTGAGAACATCATTGGCGGTAATACTTGTCTTTACGGTGCAACCTCAGGTCAGGCATATTTCAGCGGTGTAACCGGTGAGCGTTTCTCTGTAAGAAACTCAGGAGCAGATGCTGTTGCTGAAGGCTGTGGCGACCATGGTTGCGAATATATGACTGGCGGTACCGTTGTAATTCTTGGCAGAACCGGCAGAAACTTTGCTGCAGGTATGTCAGGTGGTATGGCATATATCTATGACCCAGACAATACATTCAGATCAAAGCTTGCAAAGGGTGAGTTCTACGTTTCAAACGTTGTAAAAGCTTCAAAGGCTGATTTATCTGTACCTCTACACAAGAATATGTCAGATGAACAGATTCTAAAGGATCTGTTGACTAAGCATCTGAACTATACAGGAAGTAGCCAGGCAAAGAAGATCCTAGAGAACTTCGATGTTGAACTTGGCAAGTTCGTTAAGGTATTCCCTGTTGAATATTTCAACGCTCTAAAGGCTATGAAGGAGGCACAATAATGGGCTTTTTAAGAGGTTTTATTGAATTTGAAAGAATCGAGCAGAGCCATGTACCTGTTGAAGAGCGCGTTAAGAGCTTCTGTGAAATTTACGGCACTTTAAGTGATGAAGAGGCAAAGATTCAGGCAGGACGCTGCATGGACTGCGGCATCCCATTCTGTATGCATCAGTGTCCTCTGCACAATGATTCTCCTGACTTTAACGAGTTTGTTTCTCAAGGTCAGATGTCAAAGGCATACAACGTACTTAGTGCTACAAATAATTTCCCTGAGATTACAGGTCGTATCTGCCCTGCACTTTGTGAGGAAGGCTGTACACTCGGTATTCACAGAAAAAGTGTTGGCATCAAATCTGTTGAGAGAAAAATTGCTGAATATGCTTTTGAAAACGGTCTTGTAAAGCCAGTTTTAACAAAGCGCACAGGTAAAAAGGTTGCAGTCGTGGGCTCAGGCCCTGCTGCCCTTGCAGCCGCAGCTCAGTTAAACCGTTTTGGCCACGATGTAACTGTCTTTGAAAAGATGAACAAGATTGGTGGTCTGTTACGTTATGGTATTCCTGATTTCAAACTTCCAAAGGAAATCTTAGACAGACGTATTGCAATCTTGCAGCAGGAAGGTATTACTTTCAAGACATCAACAATTGTTGGAGCAAGAAAAGATCTTGAAAACGGTGTTCACAATGATTCTTTAACAGAAGTAAGAGCACAGGAGCTTTTAGATAGCTTTGATGCTGTTGTTCTAGCTCCAGGTTCAGAGACACCACGTGATCTTAAGTTACCTGGTAGAGAGTTAAAGGGAATTTACTTTGCTCTTGATTTTCTGATTGCCCAGAACCGAGAAAACAACGGTGACTGCCCTAACCCAATTGATGTAAAGGGTAAGAACGTTGTTGTTATCGGTGGTGGTGAAACTGCATCAGACTGCATTGGTGTATCAGTAAGAAAAGGCGCTAAGTCTGTAACTCAGCTTGATTACCATGATGAGCTTCCAGAGAGTGTTGATCCTGCTGTTGCATGGCCTGATTGGAGAAAGATCAAGAGAACATCTACCTCTCATGAGGAAGGTTGTACAAGAATGTTCTCAACAAACACTACTGCATTCACCGGCAAAGACAAGCTTGAGGCTGTACAGACTCAGAAAGTTAAGTGGGGTATTGGCAGACAGTTTAGTGGAATTGAGGGAACACAAAGCAGTATTGACGCAGATGTTGTTCTGATTGCTATGGGTTATTCACATCCATCATCTGCTCTTATCAAAGAATTTAATCTTGAAACTGATAAGCGTGGAAACATCAAGGCCTCCGTTGAAGGTCCTGATGCATACAGAACATCAAATGAGAAGGTATTTGCAGCCGGCGACGGTAGAAAAGGTCAGTCTTTAGTTGTATACGCTATTGCTGAAGGCCGTGCATGTGCTGATGCTGTAAATAACTATCTGAATCGCTAAAAATTTGCCTGTTGGTAGTTGCCTTCTGTAAGTTGCTTACAGAAGGCTTTTTTTATCCTTGTTTATACTTTCTATAAGATATAAACAGCATATGTTCGCCATATGCACCAAATTACGCTCATTTTTTGTGCAGTTTTGCACAAAATTAGTGAGTTTTTGATTTATGGTTGCATGGTTTTGATAAGAAATGTAAATTTATAAAAAAATTTCTTTACATAATAATTTTACTAACAGGTAATCAAGGAGACAGAAATGTCATATACTCAGAGAGTTTTAGCTTCTTTAAAGGCTAAATATCCATTCCAGCCAGAATTCCTACAGGCTGCAGAAGAAATCCTAACAACTTTAGAGCCAGTAGTTGCTAAAGAGCCTAAGTACGAGAAGTACAAGATCTTAGAGCGTATGGTTGAGCCTGAGAGAACTATCTCTTTCCGCGTTGAGTGGGTTGATGACAAGGGTGAAGTTCAGGTTAACAAGGGTTACCGTGTACAGTTCAACTCTGCAATTGGTCCTTACAAGGGTGGTATCCGTTTACACCCAACTGTAAATGAGGGCGTATTAAAGTTCTTAGGTTTAGAGCAGATCTTAAAGAACTCATTAACCGGTACTCCTATCGGTGGTGCTAAGGGTGGTTCAGACTTCGATCCTAAGGGCAAGTCAGAGACTGAAATTATGCGTTTCTGTCAGGCATTCATGATTCAGTTACACCGCTACATTGGTGCAACTGTTGACGTACCAGCTGGTGATATCGGTACTGGTGGTCGTGAGATCGGTTACATGTACGGTGCTTACAAGCGTTTAACAACCCGTTACGAAGGTGTTTTAACTGGTAAGGGCTTAAACTACGGTGGTTCTTTAGCTCGTACTGAGGCAACTGGTTACGGTACCGTTTACTTCACAGACGCTATGGTTAAGGATCGTGGCGACAGCTTACAGGGCAAGAAGTGCGCAGTTTCTGGTTCAGGTAACGTTGCAATCTACTGCTGTGAGAAGTTATATCAGTTAGGTGCTACCCCAGTTACTGTTTCTGATTCAACTGGTACTATCTATGATCCAAACGGTATCAAGGTTGACGTATTAAAGCAGGTTAAGGAAGTTGAGCGTGCTCGTTTAACCCGTTATGCTGAATTAGTTTCAACTGCAGAGTACACTCCAGTTGAGAAGTACCCTGAGGGCAAACACCAGGTATGGTGCTACAAGGTAGACTGTGCATTCCCATGTGCAACTCAGAACGAGTTAAACGAGGAAGACGCAAAGACCTTATTAGCAAACGGCTGTAAGGTTGTAGCTGAAGGTGCAAACATGCCTTCAACCTTAGGCGCTATCAAGCAGTTCTTAGACGCTAAGATCGCTTATGCACCTGCTAAGGCAGCTAACGCTGGTGGTGTTGCTACTTCTCAGTTAGAGATGGAGCAGAACGCTGGTATGACTTCATGGACTTTCGAAGAGGTTGACAGCAAGTTACACACCATTATGACAAACTTATACAAGAACGTTGCAGAAACTGCTCGTGAGTTCGGTGTTGAAGGCAACTTAGTATTAGGTGCTAACATCGCTGGCTTCCGTAAGGTAGCAGACGCAATGATCGCTCAGGGCGTTATCTAATAGATAACTAACCTCAAAAAAATGCCGGTACATGTACCGGCATTTTTTTTACTATCTTCATATAAAAGCATAACTTCATGATTTAAATAAAAATAAATTGTGACAGGCTACTGTTTTTTTTAATTTCTACAAATATTTTTTTTGATATTCCACCAAAATTTATCTTAAAAAACATGATTTAACTGATTTCAGACCTATATTTCTTATAGTTCTTGGTAATTTGGAGCTAAATTATGTTAATTGCTGAGTTTATTTTCCTTCTTATCATGCTTTATGCAGGAAGCAGATTTGGAGGTATAGGTCTAGGTGTTGTTTCTGCAATAGGACTTGTTGTTGAAGTATTTATACTTAGAATGCCCCCAGCATCAGCACCTGTTGATGTTATGCTCATTATTATTGCTGTTGTCAGCTGTGCTGCTATTCTTGAAGCAGCTGGCGGTCTTAAATATATGCTACAGATTGCTGAAAAGCTTTTAAGAAAGAATCCAAAGAGGATTACCTTTTTTGGCCCTCTTGTAACCTATACTCTATCTTTAATGCTAGGAACAGGTCATGCTGTTTATACAATCATGCCGATTATCGGTGATATCGCACTTAAAAATAAGGTAAGACCTGAAAGACCTATGGCGGCAGCCTCTGTAGCATCCCAGCTTGCTCTTACAGGTTCACCAATTTCTGCGGTTGTTGCCTGCTATCTTTCAAAAGATGTGCTTGCAATTCCAGGACTTGAAAACCTGAATCTTATGACAATACTTATGGTTACAACACCTGCAACCTTTCTTGGTGTAATTGCTCTGTCTTTATACTCTAACTTCAGAGGTAAAGATCTATATGAAGATCAGGAGTTTTTAGAAAAGCTCAAAGATCCAGAATTTAAAAAGGAAATTGAGTCTACATCACATACTACCTTAGATGAGAAACTATCAATATCATCAAAGCTTTCTGTATATCTGTTCTTACTAGCTCTTGTCACAATTGTGCTTATTGCGGTATTTCCAGAAGTAAGAACCATTGGAAATGCAACAAGACCTATCAATATGGGTATTATCATTCAGATGATAATGCTTTCCTTTGGTGCAATTATTCTGATTGCAACAAGAACTCCTGTTAAGAATATCCCAAATGGTGTCGTATTTAAGTCAGGTATGGTTGCTTGTATTGCAATCTTTGGTATAGCCTGGATGTCTGATACATATTTCTCATATGCAATGCCATCTTTTAAAGCATCCATAACAGGAATGGTAAATGAATATCCTTGGACATTTGGTTTTGCTCTGTTTGCTGTATCAGTTGTTGTAAATTCTCAGGCAGCTACTGCAAAGATTTTGCTCCCTGTTGCTATTGCAATCGGTCTACCTCCACAGGTTCTCATAGGCCTGATGCCTGCAACCTACGCATACTTCTTTATTCCAAACTATCCATCAGATATTGCAACAGTCAACTTTGATGTAACAGGAACAACAAAGATTGGTAAATTCTACTTTAATCATTCTTTCATGTTCCCAGGTTTAATCGGTGTTCTGACTGCATGTATTGTTGGTCTGTCACTGGCAAAAGTAATTATCTGATAATAAAGGAAAGATTTATTTCTTAACAAACATAAAGGATGCATATGATTGAGTTACTTGGAAAAACCGCTTTTGTAACAGGTGCAAGTGAAGGAGTCGGTCTTGAAATTGCCAAAGCTTTTTTCGACAGAGGAGCTAAGGTTTATCTTGCATCGAAAAATTCAGAACAGTTAACAAATGTCTGCAATAAAATGGACACTTCACTTACAAGGGCAATCCCTGTACCTCTTGATGTGTGTTCAAATACAGCAATAGATGAAGTGTTTGCAAGATTCAATGCTGACGATGTTTCTTTTGATATTCTGGTAAATGCAGCAACAGTAACACCAATAATCGGTATCCAGGATATCAATTATGAGTTATGGCAACAGGCAATCGATACAAATCTTACAGGAGCTTTCTTCATAACACAGCATTGCCTTAAGAGAATGAAAGAGAAATGTTATGGCAAAATAATAAATATCATCTCTTGTTTTGCAAAAGAAGCTTTCATGAACACAAGTGCACTTGCTGCATCTAAAGCAGGACTTGCCATGTTAACTAAATGCATTGCAGTTGAATATGCAAAATTCAATATTAAAGCAAATGTTATTACAACTGGCTTTATAGATACACCAGGTTATAAAGTTCTTAAGGAAAACCAGGTTATCAATGACAAGATCCTAAATGCTGCACCACTTGGAAGATGGGGCAATACAAATGATATTGCACAAGTAGCGGTATTTCTTGCAAGTGAAAAGTCTGAATATATTACAGGATCTGAAATTCAGGTTGATGGAGGACTGCTAAGTAAGCTTCTTTAATGATACAAGTGAAAAAGGCGGAAAACACCGCCTTTTTCATATCATAGATGCATATATACGATTAAGCCTTCAGGCCTAAAACCTCGTTCATATCATATAAACCAGGCTTCTTATTCTCAAGCCATAATGCAGCTCTGAATGCACCACGGGCAAAGGTCTGACGAGATGTTGCAATATGAGATAATTCTACTCTTTCACCTTCTGAGCAGAACATTGCAGTATGGTTACCAACAATATCACCACCACGAACTGATGAGAAACCGATTGAACCATAGATTCTTTCACCTGTGATACCATCACGGCCTGATACCATTACATCCTTTAGATTTACATTGCGTCCTGCAGCTGCAGCCTCACCAATAGCAAGAGCAGTACCAGATGGAGAGTCAACCTTGTAGCGGTGATGAGCTTCTACGATCTCAATATCTGAATCCCCCATAATCTGAGCAGTCTTCTTTACAAGATTTAAAAGAACATTTACACCAACAGAAAAGTTTGCTGCAAAAACGATAGGTACATGCTTTGAGTATTCTTTAATCTGATCTTTTTGATCATAATCAAAACCAGTTGTTCCTAATACAACTTTGCAACCATGCTCCTTTGCATACTTTAAAACGTTTAAAGAACAATCAGGGCGAGAGAAATCAATAAACAGATCAGGAGCGGCTGACAGCTTATAAGGATCGTCAACTACTTCTGCACTGCAGCCCGATGGGAGAGTATCAGTATTCTTATCGATACCACAGACAATCTTAGCACCATCCAAACCTAAACAGCATTCATAAAGAGCATGTCCCATACGGCCACCCAGGCCAACGATACCAACTTTGAGCATCTTATAACTCCTTTTCCATTTCAATTAAGTGCTCTAATTTTACACTTACTTTAGAAAAATGTAACGATCTATAGAAAGCCATTGCACCATTATTAAGCATTTCTACATCGACCTTTAACTTTTTGCCCCCGCTCATTAAGACCATCTGCTCTGCAGTCTTCATTAAGAGGGTACCGATTCCATGTCTCATATACAGTGGATCGATATATAGGGCAAGAATATATCCGTCTTCAATTCTGCTTTTGAAGGTTATAAATCCATATATTCTAGTAGGACCTGTTGCGATGACTGTCTTATATTCATTTTCCTGTGACAGCCTCTGTTCCCAGAGTTTTGTAAACTGTGGATGTGTATAGTTGAAAGGAACTGATCTGTTCTCATAAACAGAAGAATTTAGCTCAAGTCTTGCAATCCTAGCGGCATCCTCAACCTTTGCCCATCTTACTTTTACATTAAGTCCGCCTTTTAAGGTAACTGATGAACTCACTTGTCACTTCCGCTTGAATCTAACAGAGCTTTTGCAGAACCTCTAGTATCTTCGGTAATTACGTTACCACCCATCATTCTTGCAATTTCCTCAATTCTTCCATTTTCATCTAGCTCTTGAACAAATGATGATGTTGTACCATCCTTTTCTACCTTTGTTACAAGAAACTGATGATGAGCCATAGCTGCGACCTGTGGAAGATGGGTTACAGTAACAACCTGTACATTTGTTGAAAGACGTCTTAAAAGACTTCCAACAGATGAAGCTGTTCTTCCTGAAATACCGGTATCGACCTCATCAAAAATTAAAGTCTGAGTTGAATTTGCAGTACTTGTTAATACTTCGATTGCAAGAGCAAGTCTTGATAATTCACCTCCTGATGCTACAGTAGACAGTTCAAGTGGTTCCTGACCGATATTAGCTGAAAACAGGAATTTAACCTCATCCCTTCCTGATCTTCTTGGTCTTGACTCTTCATCTCTTGTAACAGATGCATTAAAAACGCCGTTACTCATTGCAAGTTCATGGATACTGTCTGTTACTGATTCAGACATCTTTTTTGCAGCCATTGCTCTTTTTTCGCTCAGAGCTGATGCCTTTTGTTCATAGTCAGCTCTTAAAGACTTTACCTCATTTGTAAGAACTGCAATTTTCTCTTTTAGAGAAAGAAAATACTCAAGATCGTTTTGCTTTTTAGCCAGGATCTTATGAACTTCATTTGGCTGTACCTTGAATCGTCTTGCAAGCTCATGACATTTAGACAGCTTTTCTGATAGCTCCTCTACCATCTGAGGATTTGCCTTTAGTGAAAAATTGTCTAGTTTTTCTCTTGCTCTATCAAGTAGTGATGCTGCATTTGTCAGATCGTCAACAATAGGATCGATACTTTCTTTTGCATAAACACTAACTCTTGATAAATCACTTATTCTTGCACTTATAATATCAATGATATTGTGTTCATCATTCTCAAGAACTCCCTGTGCTAAAGCAATTGCATCCTGTGCCTGTGACAAATGAGAAAGAGCATCAAAATCAGAGCTAATCTTTTCATAATCACCTTCGTGCAGATCGAGTTTTTCAAGCTCATCAAGTTCAAATCGAAGTGTCTTGTAATTGTTTGCTCCATTTAGCTGTTCATCAGCTAGATTCTGCAGAAGATTTCTTTTGCTTATGTATAAGTCATAGGATGAAGCAACTTCTGATACTTCTTTTGAAAGACCTGCAAATGAATCTAAAAGATTAAGCTGATTTTTCTCATCTATAAGCTTTACTGATGCATGCTGACCGTGAATTGCAACAAGTGAGTCAGTTACTTCCTTTAAAACACTTAGTGTACAAGGGACATCGTTTATATAGGCTTTTGATTTGCCATCCTTTGTGACTACTCTTCTGATAACAAGATCAGATGTATCATCTGATGAAAGATCGTGCTCTTTTAGATATGTTTTTAAAAGCTCATTAGAGTCAATTGAGAAAACAGCACTGATTTCTGCCTTATCACAGCCATTTCTTACGAAAGCGCTATCAGCTCTTGAACCTAATATCAAAGACAGCGCATCGACACTTAAAGATTTACCTGCACCTGTTTCACCGGTTATGCAGGTCATACCTTCTGAAAAATCTAGAACATTCTTCTCACTTAAGGCAAAATCTTTAACAATAAGCTGTAAAAGCATACTATCTCCTAAACAAGGCTGCGACCAAAACCAAGCTTCTGTCTTAACAGTGAATAATAATCATATCCTTCAGGATGAATCAGAACCAAAGGTGTATGATGCTGTCTTATAAAGACCGAGCTGTTAGTATCAGCTCTCATGGTTACCTGACCGTCACAGTTGATTGCAATTAACTCAGCTAACTCATCAGGTGCCTCAAATTCAATCTTAACCTCAGATTTGCCTGGAATAATCAGAGGTGAACAGTTCAGTGACTGAGGAAACATTGGAACTAAGGATAACAGATCAAGATGCGGCTCAATAATAGGGCCACCTGCAGAGAGTGAATATGCTGTTGATCCTGTAGGAGTATTTACAATAATACCATCGCCTCTCATGGTATAAAGATGAGTACCATTAATACTTACTTTGAAAACCATCATATGTGCCATGGTTCCTGAGTGAATTACAGTCTCATTTGTTGCAAGTGATGAACCGATAAGCTCGCCTACACCGTCATCTGAATCTCTTGAAACCCTAACATCAATCATTGTTCTCTCTTCAAGAGAATACTGACCGCTCACTACCTTTTTAAGGCTTTCATCAATGTTATCTGGATTTACATCAGTAAGAAGACCTAAATGACCTCTGTTGATTCCAAGAACTGGAACCTTAAGATCAACTAGTGTTCTTGCTGCACCTAATAAGGAGCCGTCACCGCCAATTACAATGATAAGATCAAGATCTCTCATCTCTCGTCTTGTAATTGACTGTATTTCACTGATATTAAAACCAACTGCAGTATTTGCATCAAGATAAACCTTCACTCCAAGCTTTGTCAGTTTATCTGCAATCTCTCTTATGGGACCTGCCATTGGTCTTTTATATACCTTTGAGACAATCACAGCAGTACTTATTGGTTTTTGTACAGGTTTGTCGTTCAACACCTTTGGCTCCGTTTGGTAAAATTCTTTTGCTGAATATAACTGTAAATCAAAAATAAATAAAAGACAAAATAAAAAAAACAAAATCCCAATTAGTATGGATAATTGGGATCTTCATGATTTTAGTCTTTGTTAAGACCTTTTTTAATCAGTGCGTCTAATCGCATACTTTCAGTAAGCAGTGAATCATACCTCAGATCAAGATCCGGCATGTAACGCAGATTAAGTCTTTTTGCTACTGCAGAACGCAAGAATCCTTTTGCACTCTTCAAACCTTTCATTGCAGCTTCAATTTCTTCTTTATTATCTGTTAAAAAAGAAATGTATACACGAGCGTTTTTCAGATCTGGAGATACGTCAACTTCAGTAATAGTTGCGTTTTTTACTCTTGGATCCTTGAGTTCATTATGCAGTACATCAGCTAATTCGCGAAGTACTGCAGTAGCTACTCTTTCGTTTCTTCCGTAACTTCTTGGCATATTATCCTTTAGTCAAGTGTACGTGCAACTTCAACCTTCTCGAAGCACTCGATACGGTCGCCTACGCGTACATCCTGATAGTTCTTAACACAGATACCACATTCGTTGTTCTGCTTAACCTCAGATACGTCATCCTTGAAACGACGCAAAGAATCAAGCTCGCCTTCGAAAATAACGGTGTTATCACGAAGCACACGAATAGGTGCAGCTCTCTTTACGATACCTTCAACAACCATACAGCCAGCAATTGCACCGAATTTTGGATGTCTGAAGATTTCACGAACTTCTGCATATCCGATGAAGTTCTCACGAACCTCTTTCTTAAGAAGACCAGACATAGCCTTCTTCACGTCATCAATCAGATCGTAAATAACACTGTAGTAGTGTAAATCAACTGACTCTGTATCAATAACCTGTCTTGCAGGGCCGTCAGCACGAACGTTAAAGCCGATTACAACAGCGCCATCTGCTGCAGCTAAGGTTGCATCGTTTGCAGTAATACCACCAACGCCTGAACCGATAATCTTAACCTTAACCTCATCGTTACCAAGCTTGAGAAGAGCATCTGAAATTGCTTCAACTGAACCTTGAGTATCAGCCTTAAGAACAAGCTTGAGTTCTGAAGCATTGCTCTCTTTGAACATAGATGCAAGCTGAGCACTCTTCTGTTTTGCAATCTTAAGTTCTCTGAATTTACCCTGTCTGAACAGAGCAACTTCACGTGCCTTACGCTCATCAGATACTACAGTAACCTCATCACCTGCAGATGGAACACCTGACAGACCAAATACCTCAACAGGAATTGAAGGACCAGCTTCAGCTAGCTCCTTACCGTTCTCGTTGCGCATTGAACGAACACGACCATACTGCAAGCCGCAAAGAACGATGTCACCCTTCTTTAAGGTACCAGAACGAACCAGAACTGTTGCAACAGGACCACGGCCCTTATCAAGACGTGATTCGATTGTTACACCTTCAGCCATTCCATCATGAACAGCCTTTAGCTCTAAAACTTCAGCCTGTAATGTGATAGCTTCCAATAGCTCATCAACACCCATACCAGTCTTTGCAGATACCTCTACGAACTGGTTTTCACCACCCATAGACTCAGGAATAACTGAGTGCTGCATTAACTCATTGATTACACGCTGTGGCTCAGCACCTGGCTTATCCATCTTGTTGATAGCAACAATCATTGGAACTTTAGCAGCCTGAGCATGCTGAATAGCTTCTAAAGTCTGAGGCATTACACCGTCATCAGCAGCAACAACCAGAACAACGATATCTGTACACTGAGCACCACGTGCACGCATTGCGGTAAATGCAGCATGACCTGGTGTATCTAAGAATGTAATACCGTCATTTCTTGTCTGTACATGATAAGCACCGATTCTCTGGGTAATACCGCCGGCCTCACCTACAGCAACCTTTGACTTTCTGATGTAGTCAAGTAAAGATGTCTTACCATGGTCAACGTGACCCATGATTGTAACAACAGGAGCACGTGGAAGTGCCTCAGCCTGAGTTTTACGATCAGATAATAACTGATCCTCAATCTCATTTTCTTTTCTTAAGATTACCTTATGGCCCATTTCCTCAGCTACCAACTGAGCTGTAGCCTGATCTAAAACCTGATTGATGCTTACCATCTCACCAAGCTTCATTAAGGTCTTGATAACTTCAGTTGCCTTAACAGCCATCTTTGCTGCAAGTTCTGCAACTGTAACAGTCTCACCTATCTCAACATCACGGGATACTGGAGCTGCAGGTTTTATAAATCCGTGCTGCTGCTGATTTAGCTTAGCTGCACCCTTAACACCCTTAGCACCCTTACCGCCTTTCATGCGGCGATCTCTTCCGTTTGAATTTGACTGCTCATTTTCTTCAAAACGCTTAGAATTACGTCTGTCAGCACCCTTTTCACGGTGACGACCACGGTTTTCCTCTTCACGCTCCTGACGAGCCTCTGCTTCACGAACATAACGTGAAGTAGTCTGATCTTCATCTTCGTCCTGATGTGCTCGAGCCTCTTCTTCAGCAGCCCAGCGAGCTTCATTTTCCTCAGCTAGTCTGCGAGCTTCTTCAGCAAGGCGCTTTGACTCTTCTTCTTGCTTTTTCTTCTGCTGCTCTTCTTGAGCACGACGAAGTTCAGCTGTTGCTTTATCTTCTTCCTTGTCTTTGTGATTAGCAGCTTCTTTAGCTTTAGCCTGAGCCTGTGCTTTTGCAGCCTCTTTAGCCTTAGCTTCCTTTTCAGCCTTCTCGCGTGCAGCTTCTAAAGCCTTCTGCTCTGCCTCAGCCTTCTTCTTAGCTTCTAAAGCCTTCTGCTCTTCTTCAGCTTTTGCCTTGGCAATTGCTTCTTGCTCTAGCTGAGCCTCACGCTCTTTACGATCAACAATAACCTTTTTCTTGCGAACTTCAACCTGAACCTGCTTTGAAGAACCAGAACTCTGAAGAGTCATGGTTCCTGAAGTTTTCTTCTTTAAGGACATGCGCTTTGGTGCGCCTTCTTGTAAATTCTCTTCTGTCATATATTATCCTATATCCTTAAATTAGTTGTTTGAGTCTTTAAACCAGTACTCATTACGTGCAGCCATGATGATTTCACCAGCTTTCTTTTCATCAAGACCTTCAATGGAGGTCAGATCATCAGTTGCCTGCTCTGCTAAATCTTCACCAGACTTGATTCCGTGATCAACCAACTTAAGCGCCAGTGACTCATCTATACCCTCAAGAGCAACGAGTTCCTTGATTGCCTGAGCATTCTGGGCATTCTCAATCTTTTCAACAGCCTCACGAGCTACAGACTGAAGCTGTTCTGCTGTTTCCTCATCCATGCCTTCAATTTCAAGAAGTTCAGATGGTTCAACATAAGCAACTTCTTCTAATGTTGTAAATCCAGCATCTGACAGTGCAGTTGCAAATTCATCATCAACATTGAGATTTTCTGTAAAGTTCTTGATAACCTTACCAACTTCCTTCTGAATATCTGACTCAAGCTCTTCTTCGGTCATAACCTTAAGTTCCCAACCTAAAAGCTGAGATGCCAAGCGAACATTCTGACCGTTCTTTCCAATGGCAAGAGCTAAATTCTCAGGAGCTACAGCAATAAGAATGCTGTGATCTTCCTCGTTGATAATGATGCGTGAAACCTCAGCAGGCTCCATAGCATTTGTTACATACTGAGCTAAGTTCTCATCATAAAGAACAACATCAATCTTCTCGCCTGACAGCTCATTTGAAACAGCCATTACACGAGCACCACGCATACCGATACATGCACCACGTGGATCAATTCTTCTGTCCTTTGAACGAACTGAAATCTTTGCTCTTGAACCTGGGTCACGAGCAACACCCATGATTTCGATAACGTCTTCACCAATCTCAGGAACTTCGATTCTGAATAATTCCTTTAAGAAATCAGGTGATGTTCTTGAGCAGATGATCTGAGGACCACGATTGTTCTCTGTTACGATATTCTCAAGCAGAACCTTAACTCTGTCACCACGACCATAGGTCTCGTGAGGAATAATCTGATCGCGCTTTAAAACAGCTTCTGCATTGTTGCCAAGGTCAAGAACCATGATATCGTGGCTCTGCTTTTTAACTGTTGCATTAACAACATGACCGATGTGCTCACGCTGCTCTGATACAACCTGCTCGCGCTCAGCATCCTTAACTTTCTGTGATAAAACCTGTTTTGCAGTCTGAATAGTGATACGGTCAAACTTAACAGATTCAATCTGCTCTTCAACAATATCACCAACCTGAATACCAGGGTGGTCAACTAATGCAGCTGCAAGAGAAATCTGCTGTGAAGGCTTATCAAGAGGTCCTTCATTATCAACAACCTCCCAGCGACGGAAAGTATCATATGAACCTTCTTTTCTATCAATCTTTACACGAACTAAAATCTCAACCTGGTATTTTTTCTTTGTAGCAGTAGCTAAAGCTGTCTCTAAAGCCTCAAAAATCTTCTCTCTAGGAATTGCTCTTTCGTTTGATAAAGCTTCTGCAATTGCAATTATCTCTTTACCCATTTTAAATTAAGTCCTCTGTATGATTAACCTTTAGTTGCCTTCTTTGAGTTTGACGGAAATTCAGGTACAACTCGTGCGACACTAACGTTTGCGAATGATACTTCCATCAAACCTGAAATCTTGTCGTCGATCTTTACAAGACCGTCTTGAGTGATTTCAGTTAAGGTTCCCTGTAACTTATGTCTACCCTGCATAGGGATACGAAGCTCTGCCTTTACAGTTTTTCCAACATAAGCTTTTGCCTGTTCAAGTGTAAACAGAATCCTGTCAAGACCAGGAGATGATACCTCTAGAGTATATTTAGGTGAAATCAAATCAGCTGTGTCCAATGCAGGTGACAGAACATCCATGATCTCTCCACACTTATCTGCATTCACACCGTCTTCTGACTCAATAAATACCTGAAGAATTGCATGATCGTTGCCTCCGTGATAACGGATACCCCAGACCTCTACGCCCATAGACTCAATAAGTGGAGTTACAAGCTGTGCAACTTTTTCTTCAATGGTTCCTGCCATTATTTCCTCTTAACAAAATTATCAGTTCAACTCTAGCTTTGAAACATAAAAAAAGGACCACTAACTAGAGGTCCCTTTATAGTTCCGCTATATCAGGCAGTATTTCTACTGCAAGGTTCAAGCTCACACTTGAACAGACTCGACACAATACGTATCAAGTGCTCTATTTATAACAGATATGAATAAAAAAATCAAGTATTTTCCTCTTCTGTGCTATAGACCTTAGTAAGCACCAGAGCGTCAATTGAGGTTAAATCTGCACTTGTTACCTCAATTTCCCAGCCGTCTATACTTATCCTATCTCCCTTTACAGGAACTCTCTGAAGTCTGTCTAAAACAAAACCGGCAATAGTCTGATAATGTTCAGATGGAGGAATGAAAAGACCGGTACTTCTCTGAACGTCTGGCAATATAGCATCACCATCAATCATGAAGGATAATTTCTTGTCATCAAGAGGCACAATCTCGGGAGTTTCTGTTTTTTCAGGAAGCTCGCCTGTGATCTCCTCAATGATGTCATGAACAGATACGATACCTTCAAATGCACCGAACTCATCGTATACAAATCCTCTATATCTTTGAGTCTGTCTAAACTGCTCTAGAATGCTCAGAATATTGACTGAATGAGGAATATAAAGAGGCTTTATAAGGCATTTTTCTATTTCTGAATAATTTGGATTCTTATGTACAAACAGTGACAGAAGCTTTGCCCTTGAAATAAATCCTACTGGCTGATCCTTATGTCCATTCTTGTATGCAACAAGATATGAGCATGTGAACTTTTGAGCTTTTGCAAGAATTGCTGGCAATGATCCGTCTATCTTTATCATCTGAAGATCAGTTCTAGCTGTCATAACTGCTTTTACAGGAAGAGCAGACAGTTCAAGCACTCTTGAAACCATTTCCTTTTCAAGTTTATTAAACATGTAGGCTGAAGGCTTAGAAACAATTGCCTCCTGAATTGAGTGCACATTATCCTGATTTGAGCCTAATAATCTTAAAACCAGTGATGCTGCAACCTGCCTTGATTGCATATTGTTTGAATGATTGATTTTAAGAATATTCTTTCTTGAAACCTGATTAAAGATTTCAATTAGCAATGAGAATCCGATTGCTGAATATAAATATCCTTTAGGCACTTCTATATGGAATGATTCCATAATCAGAGCAAAACCGATAAGCAGCAAGAACCCAAGACATAGGATAACAACTGTTGGATGACGGGAAACAAATCTTGCAATAAACTCTGAAGCCCAGATGAGAAGAGCCATAGCAATCGATACTGCAATAATCATAATATAGGCATGCTGTGTCATACCTACAGCAGTAATAATGGCATCACCTGAGAACAGCACATCAAGGATCATGATCTGTGTTGATACAATCATGAAAGACTGACCTGCAGCCTTGCTTACAGATACAGTATCATCTACTGATGCTTCAAGTTTTGTATGAAGCTCTTGTGTAGCCTTGTAAATAAGGAATGCACCGCCAAAGAATAGCATCAGATCACGAACTGATACTGAAAAATCAAAAACTGTAAACAATGGTTTTGACATTGCCATGACATAGGCTGCAAACATCATCAGAATAATTCTGATTACCAAAGCTCCGACAAGACCGATATATCTTGCAACTCTAGCCTGGTGTGGAGGTAGTTTCGCGCTTAAAACAGCAATAAACAGCAGGTTATCAATACCTAAAACAACCTGAATTGCACTAAGTGAAATCAGACCAACCCATGCAGTTGGATCGAGCATCCATTGTAGATCAAATAACAGAGCATGAGATGTAGCCAGTGCTGCTTGAGAATCCATTACAGCACCTCTTTATATTTAACTGATTGAATAAATGAACAGAAATTATTGAATTGAAGATAAAGTGAACTATTCGGGTCTGCGTTCATATAATTTATTTATTTTTCCTCTTTTGTGAAAACACATACTAATAATACAACAAGTTTCTGAAAAAAACTTTGATTAACATAATTGTTTAACAATAAGACTTGCTCACAAACATTTTTGTAACAAAAAAAGATGATTCAACATAACAAGAAAGCTCCTATTGGAGCCTTCTATTTAACCGTTACGTTTAACTCTTGGATATGAGTGAGATGAACTTGATCTAGACTTGAATGTTAGACCATGTTTAAACTGTCTTCCATCATCTCTTGAAAATGAAGATGACTTTCTAGACTCAACACCTTTTGAAGAATATGATGATTTCTTATCAAATCTGTCAGAGCTGGTTCTGTCAAATTTATTAGCACCTTTCTTATAGGAAGATGTCTTTGACCTCGAGAATCTATCAGAAGTTTCACTACTGCCTTTACTAAAAGTTGATGATTTTGCATAAGGACTTCTCTTTGAATCATTATGCTGATCCTTTTTTGAATCCTTATGAAAAGGCTTCTTGGCAACTGGTTTATCAAAAACCTTTTTCTGAACAGCTTTTCTTGATCTTGTTGAAGAACCTTTTGCTGTATCTAGTGGCTCTGGCAGTGTTGCCACAGGATCAAGGTGTACAGTCTTTCTTAATTTGTTAAGTTCACTTAAGGTCAACTCTCTGAACTGTCCTGTCTTTAAATCAGGATCAAGATCGATTGAAGCATATGAAATTCTTATAAGTCTACTTACTTTAAGACCTACAGCTTCCCAAAGGCGTCTAACCTCTCTTTTTCTACCTTCTTTGAGAGTGACATGGTACCAGGCGTTGCGACCTTCACCACCAACATAGACAACCTTATTGAACTTAGCCTTACCGTCCTCAAGCATTACACCTGTTTCAAGCTGCTCTATCTGTTCATCTGTAACATCGCCATAAATACGGGCAGCATAGATACGCTCAATCTCATACTTAGGATGCATAAGAGCATTTGCAAGAGTTCCATCTGTTGTAAACAGAAGAAGACCTGATGTATTGATATCAAGACGACCAATATAAATCCATCTGCCAGATGGTGGCTTTGGAAGATGATCAAAAACAGTTGGTCTGTTTTCTGGATCACTAAGTGTAGTTAGCTCGCCTTCAGGCTTATGATACATAAGCACTCTACATTCATTAGTAACTGATTCAGGAGTAAAAACAACCTTAGAATCAATCTTTACAGTGATTTCTCTCTCATCGTAACGCTCACCGATAGAAGCGAGTTTACCGTTAACTGTTACGCGACCTTCAGAAATAATCTGTTCTAAAGCTCTGCGAGATGCAATTCCAGCACGGGATAAAATTTTCTGTAACTTCTCAGTCATAATTATTTGCGCAAATCTATTTCATCAAGTATTGATGATTAAAAAAAACTTAATAATTCTATCATACAAATGGAGTATTTTCACATTAGACACATCAAGAGTTAGACATTCACTAAAGTATCTTCTTTTGCATATCAAAAATTAAAAGGAAAAAACATGAATTCTCGTGTACATGATACAATCCAAACAGGAGGAGTTATGGACAGTCAGAATACTCAACTTATTCAGTTTTCATCCCTTGGAGAAAACTTCTCATTAAGAGTTCCTGTAAAAGAAGTAGCAAAACTAAAGGCTGCTATTGATAAGCTCAACGAGAAAGTAAATGCAAGATTCAACAAGAATCCAGGTCTCACACCATTACAATGTGCTATTCTTGTTGCACTCGACTGCGTTGAAGAGCTGAATGAAAACAACAGCTCTGACAGTGAATTCTACAAAAAAGTTCTACAGCAATTCACAAAAATGAATAAGATTGCAAAAAACATAGAGTAAAAAAATGGATAGTTCAAAAGAACAAAGAAACTTGCTAAGACAAGAAATTCTAGCTAAAAGAAGACAGCTCACGGCAAAAGAATCAGCTCAAGCCGGACTTTCAATTCTAAAAACCATAATGCAGATGAATGTCTTTAAAAGAACCGTGAATGTCGCCTCCTACATCAGTCTTTCAGGTGAGCTGTGCACTCAGGATATGAACGAATATTTCATGACAAGACACCATTTATGCCTTCCTTATATGGTTACAGGACAGAAAGGGAAAATGGATTTTTATTCTTTCAAAAAAGGAGATGAGCTTGTTGAAAACAGATTTCATATTTTAGAGCCTAAAAATCAGCCTGAAAATCTTGTATTAGAAGATAAAATTGATGTAATCGTTGTTCCTTTAGTTGCTTTTGATAATAAAGGAAACAGAATGGGCATGGGTGGTGGCTATTACGACAGAATGCTCAAAAAAGTCAGAAAAGACTGTCTAGTTATAGGTGTTGCCTATGAATTTCAGCAAGTTGATGAACTTTTAGTTGAAGAATGGGATATGCCGATGGATATTGTTATTACAGAAAAGAACTGTTACGAATTCAGAAAACAACGATAGTTTTGTGATGAAGAAAAATTATTAAAGAATTCAAACATCAAAAAAAGTCCCAAACGGGACTTCATTTGTTTTAACAGATTTTCTTACAGTAAACCGTAACTTTTTTCAGAAAATCTATATTATTTATCAGAAGGTGCGTCGGTTGCTGATGGAGCATCAGTCTCAACAACAGGTGCATCAGTATTAACTACTGGAGCCTGATCTACTGTCTGCTCAGACACAACTGATTCTTCGATATTGCTAAAATCAGACTTCTCTTTGTGAGCTGACTTCTGTAAATAACCTAATAGAAGGCAGATTGCAAAGAATAAGAAAATCAAAAACCATGTTGAACGGGTCAGGAAGTTACCTGAACCTACTGAACCGAAAACAGTATTTGATGCACCGGCACCAAAAGATGCGCCCATGCCAGCGCCCTTACCCTGCTGTAACAGAATCAAGGCAATCATAGCTACAGCTACTAATAATAAGAAAACAATTGCAATTTCGTACATAATAAAATACACGCCCTATATAATCTGCGCTTTTAGATTGGCAAATGATACAGTTTATTCAGATGATTTTCAAGTATTTTAGCAACCTGACTGGCGAATAATTACATCCGCAATTCTCTGTGCCTTATTATGAACATCATCCTTGTCCTCGCCTTCAACCATAACTCTGACAACAGGCTCAGTACCTGATTTTCTAAGAAGTACTCTACCCTTATTACCCAGCTCTTTTTCAACTGCAGCAACTTCCTTCTGAACTGCTTCATCAGTTGTAACATCAATGCTGGTTGTCATTCTGACGTTAATCAGATCCTGTGGGAACATTTCAAGTCCTGATGACATCTCAATAAGATCCTTACCTTCATTGATACATGCCTTTAAAACCTGAAGTGCTGAAACAATACCATCACCTGTAGTTGCATGGTTCAGGCATATGATATGACCTGAATTTTCGCCACCAAGTTTCCAGCCTTTTTCAACTAGCTGCTCTAGTACATATCTGTCACCAACCTTTGCTCTTGAGAAAGGAATATTCTCACTAGCAAGAGCAAGCTCTAAGCCAAGATTGGTCATAAGTGTACCTACAACACCACCGTTTAAACGACCGCGCTTGTTAGTATCCTTTGCAATAACATATAAAAGATTGTCGCCATCACGAAGAGTACCTTTGCTGTCACACATTAAAACTCTGTCACCATCACCGTCAAAGGCTATACCAAGATCAGCCTTAGTTGCAAGTACCTTAGCAACAAGAGCCTCAGGATGTGTTGAACCAACACCATCGTTAATATTGATTCCGTTTGGCTTATCACCGATAGTAATTACTTGAGCGCCTAATTCTCTGAAAACCTGAGGAGCAATGTGATATGTTGCACCGTTAGCACAGTCAAGAACAATCTTCATGCCATCAAGACTCATTGATGGATTGAAAGTTGATTTACAATACTCAATATAACGGCCTGGGGCATCATCCTGTCTGAATGCTCTACCAAAATCCTGTGCATTTGCAAGTTCAATGCTTGGAGCATCAAGATATTTTTCAATTTCTAATTCAACTTCATCAGGAAGCTTTGTTCCCTCTGATGAGAAGAACTTAATTCCATTATCAAAGAAAGGATTGTGTGAAGCAGAAATAACGACACCAAGATCTGCTCTGAATGCTCTTGTCAGATAGGCTATTGCAGGAGTTGGCATTGGTCCTAACATAACAGGAGACATACCACCTGCAGAAAAGCCAGACTCTAGAGCAGCTTCAAGCATATAACCTGACAGACGTGTGTCTTTACCTATGATTACCTTACCGCCATTCTTATTACCAAGAACCTTACCTGCAGCAAGACCTAATTTAACAGCAAAATCTGGAGTAATAGGAAACTGACCTACACGGCCACGTACACCGTCGGTACCAAAATATTTTCTTTGCATAGTTATTCTTCTTATTTATCTTTGTGATGTTTTTTTAAATCTCGTAAAGTGTCTCTAAGAGTTCTTAAACGTCTTACGATAGCCTTTGAAATACCATATGGTTTTGTCTTGCTTGACATAAGTTGCCAGAAACCGATTGCAATAGCGACCTCAGCAACCTCAGAAGTTCTTATTATCTGAACAGATTTAGCAGCAGCACAGAAAATAGCTGTTGTCAAAGACAGAACATGATTCTCATTCATGAAACGATCTTCTTTTGGTAACTGTCTTGGAATTGCAACAAGCATAGGCAAAGCAAAACTCTTGAAAGATTCTAGTCTGCCTATAAGCTTGAGTCTTGCACTTACGGATGCATTGACAACGGATGGATCAATGACCAGTCGCTTTCTGTCAATTCCAGCTTCAAGACACGCATCAATGCGCTCAAAAAAGTATTCACTGACTTTAGCAACAATATCCTCATCATCGCAAATCTTGGATTTTGGTTCATAATGCAAACATATAAGAACATCAGAATCTTTTACAAGATCCATAACACCTTCTGAAGCTAAACCATCGTTACTGATGATCATTGCAACTCCGGCATTTATAGCTTGCTCTATGATCTCTTTTGAATTTGAATTGACTGCAACTGGGACATTTACGGCATTTAAAACAGCGCCTAAAACAGAACTTACTCTTGTCTCATCAAGCCCGTTACAGCCAACTTTTGCACCTACCTCTAAAAACTCTGCTCCAGACTGAACAAAGGATTTTGCAAGCATAACCAGATCTTCGATACTTCTTGTATCATCTTCAGTCAGTGCAATAGTACCCATCACCTTTGTATATGACAGATCAATTGCATGGCCTTTTGGTAATCTAAGTTTCATTGTTTCCCCTTAGTCTGTTATCGTTATAAGGATATTCTAGTTTAAATCATCCTTTTTTGATGTGCTATCTGTCAAAGAGGAATCATTATTTTTCTGCTCGCTCTTTGCTTTTTCTGAATTTTCTGAAGATTTTTCAGAATTATCCTTATTGTCACCATTTGAAGATGATTCATCAGTTGATTTTTCAGACTTTAAGCTTGGAGCTCTAACTTCTCTTCTGTTCATCAGATCATCAATCTGATCTGCATCGATAGTCTCATATTTGAGCAGAGCATCTTTCATATTCTCAAGAATATCTTTATTTGACTCTAAAAGCTCTTTTGCTTTCTTATAGCAAGAATTAATGATCTCTGTTACTTCTTCATCAATGATGAGTGCAGTCTTGTCGGACATTGCAACTGTTGTTGAGCCTGAACCACCAAGATACATTGACTGTTCACTGTCTTTTTCATACTGCATAGGTGCCAAACGCTTTGAAAAGCCCCACTTGGTTACCATGTTTCTTGCAATAAGAGTTGCTCTTTCAATATCATTTGATGCACCAGTGGTTACAGAATCCTCACCAAACATCAGCTCTTCTGCAATTCTTCCTGCAAACAGAGTTGATATATTTGATAGTAGACCTCGTCTGCTCTGTGATACCTTATCCTGTTCTGGAAGATACATGGTTACACCTAATGCTCTTCCACGAGGAATAATTGAAACCTTGTAAACAGGATCGTGCTCAGGTACAAGTTTACCTACAATGGCATGACCAGCCTCATGATAAGCTGTATTAATCTTCTCATGCTCATTCATTGCCATTGATCTGCGCTCAGCACCCATCAGAAGCTTATCTTTTGCTTCTTCAAATTCCTGCATGCCCACAACCTTCTTGTTATGACGGGCTGCACCTAAGGCTGCCTCATTTACAAGATTTGCAAGTTCGGCACCAGAAAAACCAGGAGTTCCTCTTGCAATAGTTGCAGTGTCAACATCAGGAGCTAAAGGTACCTTTTTTACATGAACATTTAATATCTGTTCTCTTCCTCTTACATCAGGAAGACCTACAACTACCTGACGGTCAAAACGACCAGGTCTTAATAATGCAGGATCAAGAACATCAGGTCTGTTTGTAGCTGCAATAATGATTACAGCCTCAAAACCTTCAAAACCGTCCATTTCAACAAGTAACTGGTTTAAGGTCTGCTCACGCTCATCGTGACCACCCCCCATGCCAACTCCACGCTTTCTGCCTACAGCATCAATCTCATCAATGAAGATGATACATGGAGCGTTCTTTTTTGCTGTTGCAAACATATCTCTTACACGAGATGCACCTACACCAACAAACATCTCAACGAAATCAGAACCTGAAATTGAGAAGAAAGGAACTTTTGCCTCTCCTGCAATAGCTCTTGCAAGCAGTGTCTTACCAGTACCAGGAGGACCTACCATTAGAACACCACGAGGAATTCTTCCGCCAAGTTTTGAATATTTTGTAGGATCCTTTAAGAAATCTACAAGTTCAACAACATCCTCTTTTGCCTCGTCACATCCTGCTACATCAGCAAAAGTTGTCTTAATCTGATTCTCTGATAGAAGCTTGGCTTTTGATTTACCAAAGGATAACGGATTTCCTTTTGATCCACCCTGCATCTGGCGCATATAGAATATCCAGACTGCAATCAAAAGAAGCATTGGGAACCATGAAACAAAAATTGAAAGAAGAGTGCTTGGCTCTTCTGGCTTAGTTCCTGAAGCTCTCACATTATGAGTTAAAAGAGAATCGATAAGAGAAGGATCATTCATTGGCATGACAGTTATGAATTTTTCACCTGACTTCTTCATACCATTGATGACCTTGCCATCAAAGACTACTTCCTGAATGTGATCGGACTGAACCTCGCGGACAAAACTTGTATAATCCTGCATTCTTCCTGTTGACTCTGATGAGGTAAAAGACTCAAACAGTGTCATCAAAATTACTGCAATAACAAGCCATAAAATAAGATTTTTTGTCATACTTTCTCGCTCTGTTATGAAGAAACCTAAGCTTCCTCGTCTAAAATCTCATTGAAATCTTCATCTGTTGGAGCAACACCATTTAAAGCATGACCCTTAAATCCAGTTGCAACCATATAAACTTCTCGTGAACGATCTCTTGAAGCATCAGGCTTTCGTACCTTCACAGTTGTAAAATCCTGGTGAAGTTCCTTTAAAAATTCCTGACTGCCTTCTCCCTGGAACACTTTTACTACAAAAGTTCCACCAATTCTTAATACGCGTCTTGCCATATCAAGAGCAAGCTCGGACAATAGCATTGATCTTGGCTGATCTATTGCAAGATTACCTGACATATTTGGAGCCATATCAGATAAAACTACATGTGCTCCAACTCCAATCATAGAATAAAGCTTTTTAAAAACTTCATCATCGGTAAAATCGCCCTGAAGAAATTGTACATTTCTAATAGGTCTAATAGGGAGAATATCACAGGCAATAACTCTTCCTGTCTCACCAATACATTTAACTGCAAATTCAGACCAGCCACCAGGTGCTGCACCAAGATCAACTACAATATTTCCATGTCTTATTAGATGATCTCTTTTTTGCAGTTCTTCAAGTTTAAATGATGCTCGTGAGCGCAGACCAAGCTTGTGAGCCTGTTTAACATATGGATCAGAAAAATGTTCCTGAAGCCATCTTGTCTGACTTGCTGTTCTCTTTTTTACGGGCATAAACTAATTCCTAAACTATATTAATTTGTTTGAAAAATCCACATATTATTATACAATTACAAAACTAAATAGCTATGCACATTTGTTGCATATGTCTGTAAAAACACAATTTTTTTATCTGAAGGTCAATATGTCACTAAATTCACATCAGCGCCAGTTCTTAAAGGCTCAGGCTCACTCATTAAAGCCAGTTGTATTACTTGGTAATGATGGCCTGTCAGAGAATGTAATCAAAGAAATTGAAAGCTCAATTGAGCATCATGAGTTAATCAAGATCCGTACTAATGCTGGTCTTGGTAGAAAGGATCAGGCTTTAGAAGCTGCTAATGCAGTTAATGCAGAGCTTGTATCTGTGGTTGGTCGTGTAGCTGTTCTTTTCCGTCAGAGAAAAGAAGATTCAAGATTCATTCTTCCTCGTTAATTTTAGATTCCACTGAAAAAAAAGACTTTCATAAATAATGAAAGTCTTTTTTTTCTTAGATGTATTCAACCTTAACTACTTCGTAGCAGATTGTTCCCTTTGGTATCTTAATCTCAATTTCGTCTTCCTCGCATTTGCCAAGTAGTCCCTTAGCAATAGGAGTCTTGTAAGAAATCAGATTATTGTCAATATCTGCCTCATCTTCACCTACAATTTTATAGGTAATCTCTTTTTCAGTATCAACATCAAGTAAGGTTACAGTTGAACCGAAAATAACCTTCAGTTTACCGTTACCATGCTTTAACTTTGTAACATCAATAACATTTGCACTTGCAATTTTGCTCTCGATGTCCTTAATTCTTGCTTCACACAGGCCCTGCTCTTCTTTAGCTGCATCGTACTCTGCGTTTTCACTTAAATCACCGTGGCTTCTAGCTTCGGCAATAGCCGCTACGATGCGAGGTCTTTCGACTGTCTTTAAGCGCTGAAGCTCGCTACGAAGCAATTCCTCTCCACGTGGAGTCATAGGAGTCTGTTCCATTCTTATAACCTCGAAAAAGTAATAAAAAAATACGCCTAATCTGAGTTAGGCGCTGTATTTGGTTAAATATACAATCAAAAAATTATCTTTTCAAGATTGAATATCCAGAATGCGGACCTAGTCCGCATTTATCTATTTACTTGAAAGATCGTTTACAAATTGTTTAAATTTCTTAAAGAAACTATCGCTCTTTGGGCTGTGAGATGAAACCTTTGAGCTGTCATTTTTTGTTTCTTTTGAAGATTCGCCCGTCAATGATTCTTCAAGCTTCTTTAAAAGATCCTTTTGATGATCATTTAAGTTAACAGGTGTTTCTACAACAAGCTTGCAGTACAGACTGCCCTTATCATATGAGTTATATGACTTAACACCCTTTCCTGCAAGTCTCATTATCATGCCAGTCTGAGTCTCAGGCTTGATGGTAATAGTCACAGGACCTTCAAGAGTTGGAACCTCAACCTTACCGCCAAGAGCTGCAGTTGCAAAGCTGATTGGGATTTCGCAGCTTAAGTCATTTCCTTCACGAACAAAAATATCATGTTCCTTGACGTCGATGACTACATATAAATCACCGCTTGGAGCACCGTTTAATCCAGCCTCACCTTCGCCTTGAAGTCTGATTCTGTCGCCAGCATCAACACCTGCAGGAATATCAACAGAAAGTGTCTTTGTATCAGCAACACGACCAGTACCAGAACAGTCCTTACAGCCATCCTTGATGGTGTAACCTGTACCATTACAGTAAGGACAAGTCTGAGTAACAATCATAATACCCTGCTGCATGCGAACCTGACCTGATCCCTGGCAGTGAGAACAAACTTCTTTCTTGCCATTCTTACCAAGACCGGAACCACCACAGGTCTTACACTTGACATAGGTCTTTAAGTTGATCTTCTTCTTACAGCCTTTTACAGCCTCTTCAAGACTCAATGTGAGCTTTACTCTCATATCACGGCCAGGTACTGATGTTGGCTCTGCTCTGCGTGATGAACGTCTACCGCCACCAAAACCGAAGATATCAGAGAATGCACCAGAGAAGGCACTGTTGAATATATCAGAGAAATCACCGCCGCCAAATGGGTTTGAACCACCAGCCTGTGAGCCATCCGCGCCAGCAAAACCATACTGATCGTAGGCAGCACGCTTTTGAGGATCAGATAATACCTGATAAGCCTCATTTATCTCACGGAACTTTTCACCAGCATCTGCAGCCTTGTTTCTGTCTGGGTGATACTTTATGGCTAGTTTTTTGAAGGCACGTTTGATTGTTGCATCATCTGCACCTTTTTCAACGCCTAGCACTTCATAGTAATCACGTTTTGAAGCTGTCATATTAACCTCTTACAATTAGCAAAAGGCAGGAGGATCCCTCCTCCTACCTTTTTGTTGCAGTTAGTAAACTGATTATTTCTTATCGTCGTTTACTTCTTCAAACTCAGCATCTACAACATTGTCGTCCTTGCTGTTAGATGACTGGTTTGCACCTGCTGACTGAGCCTGCTGTGCTTGAGCCTGTGCCTGCTGAGCCTGCATAATTGCAGAAGCAGCTTCTAGTACAGCCTTTTCAGCATTCTCAATCTTTTCCTTATCATCGCCGCGGGCTGCCATCTCAAGCTCAGCTAAAGCCTTATTGATCTTGGTCTTATCATCCTCAGAGATCTTATCACCAAGATCTGCTAACTGCTTCTTGATCTGGTGAGATGTCGCATCGGCCCTGTTACGTGCAGAAGCTAATTCCTCAAACTTCTTATCTTCAGCTGAGTGCTCCTCTGCCTCACGTACCATACGCTTGATGTCTTCATCTGATAGACCTGAAGATGACTGAATAGTGATCTTCTGCTCTTTACCTGTCTTCTTGTCCTTTGCTGAAACATGGATTAAACCATCAGCATCGATATCAAAGGTAACCTCAATCTGAGCCATGCCACGTGGTGCAGGTTCAATACCTTCTAGGTTGAACTGACCTAATGACTTGTTGTCAGCAGCTCTCTTTCTCTCACCCTGAAGTACATGGATGGTTACTGCAGGCTGATTGTCTTCAGCTGTTGAGAATACCTGTGACTTCTTAGTAGGAATAGTTGTGTTCTTCTCGATAAGAGTAGTCATAACACCACCTAAGGTCTCAATACCTAATGAAAGTGGAGTTACGTCTAATAACAGAACGTCCTTCTTGTCACCTGTTAAAACGCCACCCTGAATAGCAGCACCCATAGCAACTGCCTCATCTGGGTTAACATCCTTACGTGGCTCTTTGCCGAAGAAGTCAGCAACTAACTTCTGAACCATTGGCATACGTGACTGACCACCAACTAAGATTACATCGTTAACATCTGATGGTGATAAACCAGCGTCTGAAAGAGCTGTCTTAACAGGATCTAAGGTTCTTGAAACAAGATCCTCTACTAAAGACTCAAGCTTTGAACGGGTGATCTTGATGTTCATGTGCTTAGGACCAGTTGCATCAGCTGTGATGTATGGTAGGTTTACATCAGTCTGCTGTGATGAAGAAAGCTCAATCTTAGCCTTTTCAGCAGCTTCCTTTAAACGCTGAAGAGCTAATGGATCAGCTCGTAAATCAACACCCTGCTCTGCCTTGAACTCATCGATTAAGAAATCAACGATACGGTTATCAAAATCCTCACCACCTAAGTGAGTATCACCGTTAGTAGCTAGTACTTCGAAAGTCTTCTCGCCATCTAACTCATCGATATCAATAATTGAAATATCGAAGGTACCACCACCTAAGTCATAAACAGCAATCTTCTGCTCGCCCTTTGCCTTATCCTCACCGTAAGCAATAGCAGCTGCGGTAGGCTCGTTGATGATACGCTTTACATTTAAACCAGCAATACGACCAGCATCCTTAGTAGCCTGACGCTGTGAATCGTTGAAGTATGCAGGACAGGTAATAACTGCTTCTGTAACTTCCTCACCTAAGATATCCTCTGCAGTCTTCTTCATCTTCTTTAAAACTTCAGCAGAAATCTGTGGAGGAGCTAACTTCTTGTCATCAACCTCTACCCATGCATCACCGTTGTCAGCCTTGGTGATCTTGAATGGCATAATACCGATATCACGCTGAACCTCGCTATCCTCATAACGACGACCGATTAAACGCTTGATAGCGAATAAAGTGTTCTTAGGATTGGTTACAGCCTGACGCTTTGCAGCATCACCAACGATGATTTCACCATCTTTAGCATAAGCAACGATTGAAGGTGTAGTACGACGACCTTCTGAATTCTCAAGTACGCGAACCTTGTCGCCATCTAATACAGCAACGCATGAGTTTGTTGTACCTAAGTCAATACCAATAATCTTTCCCATTTTGTATTTCCTCTTAAATTCTTTTTAGGTTGTTCCTAATTTAAATTCTTTCTATTACCCTAAATGGAGATAGCGTTTTTATATTTCAAGTCTATGCTTCAATATTTATTGAATTTTTTTTGTCTTCCTCTGCAGTGGATGCAGGAGCTCCGCTTGAAACAATTACCATTGCAGGACGAACAACTCTTCCGTTTAGGATGTAACCTTTCTGCATTACAGAAAGTACATGATTTGCCTTAACCTGTGCACTAGGAGCCATTGAGATTGCCTGATGAATGTTAGGATCAAACTCTAAGCCTTCTGGATCTGATACCTCAACACCAAAGTGTGAAAGCTCTTTTAATAATAGAGTTACAGTATTCTGAACTCCTTCAATTGTTGGCTTTACAGCAGGGTCATCATGATTAGAATGCTTTAAAGCAAGTTCTAGTGAATCAACTACAGGTAAAAGAGCCTTTAAAATCTTCTCGTTACCATACTTCTTTTCGCGCTCAACATCAGCTTCAATACGCTTTTTCTGATTTTCACTTTCTGCAAGAGCTCGCTTTAGAAGATCGGTATCATCTTTATGCTTGTTAGCTAAAGCTTCAATCTGTGCCTTTAGCTGTTCGTTCTCAGTCATAAGAGCCTTAACATCAACTGATGATTCGCACTCACATGGTTCGCACTCACATGACTCGCACTCGCATGACTTGCACTCGCAGGTATTCTGCTCATTTTGTGCATCTACATTCTCATCAAGAAAAGCATTGTCTGCATCGTTTGCTGCAGCATTGATGTTTTCCTGAGCATCACATGTTTCTTCAAATTTCTGTTGAAATTGGGTTTCTTCAGTCTGCATTTTGAACTCTTTTAAAATTAAAATTAACGCTACAGATAAGATGGGGGCTGTTATTGGTAATTCAAGGGCAAATATGAAAAAAAAATAAAATTCTTGTATTTTTTATAAATAATCTAAGTTCTTTTACATCTTAAACCAGATAATCAAATACATTATTTTGAATTTATATATACTGTAAATCACTTTATATGCTTTACATGTATATTATTTTTCACATATTTGGTAAGATAAACAAAGCATTAAATGCAAACAAATTTAAGGTTTTATAAAAATGCAGATTAAAAAATTATTACTAGCAATTTCTGTTTTCACTTCTGTTTCATTATTAACATCCTCTTGCGCTTACAGAGCTGATCTTGTACAGGGTAATTACGTTGAGCAGGATCTGGTAAATCAGTTATCAGTTGGAATGAGTTCAGAGCAGGTAAGATACGTACTTGGAAGCCCAATGTTAATTGATCCATATGATAAGAGCAGATGGTACTACATCAATTTTTACAGAGAAGGCTGGTCATCACCTGATGTAAAGCGACTTGTTCTTGTTTTCAATGGAACAACATTAGTCGACATGGGTGGCGATTACAAGAAACCTGATTCTTTTAATCAGATAAATAACGCTTTAAACAGTACAACTGAATATATAGAGCTACCAAAAGAATAATTATGATTAAAAAGCAGCTGTCCGTACTGCTCATTATTATTTTTGCCTTTCTATTCAGTGGTTGCACTCTTGAAGATGAAACTGCAGAGAAGATAATCCAAAACAAACAGATTATCGTTAGCGAGCCTACTTTGCAGGATATTTTCAAAGAACTATGCTTTAACTGCAGTCTTGGAAAAGCTGACAATTACGATGAAATCGTAAGTCTATACTATTCAACTCTCAATGAAAAAGATGCTAGATTTGCAAAGAAGACTTACTCTTTTTTAGGAAATTCAGACGGCTCTTACCTATATCAAACAGAAACCTTAAACAAAGAATTTGAAAAATGCATGCAAAAGGCAATATCAACAAAAAGCAAGCATTATTCAGATTTTCTAATTACAAGAGCCTACATCTGTTCTAGAATTTCATTATTCTTCTATAAAGAAAGTGATCTGAAAAACTCAAATTACTGGGCAAGAAGAGCAATAAACCTTGTAGGTGAAGCTCAAGGTAATTATATCCTTGGACGTGTTTACATAAGAGATGATTCAACAATTGAAATTGGAGCTGATTACCTTGCTCACTCAGCACACCTTGGATATGTAAACGCGATTCCTGCTTTAAGAGACAGTTTACAGGAACATTCTGTTTTCAATCTTTTTGAAAAAGAAGATGAGTAAATTGATTTGTTAAGACTGATTACATATTTTTAACATTTATTTAATCTGAAGTTTACGTTGTTTATATACTATAATCAGTATCGGTACCTTAATTTTTAGTAATAATTCGAGGTTTATATGCTTCCTGTTTGTGATTCAATCATGCCAAAAGAACTTTCCTGGCTATCTTTTAATGCGCGTGTACTTCAGGAGGCAGCAGATCCCTCAGTTCCACTTATTGAAAGAGTAAGATTTCTTGGTATTTACTCAAGCAATTTAGATGAGTTTTTTAAAGTTAGAGTTGCAGAGTTAAAAAGACAGGTAATCATTAACAAGGCTCAGGGAAATGAAGATACTGTTAATCTGTTAAGACAGGTTCAGAACGAAGCTAACAAATACCAGAGAACTTTAAACAGAATTTACAAACAGCTTCTTGTAGAACTAGCTGATCACAATATTTTCCTTCGAGATCCTGATTCAATTACAAAAGCTCAGAATGAATGGGTACACTCTTATTTTAGAAGACATGTTCTAAAGCATATTAATCCTGTGATCATTGGCGAAGATACAGATCTTGTCTCTTTTTTAAAAGATGAATTTACTTATTTGCTGGTTGATATGACCGATGGTAATGATGTTTACCATGCACTAATCGAGATACCAACAGATAAGATCCCTCGCTTTATCAGAATGCCATCTGAGGATAACAATGTTACTTTTATGTTCCTTGATGACGTTATTAGAGTTGGAATAGACTCAATCTTCAAAGGCCTATTCACCTACGAAAAGATTGAAGCTTATTCTATTAAGATGAACCGTGACGCTGAATACGATCTTGTTGGAGATATTGACAGATCGGTTCTTGATAATATGTCTGAGTCACTAAAGCAGCGATTAAATGCAATGCCAGTTCGCTTCTCCTATGATGCTCAAATGCCTGAGAATATGGTTAATTTCATGGCAAAGGAACTCAAAATGAGTTCTATTGATTCTATGATGCCTGGAAACAGATACCACAATTTTAAGGATTTCTTGTCATTCCCAAGCTTTGGAAGTGACGACATGGAGAACAGACCTCTAAGTGAGATCAAGTCATATCAGTTTGTCAACGCAATGACTCCTTTTGAGGCAATCGGCAAAAAGGATATTCTTCTTTACTATCCATACTACTCTTTTGACTACTTTACAGAGTTTTTAAGACATGCTTCATATGATCCTAAGGTTTCATCCATCAAGATCAATATTTATCGTGTTGCAAGCAATTCTCGAGTAATCAACTCTCTTATTCATGCTGCAAATAACGGCAAGAGTGTTACTGTGGTTGTTGAGCTTAAAGCCAGATTCGATGAGGCTAACAACGTTAAATGGGCTTCAAGACTTACAAATGCAGGGGTAAAGGTTCTATTCGGTCTTCCAACACTGAAGATCCACTCAAAACTGTGTCTTGTTACTAGACATGAAGAAAGTGGCATTGTTAGATATGCTCACATTGGTACAGGTAATTTCAATGAGAAAACAGCAAAGATTTATACCGACTTTGCTCTATTTACTGCTAATGCAAAGATTACTAAGGAAGTAGATGACGTATTCTCATTTATTGAATATCCTTACACAAGACCAAAATTTGAAAATCTCCTAGTATCTCCACTAAATGCAAGAGACAGAATTAATTTCATGATAGACAGAGAAATTGATTTTGCAAAGCAGGGTATAAAAGCCTCAATCAACTTCAAGGTTAATGCTCTTGTCGATATTGAAATTATTAATAAACTGTACGAAGCATCTAAAGCCGGTGTGAAAGTTCGCGGTATTGTACGTGGAATGTGTGCTTTAAAGCCAGGTGTAAAAGATCTGTCTGACAACATTTATATTACATCTATTGTGGACAGATTCCTTGAACACCCTCGCGTAATGCTTTTCAATAATGGAGGAAATGAGGAGCTGTTCATCAGCTCTGCTGACTGGATGAAAAGAAACCTTGATCTAAGAATTGAGGTTGGTACAAGAATAGTAGATCCTGACCTTATCAAACGAATCAAAGATATTCTAATACTTCAGCAGAATGATAATCGCAAGGCAAGAATAATCGATGCAGACCAGAAGAACGTATACGTTCAGGCAAAAGAAGGCGATAAGCAGATCCGCTCTCAAATTGATATTCACGAATATCTAGTGGAAGTTGAAGAGCAGATTGCAAAATCAGATCAGAAATAAGATAAACGATAAAAATGGGCACTACATTATATATAGTGCCCATTTAGTTTATTTAGATTATCTTGTTTCTAGTTTTGCTCTATCTTCTCACTTTCTGTGCTTTTGTGAGTCTTTGAGAACTGTGACTTGTATAGAACGCTATATGCACCACCTAACTCTACTAGCTGCTGATGTGAGCCTTGCTCAACAATATGTCCGTCGTTAATTACGTAGATCATATCAGCATCCATTACTGTAGAAAGTCTATGAGCAATAACAATAGTCGTTCTGCCTTCCATGAGTTTGTCTAAAGCACGCTGAACCACCTTTTCTGACTTGTTATCCAAAGCTGATGTTGCTTCATCAAGAATAACAAGTGGTGCATTCTTTAAAATTGCTCTTGCAATAGCAAGTCTTTGTCTTTGTCCGCCGGATAACAGAAGACCTCTCTCGCCGATAACAGTATCTAAACCGTCAGGTAATTTATCAATAAAATCATCAAGATATGCACTCTTTATAGCAAATTCAATCTGCTCTTGCGTTGCATCTTTCTTACCATAAAGAAGATTGTCTCTAATGGTACCTGCAAAAAGGAAATTATCCTGAAATACCATTGAGATTTTGTCTCTTAGTGATGATAGAGAATACTCTCTAATATCCTTGCCATCGACTTTAATAGAGCCTTTATCTATATCGTAAAGACGAGGAATTAATGAGCATACAGTTGATTTACCACCGCCAGAGTTACCAACGAGAGCAACTTTTGTTCCGACAGGAACTTTAAGACTGATACTATCTAAAATAGTCTTCTCGCCGTCATAACTGAATGTAACATTATCAAATGTAATGTCTTTTTTAATCTCAGTTAATTCGTCCTTTCCATCCTCACTTGCAGATTCAAAAGATTCTGCATGTAGCAGCTGAGAAATACGATCTAAAGCTAAAAGCGAATTTTGAACTGCAATATAGTTATTACCAATACTCTTTATAGGAGTATATAGCATGATTAGCGCTGCAAGGAACGCAACAAAAGTTCCTGCTGTAATATCCTTTGTCTCAATTAAATGAAGACCAAAATATAAAACTCCTGCTACACCAAAGGCTGTAACTAAATGCATGAAAGGTGCTAGCCAATTAGTGTCACGAACAATCTTCATACCAAGAACAAACAGTGATTTGTAATTATCCTTATATGAAGTAGCCATCTGATCTTGAAGATTGAAAGACTTGATTGTCTTAATACCAGAATATGTTTCATAGTAGTAGGTATTAAGCTTTGCGCCAGAGGACAGAGTTCTTAAAGTAATCTGCTTGATTCTTTTTCTTACTATCTTCATTGGGTAGACAATAAGAAGAAGAACACCAACAGCAATAAAAGAAAGCTCCCATGAGTTGTAAAGTAAAACAACCACCAGAGCTAATGAAGAGAAAAATTTCTGTAAAAACAGCTTTAGGTTTGCAATAAGTCCTGATGTTGCTGTATCAGCATCACCAGCAAAACGCATAATTACAGAGCCTGAAGTATTCTTATCAAAGAATCTTGATTCAAAACGAAGTAATCTTTTGAACAGAGCGTTTTTAAGATCCATAGAAACCTTACTTCCAACATAGGCATTTACTATGTTTGAAGCATAGATACATATACCCTGTATCACGGTAAAACCTATAATAAAAACAGGAACGAGCGTTGAAAACTCTGCATCCTGTGCAACCATCACATTATCCATGAATGGTTTAAGGAAAGATGCTACAACAGCGTCTAAAGCACCAACAGGAATTGTTAAAATTACGCCAAGAACAGCCCAAAAGAAGTATGGTTTTAGAAAAGGCCAGAAAGTTTTATATCCTCTAACAAAATTGGTTGATACTTTTTCATCCATTTTATCGAGAATGATAATGTCTTTTTTCTTACTCATATAATCCTTAATTAATTGAACTTGAGCATATAATAACAAAAAAACCTTGCATTATCACATGCAAGGTCTTCTTTAAATACAGTTTTTCTGAAGATTACTTAACAAACTGCATTGCAGAACGTGCAATCATTAACTCTTCGTTTGTTGCAATAACAAATAATTTTACTGAAGAGTCAGGCTTTGAAATAACCTGATGATCAACACCCATGTATACACGAGCCTTATAGTTTGCATCGTTATCAATCTTGATACCAAATGCTTCTTCAAGCTCTGAACATACATACTTACGTGTGGTAGGACCATTCTCACCTACACCACCAGAGAATACGATTGCATCAACATGTCCAAGTGGAACATAGTATGAAGCAATGAACTTAGCTAAGCGATATGCATACATCTGTAAAGCTAAAGTACAACGCTCATTACCTTCCTGAATACCAGCAACAATTGGACGGAAATCTGATGAAACACCAGAAACAGCCATCATACCAGACTCTTTATTGAAGATCTTTTCAACTTCCTGTGGAGTCTTGTGTAGTCTCTCGCATAAGAAGAATACAACTGAAGGATCGATGCTACCGCAGCGGGTACCCATGATAAGACCATCTAATGGAGTTAAACCCATAGAAGTATCAACGCACTTACCGTTCTTTACAGCTGAAACTGAAGCACCGTTACCCATGTGACAGGTAATCAGACAGGTTTCCTCAAGAGGCTTACCAAGCATCTTTGCTGCTTCTTGAGCAATAAACATATGTGAAGTTCCGTGAGCACCATATTTACGTAAATGTAAATCAGTGTAGAATTCCTCAGGAATAGCATAACGGTATGCCTTTGGAGGCATTGTCTGATGGAAAGCTGTATCAAAAACTGCTACATGAGGAATATTAGGGAAATTCTCTCTTGCTGCATCAATACCTAACAGATGAGCTGGGTTGTGAAGAGGAGCAAAAGGAATAACCTTCTTGATGTTCTCCTCTACTTCATCATCAATTAAAGTTGGCTGTGAATAGATATCACCGCCCTGAACGATTCTATGACCACATGCAACAATTGAGTCTAACAGAGCCTTATCGTCTGCAAGAATATTGTTTACAAGGAATGCTAATGCCTTATCATGACCTGCGCCTGCACCAAGAGGAGTTTCAGTCTTCTCGCCACCGCTGTGTTTCCAGGAAATGCGTGCATCCTCTAAACCTAATGCCTCACCGATACCGTTTAAGAAAACGTGACCGTCTGTAGGATCTAAAACTGCGAACTTGACTGAAGAGCTACCACAATTGATAACTAATGCTGTCTTTGGATAATTACTCATTACTTGTACCTAATTTGTGAATTACAATATGAAATTTTTCCCAAACATTCTGTTCAAATCAGAATTAACTCTATCTTCTCTGTGCTCATAAGAACACTATTTAAAATGAATCAGATTAAAGATTCTCAATAGAATTATTTTTTTATGGCTATAATACAGGAGAAAGACCGTTAAAAAGGAGTTACATCTGTCAGTTCCTGTTGATAAATGAAGACTTAACATAATGAAAGATCAAAGAAGACTTAAGCAGATTGCATAATGCATGAAGCTTTCATCATACAAGTACAAAATACCCTGCCTATCAGCTATAGCTATAAATATCTATATTTCTAACATGATCTTCCTATCAATGTCAGCCTTATAACCTTTTGGGCAAATGCTATCTGAATATTTTACCATTTTATTAGAGAGGAAAACACGAAAACGCAAATTTATTTCATTTTTTGATCATTGTGTAACAAAATTTGTATATTATGGTCAATCAGATACGATAATTGCAGTGAGATTTAAGAAAAGGCAAATAATAATGATTGACGTAGCAGATTTAAGAAGAAGCTATCAGGCTGGCGGGTTAGATGAAAAAGAGATGCCTGAACATCCTATGGATCTTTTTGAAAAATGGCTTCTACAGGCTATTGACTCAAAACTTTACGATCCTAATGGTGTTGTTGTAAGTACTGTTGATGAAAACAATACTCCATATTCAAGAATGGTTCTCTTGAAGAATTACACTAAAGATGAACTTGTTTTTTATACAAATCTCGGATCAAGAAAAGCTCAGCATCTAAAGAATAATCCTAAGATCTGTATGCTATTTCCTTGGTATATGCTTGAAAGACAGGTGATGTTTATTGGTGAAGCTCAACGACAGAGCACAATAGAAGATCTGAAATATTTCCACTCAAGACCAAGAGGATCTCAAATCGGTGCTTGGGCATCTCATCAGTCTCATCTTATTTCTGCAAGAGGAATTCTTGAGAGTAAGTTTTTAGAAATTAAAGAAAAATTTAAAAACGGTGAGATTCCTCTGCCTTCATTCTGGGGTGGATATAAGGTCAAATTCACTAAAGTTGAATTCTGGCAGGGAAGAGAAAACAGACTTCATGACAGATTCATTTATGAAAAAGAAGATGGTCTTTGGTTACCCCCAAAAAGACTGGCACCTTAATTAAGTGCAAAAAGGCGCAAATATTGCGCCTTTTTTTGTAAAGAAATAAAACTAAAATACTACAGTCTTATTTCCATGGATGAATACTTTATCATCAAGAACCTTGGAAATAGCTCTGATTAAAACCATCTGCTCAACATCATGACCAGCCTTTGCAAGGGTCTCTGGGTCATAACGATGATTTACCTTAATCACATCCTGCTCAATGATTGGTCCTTCATCAAGATTGTTTGTAACAAAATGAGCTGTTGCACCTATTAACTTAACACCACGGTTATATGCCTGATGATATGGCTTTGCACCAATGAAAGCAGGAAGGAAGGAATGATGAATATTGATAATCTTTCCAAGTGGGTAGTGACCTACAAACTCAGGTGACAGAATTCTCATATACTTTGCAAGAATTACATAATCACAGTTTGTTGAGTCAATAACCTCAATCATTCTCTTTTCCTGCTCTTCCTTTGTAATACCTTCGCAAGAAACAAGTTTAAAAGGAACATTGAATTTTTCTGCAAGAGCACCTAAATCAGGATGATTACCGGCAACACATACAATATCTGCATTAAGTGCGCCTGAATAGGTTTTCATTAAAAGCTCACCTAAACAGTGTGATTCTTTAGTTACAAGAACACATAAACGGCGTCTGTGCTCATCTGCTAATCTTACATTAGCACCTTGTGGAAGAAGGCTGATAACTGTATCAATGAATGTCTTAACGGTTTTGTCGTTAGAAAAATCACCTTCAATTACGGTTCTCATAAAGAATTTGTGGTCTTCAGGAGAGGCAAACTGATCCTGACGAGTGACATTTAGGTGGAACAGTGAGCATACATTTGTGATTTTTGCAATTAGACCGACATCATCAGTACACTCTGTTAACAGAATTCTCTTTTCCATAATATTCTTCAAATTTAATAAATACAGTGTTTTCTCAAAAAAAACAGTTTATATATTCTATTTGTTTTTAAATTACATAACAAGATAATAGTTTTCTATAGCTTGTTACCAAATTATGATCAATTATTGTGCAATAATTTCAAATTTAAGCTGATCTAGTATTTTTTTTTATTGTATATAAAATGAAAGAGTGTAAAAGAATATAAAGCTATAAAAGGAAGGCAATCATAATGGCAATTGAAGATACTCTACCTACATTAGATAAGTATGCAACATTGATGATTCCTGGAAAGGATCCAATTCAGCTCCCTATATTAAAGGGAACATTAGGTCCTGAAGTTATTGATATTCGAGAGCTTGGTAAGCAAGGTTACTTCACTTATGACCCAGGCTTTGTATCAACAGCATCATGTATGTCTAGAATCACCTTTATCGATGGAAAGAAAGGTATATTACTTTATCGTGGTTATCCAATCGATCAGCTAGCAACTAAAGCTGATTATCTGCAGGTGTGTTACCTGCTGTTCAAAGGTGAACTTCCAAACAAAGAGCAGTATGAGAAATTTGTTGACCGTATTAAGCACCATACATTAGTTCATACTCAGATGGAATCTTTATTCCAGGCTTTCAGAAGAGATTCTCATCCTATGGCTGTGCTTTGTGGTATTGCAGGCGCTCTTTCTGCTTTCTACCATGACGGACTTGATATTTATGATGCAGAACATCGTGAATTAACAGCAATTCGACTTGTAGCCAAGATGCCAACTCTTGCAGCAATGTCATATAAGTATTCGATCGGTCAGCCTTTCGTTTATCCAAGGAACGATTTGAGCTATACAGGAAACTTCCTGCACATGATGTTCTCAACACCATGCGAGGAATACAAAGTTAATCCTATCGTTGAAAAGGCTCTTGATAGAATCTTTACTCTTCATGCAGACCATGAGCAGAATGCTTCAACTTCATCAGTACGTCTTGCAGGTTCTTCAGGCGCAAACCCATATGCATGTATTGCAGCTGGCGTGGCATCTTTATGGGGTCCTGCTCACGGTGGTGCTAATGAAGCTTGCTTAAGAATGTTAGAGGAAATCGGCTCTGTTGACAGAATTCCTGAATATGTAGCAAGAGCTAAGGACAAGAATGATCCATTCAGACTGTTTGGTTTTGGTCACCGTGTATATAAGACATTTGATCCTCGTGCTGTTGTTATGAGAGAAACATGCCATGAAGTTCTTGATGCTCTGCACATCGACAATAATCCTCTTCTTAAGGTTGCAACTGAACTTGAGAAGATTGCTCTGTCTGATGAGTACTTTATTGAAAGAAATCTATATCCAAACGTTGATTTCTACTCAGGTATCATTCTGAATGCTATTGGTATTCCAACATCTATGTTTACTGTAATCTTTGCTCTTGCAAGAACTATAGGCTGGATAACTCACTGGAATGAGATGCACACTATCAAGGATTCTAGAATTGGCCGTCCTCGTCAGATTTATACAGGACAGGAATTGCGTAATGTAAAAAGCTTGTCTAGAAGATAATATTTTATCTGTATTTTCAAAACTCTGAACTTTTCTTATGATTTGTTCAGAGTTTTTTTTATTAATTCAGTTCAATATAAAACTATCTTTTTTCCATTATCAGTGTAATCCTATTTCTTTGTCTTTTTATAATTTAATGTTAAAAATCACGAAAGTGATCCGTAATATCATGCGAAGTTGATCCGTCTTTTTTTGTTCATGTCTTAAAAATTGACTGCTTTTCGAAAAATAACAAGAAGTATCAAAACTGAAAAGCGATCTTCAAGCAGAATCTTGTGGTTAAAGGATTTGGTAGAGGTGGAGGGATAAATTACTGTAAAATTTATTTATAAATCAATTAAATATAAAAAAACTAAAAACTACAAAAAAAATACAGAATAAACCAACTCTAAGCAGGACATATTGCTATAAAACAAAATTCCGAGCAGATTACTAATTATATTTTTCGATGAAATAGTAAATCACATATCTTATCGAAAACTTTAATTTACTATTTTTCTCAATAATATCCCTCAATATTGCATTAACAACATACTGTTATCATCTCGTCTTAAAAGATTTTTTAGTCACATAAAACGGCATATCATACATCTATAATTTTCGATGAAGTTATAAAAAAGTATTTTTATCGAAAATTATAATTAGATATAAATGGAAAAAATGAATTCTTTTAATTATAATTTTCGAAGAGAAGACAAAAATTCCATTTCACCGAAAATTATAAATAAAGGATAAGCAATGCTAATCGGTAGAGAAAAAGAAATCAAAAAATTAAATGAGCTATATCATAGCGAAGATGCTGAACTTATTGCTTTATATGGTAGACGTCGTGTTGGCAAAACATACCTGATTGATGAAGTATTTAGAGATAGGTTAAATTTTCGTCATGCAGGATTATCTCCAATTGATAGTGAAAAGGAGAATGTAAAAGCACATTTAATGAAAGATCAGCTAACACATTTTTTTAGATCACTAACTATGCAAGGCTATAAAGGGAAAAAAACGCCTGAGTCATGGCTGGAGGCATTTTATATGCTTGAAGATCTTCTCGTGGAAAAATATAAGGACAATGAAAGAATTGTTGTTTTCTTAGACGAAATGCAATGGCTAGACACTCCGAAAGCAAAATTTATGACAGGTTTCGAGGCTTTTTGGAACGGGTGGGCCTGCCACAGAAAGAACCTTATGGTAATTGTTTGTGGAAGTTCCAGTTCCTGGATTCTCACCAATATCATAAACAATCACGGTGGTCTTTATGGAAGAGTCACATTCGAAATAAAACTTAAACCATTCACTCTTAGAGAATGCGAGCAATTTCTAACATCAAAGGAGATCTGTATGTCTCGTTATGATGTAATCCAAGCATACATGATGGTTGGTGGTATTCCTTATTATTTAAGGTATTTCAATAAGAGATTAAGTTTAGCTCAAAACATCAATGAAATCTTCTTTGCAGATGAAGCTCCATTAAAAGATGAATTTAATCGAATGTTTGCTTCACTATTTAAAAACGCAGAACCTATTAAACAAATCATAAAAGCAATAGCATCAAAAAATAAAGGCATAACAAGAAAAGAATTGTCTGAAATAACAGGAGTAACCGACAGCGGAGAAGTATCAAGGCAGCTTAACGCTTTAATTGCCGGAGATTTTATTATCAAATATAAATCATTTGGTGACAATAAAAGAGATGAAATATACAAACTAGTGGACCCGTTCTCTTATTTCTATTTAACGTTTTTAGACAAGAGCAGCGATAACAGAAATATTGACTGGATAAACATAGAAGACTCCAGTCGAGTACTTTCCTGGAAAGGCTATGCTTTTGAAAATGTTTGTTGGAATCACATCCACCAGATAAAAATGGCTCTGCAGATCGGAGGAGTATCTACAACAGAAGCGCTCTGGTCAAAAAGAGGAGATGAAAACACACGTGGAACACAAATTGATTTAATTATTGTAAGAAAAGACAATGTAGTACACATGTGTGAGATAAAGTTTTACAACGAAGAATTTGAAGTTGATAAGGATTACCACTTAATTCTAGAAAGACGAAAAAAAATTCTCCGAGAACAAATACCCAAAAGAGCAACTATTCACAATACACTGATAACAACGTATGGATTAAGAAAAACAAATTATTTTGGTGATTTTGTTCATGTAGTAACAATTGACCAGCTATTTGAAAATTAACACAAGGAAAAGAATTGAAACAGATCTCTTCATGCTGCATCAAGGTGTTAAAGGCTTTGGTGGAGGTGGAGGGACTTGAACCCTCGTCCCAAAAGACTGCATCTTCGGCACTACATGTTTAGGCAATCTTTGATCTTAGTACTAGCTGCGGACAGCCACGCTACATAATACCCAGTCTGTAAAGAGAGTTTAATGCTTCAGCTACAGACGGAGCTTCCACACGATCTAGTGAAGAACCGACCCCAGTGCGACTAAGTGTCACTAGAAAGACTTAGAACTGAGGGCTTTCAAGCAGGTTATTAAGCTGCTAAAGCGTAGGTTTCGTCGTTTGCGACTATTTTTATGCGACTTTTTTACAAGCTTTCGCCACTTGACATGCTCCTAGGAATTCATACTTCCGGTCGAAACCAGAATCACCCCCAAGATAAGACCTTTTTATTATACACAAAGGCTGAACATTGACAACAGGCTTTTTAGCTATTTCAACGTACAATGATCAGATAATTGCACTATAGATGAAAAAAATAAACTTTTTACATGATTATGAATTTTTGTCTTTTTGATTTTGGTATAATGCTCACACTTTTAAAGCTGATGCTTTTCTTTCCTGCATTAGCCTTAATTCATTTATATATGTACATCAATCAACAATTTAGCTTTTGCTAAGCTTGTTTTATATTTTTTATTATGAAAAATTCAAATCCATTTGTACCGGCATTTTTCACTTGCATGAAAGAAGGTTATTCTTTTAATCTTTTCAGAGCAGATGTAATTGCAGGTCTTACAGTAGCAATTGTTGCACTTCCACTTGCTATGGCTATGGCTGTAGCTTCAGGAGCATCACCTGATAAAGGCCTTGTAACCGCTGTTGTTGCAGGTTTCTTTATTTCTTTTTTAGGTGGTTCTAGAGTTCAGATCGGTGGTCCTACCGGTGCATTCGTTGTTGTGATTTTCAATGTAATCGCACAGCATGGCTTTAACGGATTAATCCTGTCATCAATTATGGCTGGTATTATCCTTGTTGTTGCAGGTTATGCAAAGTTAGGTAAACTGATTAAATATATTCCTTATCCGGTTATCACAGGTTTTACAACAGGTATTGCTGTAATCATCGCATCATCTCAGGTGAAGGATTTCCTTGGCTTAACAGTTGATAATGTACCTGCTGACTTTTTGAACAAATGGTATGTTTATCTTACTAACATTGATAAAACAACATATGCTGCCTTACTGCTCGGTGTTTTAGGTCTTGCAACTATTATTATCTGCAAGAAGATTTCTCCAAAGATCCCATCATACCTTGTTTCAATTCTTCTAATTTCAGTTCTTGCATATGTATTTAGTATGCCTGTTGAAACAATCGGTAGCAGATTCCCAAGCTTACCAACAGGTCTTCCATCTCCTGTTTGGCCAGAATTTTCTTTAGATCAGATAAGAGATCTTGTTCCTTCTGCATTTACAATTGCATTTTTAGCTGGTATTGAAGCTTTATTATCAGCCGTTGTTGCAGACGGTCTTATCGGTCACAAACATTCTTTAAATCAGGAACTAGTAGGTCAGGGTGTTGCTAATATTGCATCAGGTATTTTCGGTGGTATCCCTGCAACTGGTGCTATAGCACGTACTGCAACCAACATTAAGGCTGGTGGTAGAACTCCTGTTGCAGGTATTTTCCATGCAATCTTCCTATTAGTATTCCTATATACTGCAATGGACATTCTTGCATTCATTCCTATGGCTGCTCTAGCTGCCGTACTCTTCATGGTTTCATGGGGTATGTCAGATTTAAAGCACTTCATTCAGATTGCAAAGATAAGTCCATCAGACAGAACAATTCTTATCCTTACATTCTTACTGACTGTAATGGTTGATCTGACAGTTGCAATTGGTGTTGGTGTAACCTTCGCATCTCTACTGTTTATGCGTCACATGGCTCGTTCTGTTGAAGTAAGACGCCAGCATCACAGATCAGAGTATGAAGCTCAGGATGGTGATGATCCTGCTGATGATGATATTGAGATTCCAGAAGATGTTATTGTTCTTCAGATTAATGGACCTCTATTCTATGGTTTCGCATCAGAATTCTGTGATAAGTTAAAGTCTCTGGAGAAAATGCCAAGAATCCTTATTCTAAGAATGAGATTCATGCCATACCTAGATGCTTCTGGTGAAAATTCAATTGAAGATATCATCAAGATCTGCCGTGAACACAAGACATATGTTATCTTCTCAGCTGTTCGACCACAGCCAAGAGCTATTCTGCAAAAAGCAGGTATCCACAAGAATCTAGATGGTGCAATTGCTGTTGACTTTGAGCATGCTCTTACTATGGCTAAAGAGTTACTTGCAGACAAGAATTTTATGGAAAAACATCTCGATCCTTGTAACAAATAATATGTAACAATCATTCCATGATAATTACGCCTCGTATGAGGCGTAATTCATTTCTAATTCAAGAAATTTAAAAGTCCCTAAAAATACTTTAAAAGTAAATTTGGCTTCCTATTCTCTTTTAAAATTAAACACACTCCGCAAAAAGCAAAAAAAACAATTCTTTTTTATAAATCCAGCTTGTATGCTAAATACTTGTTTTATAAAGCCAAACAATATGTTAGGTTAAATTCTCAACCACATGACAGGCAACTTTTATGTACTTTTCTGAACTTTGTAAACTTTTTTCAAAACTACCTGAAGTTGATGCTCTTGCCCTATGTGGCTCTAGAGCTCAAGAGAATTATGATAGTAAATCAGATTATGATCTCTGCATTTACTGCTCCTGTATTCCAAATGAAGATGTAAGACGCACAATTTTAGAAAAAACATGTTCTTACATGGAAATGTCAAACTCATACTGGGAATTTGAAGATGATTGCACATTAAAAGATGGAATTGATATCGATCTGATATACAGAAATCTTAATGACTACAGAAACACTGTAAGCTATGTAGTCGATGGATGTAATTCCTATAATGGATATACAACATGTATGTGGCATACTCTCATCAACAGTAAAATCATTTTTGACAGAAATGGAGAGTTTGAAAAACTGCAAAAAGAGTATAAACGAGAGTATCCAGAAAAGCTTAAAAACAATATTATAGAAAGAAACATGAAACTTCTGTCAGGTTTTCTTCCATCATATGAAGGCCAAATAAACAAGGCTGTTTCAAGATCTGATCTTGTTTCTGTATGCCACAGAACTGCAGCTTTTATGGAATCATATTTTGATATTATTTTTGCTTTAAACAAATTAACACATCCTGGTGAAAAAAGGATGGTTGAATATGCACTTAAAAACGCAAAAACTCTGCCAAAGGATTTTTCAGAAAATATTGAACAACTTTATAAACATATGTACTCAGACAAACAGAAATTTATTCAGATCCTAAAAACAATGGTCTTACAACTAAAGGATATCATTTAAAAAAAATGCACTGATTTTCAGTGCATTTTGTCTATTTAAAATTCTTTTTCATGATACGCTCTTTATCACGAGCCCACTGGCGATCCTTAATAGAATCTCGCTTATCGTGTTCTTGTTTACCTCTTGCAACACCAATCTCAAGCTTAGCCCATGATCCCTTCCAGTACATTTTTAAAGGAATAATGGTATAGCCCTGACGCTGTACACAACCTATAAGCTTATCTATTTCTCTTCTTGATAGAAGAAGTTTTCTAGTTCTTGTAGGATCGCTTACAACAAAAGCACAGCTTGTCTTTAAAGGATTGATAATTGAACCTAAAACAATTACTTCACCATCCTTTACAGTTACGTAAGCCTCTGAAATGTTGCATTTACCAGCTCTTAAAGCCTTTACTTCCCATCCTTGAAGTTCAAGACCAGCCTCTAGCCTTTCTTCAACGAAATATTCAAAGCTTGCTTTTCTGTTAACGGCAATTACATTACTGCTTGATTTTTCTTTTTTAGCCATTATTAATAAATTCTCTAAAAAACAACCAATTTAATCCGATATATAAGCCAATATAAGGGTAAAAATTTGTACTTACTCCAAAATTATTAAATATTATATACGCGAATAACGGAATTATACTTTATTATTAGATATGGTATGTGAAGTTTTAATATTACACCTTTACATGATAATATGGACTTTATTTATTGTCTATACGCATGAGCATTGTTCAAGGTTGAGAGATACGTATGGAAGCGTTAAAGGCAACTTCTAAGAGTACAGAAACAAAAGATAACATGAGCAATAATCAGGAAAAAACAGATTTAAAAGATTCTGCAACGAATAGCAGTTACTCTTTTAAGTCAGCACCTTTTTTTAAATCTCTTTTTACGTTAAGTTTCAATGATATTTCCATTGTACAAAGAATCATTGCATCTTTTGTCTTTGCAATCTTAATTTTCTTCTTAGGTACATTGTTAATAAATTCTACATTAAACAAATACGTATCACAAAAACAATGCATTGATGACATTTATACAAATCTCCACTCTATAAGCTTATCTTTTGCACAGCTAAGCTCTCATTCAAATGCTACAAAAGAGCGCTTAAATATTTCTGACAAAATAAATTCTTTAGAAAAAATTCTTAATAACAAGGATAATATTTCCTTTTTTGATAACGATGAACATTCAAAGAAGATCATTTCTACACTAAATTCTTATTCAAAAGAAATAAAAGATCTTCTAAAAGACAATGAAGCTAATTATCTAAAAGGACTTGAAAACAGCATAAATACAATATCTACAGTTGATACTCTGACTAAAAGCGGAAAGATGAAATCTCCATACAGTCATATAACCATCTGCTTATATTCTGTAATAGGTATCAGCGGTATTGTTCTCATTCTTCTTACCATTTTCCTTTCAAAATCTCTTAACAGTGAAGTAAAGCATGTATGGAAGTCATTAAGAAGATTAGCTGCTGGCGATCTGACTTCATCAAGGAACAATAATTTTAGAAAAAATGAAATCGGAAATATCGACAAACTGGTTGACGATGTTGCTGATTCAATGAAGAAAACCGTTAGCAAGTTAAATCTAGACTTCAATAAGATGGTTCACATGGTAAATGTTAATTCATCCATGTTAGACAGTACATCAGATGCTATATCAATTCAAAGAGAAAAAGCTCACTCTGTAGCAGAGGCTACAGCAAACATGGAAAGTTCCATTGAAAAAGTTACAGAGTTTGCTAGATCTACTCTATCTGAAGTGAAGAACGCAGAAACAGCTTCAGACACCTGCAGATGTACAATGCAGGACAATATTACAACAACTCACTCACTGTCTAACAAGCTTAAAAATACATCCATCGCTATTTCAAATATCAATGAAATGGGTGAACAGATTAATGCTATCGTTAAAACAATTGCCGCAATTGCTGATCAGACAAATCTTTTAGCTCTTAATGCCACTATTGAGGCTGCTAGAACTGGTGAACATGGAAAGGGATTTGCTGTGGTAGCAAGTGAAGTTCGTGATCTTGCAACAAAGACAGCAGAATCTACAAAAGAGGTTGCTGATACAATTGCAAATCTGTCTGCTGCGGTAAAGAGCTGCGTTACTGTTGTTGCATCCTGTGAAGAGGAAATGAATAACTCAGTTTACCAAAGCTCAAAAGCAAACAGTGCTATTGAAGAGATTATGGGAATTATCGCAACAATCACTGATATGTCTGAGCAGATTGTTCACTCCTGCCAAGAACAGAGTGCCATTGCATCAGATGTTAACCATGCAATAAACAACATTAATTCAATTACCGATGAATGCTTTGTGAATATTACTGATTCCAAACAGAATGTTCATGAAATCAAAGAGCTTGCACAAAATCAGGTAGACAACCTGTCTACATTCAAAACAGACATTAATTAAATTTGGCATAGTTTTTTCATATCTTCTAAAAAGTGGCAATTTATTGCCACTAGTTAGGAGAGAAAAGATATGCCATTATTTATTAATACAAACCTTTCTGCACTGTCAGCAAAGCGTTCTGTAAATACAGCAACTTCAAAGCTTGATAAAGCTTATGAAAGACTGTCTACAGGACTTAAAATTAACAGCGCACAAGATGATCCTGCAGGAATTCAGACTTCTGACCGTCTGACCTTACAGTTAAATGCTTTACAGCAGACTAACCGAAATGCTCAAAATGCCATTGCCTATGCCCAGACAGCTGAAGGTGCTATGGATGAAATCACAACCATGCTTCAGAGAATCAGAACCCTTGCAATCAGTTCTGCTAATGGTACAAATACCAGTGATGCAAGAAAGGCTCTTCAAGATGAGGTTGATCAGCTCAATGCTGAAATTGTGCGTATCTCAAGAGACACAACTTTTGGTGGTCAGGATTTATTAAACGGAAACGCATCTATTGTACGTTTCCAGATTAGCCCTGATCCAGGCTCTCTTATCAAGATTGATTTATCAATTGGATTTGATACTGATTCTTTAGCTAAATATACAGCAAAACTTCAGGACTCTGATTCTTTCGATCTTCCTGAAGGCGCTCCTGCAAGTATTGCAGCAGCCGGTCCTTTCAATTTTGAAGATATCTTTTCATACGATGTAAACGGAAAAGGTATCGATATTTCCACTCAGTCATCAGCGCAGATTGTGCTTGCCGGTATTGATTATCTTATCAATGCAGTTGATACAAAGCGTTCAGAGCTGGGTGCCGTTCAAAACAGACTTGAATCTACCATCAGAAATCAGGAAAACATCTTTGAGAATGTTTCTGATTCAAGAGCCCAAATTCGAGATTCAGATTACTCTGAAGAGGTAACTGCATTTACAGCAGCACAGATCCTGCAGCAAGGTGCAGTATCAATTCTTACTCAGGCAAATTCAAAGCCTCAGATTGCACTTCAGATGCTTCAGGACAGCTAACTTACAAAATATCTACTCCTAACAGGGTCTAACTATAATGTTAGGCCCATTTTTTTCATAAAAAACAATATTCATGGTACAATGAGACAGTCATTTTTTAGAGGAAATTTATGGCTCAGTTTATTTATACAATGAATAGGGTGGGAAAGATTGTTCCACCAAAAAGACAGATCCTCAAAGATATATCGCTGTCATTTTTCCCTGGTGCAAAAATCGGTGTGCTTGGTTTAAATGGCGCTGGTAAATCTACACTTATCAAAATCATGGCTGGTGTTGATAAGGATTACGAGGGTGAAGCAAGACCTCAACCAGGTATCAAAATAGGTTATCTGCCTCAGGAGCCAGTTTTAGATCCTGAAAAGACTGTTAAAGAGGTTATTGAAGAGTCTTTTGAAGAGGTTACTAAGGCCTTAAAGAGACTTGATGAGGTTTATGCTGAATATGCTGATGAAAATGCAGACTTTGATGCATTAGCTAAAGAGCAGGCTCAGCTTGAGGCTATCATTCAGGCTCACGACGGTCATAACATCGAAGTTCAGATTGATAAAGCTGCTGATGCCTTAAGATTACCTCCTTTTGAAAGACAGATTAAGGTTTTATCTGGTGGTGAAAAGCGCCGTGTAGCACTTTGCAGACTTCTTTTAGAGAAGCCTGATATGCTGCTTCTTGACGAGCCTACAAACCATCTTGATGCTGAATCAATTGACTGGCTTGAACAGTTCCTTCACCAGTACCCTGGTACTGTTGTTGCAGTAACTCACGATCGTTACTTCCTTGACAATGTTGCAGGCTGGATCCTTGAGCTTGACCGTGGTGAGGGTATTCCTTGGGAGGGTAACTACTCTAGCTGGCTTGATCAGAAAGATAAGAGACTTCAGATTGAAGAGAATACTGAATCTGCAAGACGAAAATCGATTGAAAGAGAGCTTGAGTGGGTTCGTCAGGGCGCTAAGGGTCGTCATGCAAAATCTAAGGCTCGTCTTGCAAGATTTGAAGAATTATCTTCAGTTGAATATCAGACAAGAAATGAAACCAACGAGCTTTATATTCCACCAGGGCCACGCTTAGGTGAGACAGTACTTGAGGTAAACAATCTTTCTAAAGCCTATGATGGTCAGGTACTGATTGATGATCTGTCATTCTCTATTCCAAAGGGTGCTATCGTCGGTATTATCGGTCCTAACGGTGCAGGTAAGTCTACACTGTTTAGAATGATAACCGGAATTGAGCAGCCTGATGCAGGTTCTATCAAGCTTGGTGAAACTGTTGTAACAGCATATGTTGAACAGTTCAGAGACAAGATGAAGAACGAGAATACTGTTTATGAAGAGATTTCACAGGGTCAGGATATTTTAAGAGTCGGCTCATATGAAATTCCTTCAAGAGCATATATCGGCAGATTTAACTTCAGAGGTACAGATCAGCAAAAACGTGTTGGTGATCTGTCAGGTGGTGAAAGAGGTCGTTTACAGCTTGCAAAACTTTTACAGGTAGGCGGTAACTTCCTGTTACTTGACGAGCCAACAAACGATCTTGATGTGGAAACCTTACGTGCACTTGAAAATGCATTATTAGAGTTCCCAGGAGCTGCAATGGTTATCTCTCACGACCGTTGGTTCCTAGACCGTATTGCTACACACATCCTAGATTACGGTGATGAAGGTAAGGTAACCTTCTTTGAGGGCAACTATACTGAGTATGAGTCTTGGAAGAAGGCAAACCTTGGTGAAGCTGCTGTACCTCATCGTATTAAATTCAAAAAAGTTACTATGTAAATAGTAACTGTCAAAAAAGGTAACACATATGTGTTACCTTTTTTACATCTTCTCTGAACTAGTATCTTCTGAAAAGATTTTTAAATAGATAATGAGCTACAGGCTTTGCTGACATCTTTGTTATTGCAAAACCAGCTTTCTGTGCTGTTCTTAATGCCTTGATATTATCAACAGATGCTAAAGTTGATATACCATCAAGATATCCTTCATCATAGCATTTAGCAGAAAACTGTCTTAACTTTACACCCAAACCTCTATCCTGATACTCTGTTCTTATACCAACATAAAGCTCATGGATAACCTTTTTATTCTTTTCTGATGGCTGGAAGAAGAAAAGATCATAACCAATGACATTATCATCCTTATCGACAATAACGCTCATCAGCTCGTGTGCTTTGAATCTGTATAGCCATATAAGCCATGGATACAGAGGCTCCCTGAACAAACTTATATGAAGATTCTCTATCTGCTTTAAATATCTTGAACTGCCAGTTTTAAATGTAAAATTGCCATCTTTTTCTTCAAGCTCTTTACGTAAACCAGAATGGGCTCTTTTCAAATTGTATGTAACGAGCTTTACTCTTTCTGCCTGCTCTGACAGTCTGTGTACAATTTTCATAGCTCCTCCGTGTAAATGCTCATGCTAATTTTTGATGCGTATACTTGAATTTGTTCGTATACCCTATTACATTATAGTATCCAATGTATTTTTTTTCAGAGGCTTTCAATGAATTTCATCAAAAAATCACTTGCAGTTCTAGGCTTTTGCCTTTTTACTAATAATACATATGCTCAAGATTCTGTTTTAAACGTTGTAACTGAGCCTTCATTTGCACCTTTTGAGTTTATGGATCAGGAAACTACAGAGCTGGTGGGTTTTGACATTGATATTATCAAGGCAATAGCTGAAGTAGAAGATCTTAAGATCAATATTTCAAGCATGCCATTTGACGGTCAGATCCCTGCAATTCTTTCTGGTAATGCTGATATTGCAATATCAGGATTCACCATTACAAAAGAAAGAGCTAAGCTTGTTAACTTTTCAGAGCCTTACTATGATGCAGGCTTAGGAGCATTAGTTTCAAAGAAATATGAAGGCACAATCAAGACTCTTAAAGATTTAGAAGGCAAGTCACTGTGTACACAGATCGGCACTTCAGGTGCAATGTTTGCAGATAAAATCAAGGATGCAACATCAACACAGTTTAATACTGCAGCAGAATCATTCATGGAATTAAACAAAGGCTCATGTATTGCAGCTGTAAATGACAAACCTGTACTAGAATACTATCTTGCAACTAGCAAGAATAATGCTATGTTCCTATTATCTGACAGATTCACTTTTGAGCAGTATGGTATCGTAACCTCAAAGAAGAATAAAGATTTAACCGACAAGATCTCTCACGGTTTAAAGGTTATCAAGGAAAACGGAACATACGACAAGATTTATGCAAAATGGTTTAAATAATTAAGCTCTTTTACATGAAAAAAGGCCATACTATACTTCAAGTATAGTATGGCTTTTCTTTTATTTATAACTCGAGTTTCCCAGATAAAAAATTTAATTAAACCTAGATACACTCTAGTGTTGATGCTCTTTAAAAACTTGTATTGATTAAGTTGCTATTGGATCTCCTAAGATCTGTTTTAGATATCTACAGATCCCTGTGAACCAGTCTGATAGGCTGTCAGTGATTATTTTCTGAGCTTTTGCAAAACAGTTTTTCTTAAGAACTTTTGCTTCAAATAGTTTCTTTGCTATGTTGTTAAAACTCAGCATAAGAGATTCTATTGCACTGACAAAGGGGATATCTTCTAACTGTTGACAGGTAGAGCGAAATAGTTCTCCTAAAGATCGCTCGTCAATATTATATCTGCGAATAAACTCAAGCATGATGTATCTTATAGATGAGATATTCATAAAAGCAAAGAGATTATCATAATCTCTAGCTGAGCTTTCAGTGCCTAAACGGAAATATTGCTTTTGAGCTCTGAAGTTGGTCTCAATCAACCATCTTCTAGCATATAGTCTAACAATCTCTTCACAATCTAGTGAGGTGTCTGTAGAAAGGAGAGCTAGATATTCATTGGAGCAATTGCGATTTCTAATAAAAACCAGTTTGATAGGAATATCACCTTTGGTTTTTACAATTGCACTGCAAATGATGTC